>PNBP01000195.1 GCA_003136075.1 Methanoregula sp. | reverse complement strand
TACTCACAGAACTAAAAAAAGCGAGCACAATGTCACTGGAGATTGTTAACCGGAGCCTGGCTTCGTTTTTCAACGGTGATATAAAACAAGCCAATAAGAATGTCGAATCCCTTTCATCAGTGGAAAGCATCTGCGAGGNNCCGCAGATATTTCTGAAAATGTTATCAATTATCTCGTCCAGACAGAACAAACGGCACGTAAATAACCGGACGCTGTAGTATCACTCATTTTTTTAATTGCCTAGAATCAGGATCAATGTAACCGGGTATTGCCCGTATGTTAGCATATACCTCTATAATTACTAGATACAACTATATTCTAAATCGGGAAAGCATATATTTGCCCGGTGCATATGCACACCTATACAACCCAGACGGATCTGATCCATGGATACCTGCCATGAAAGAGGACACCATCTCGACAAACTACAGTCTTATCCGGCATATCATCATCGGTATCGTTATCCCGGCCGGTATTGCATTCCTGATCCTCCTGGCAATCCCGATGAACACTCTGACAGAAAACCTTTTCTGGATTGCCCTCGCGGCGCTGGGGATTGTGGTTGTTTCAGGTTTTGCTACGTTGAAAAAGAAGTGAAATGCAGATGCCAGTCACGTTATATTGATCAATTCCTGACCTGATTTGTTTTACCAGTTATCAATCCGGGGATGCCCACGGGTTCCATCCAGTCCATTTAGCGGATTTTACGGTCTCCCCCCCGATTTCCCGGAAATAACAGAAAATGGTGATTCGGGAACTGTCATGATTAATGATACTCTGTGAGGCTCTTTTCACATCCGATCTCGTGAAAGCGCTTTGCGGTAATCCATGCCAGCAGGGCTGCTGAATCGTCCGGGTGCATCGGCATTTTTCCGGTCAGCATACGGTTCATCTCGTCTCCATCTCTTCCGGGTATTAATGAATAATCCATGGTGTCCTCCGTTTATTTCTCACTGAAACGTTCGAGTTCACAGTTGCTGACCGCACAGTAGCGAGTCCCGTTAAGGTCATCGACAAAATTCTGATCGGGTATTTCCAATTGTCCGGACTCGCGTTGTTCTGCGAGCACTTTGAAGGTTGAAAGTGAAAGTATCAGTAGCCTGATATTCCTGAGTTTCTTTTCAGTGGGTTCACTGTCGTCGCAGAGTATGTCGATTGTGAAGGTAAGGATACGGATCAGGTTTCGGTACTCACCGTTGCAAGCGTTTTCACGATCCAGATTTCTCCCGGGGCGAGTCAACCCGTTGATCGGGTTATGGTAGGCTATCATCAGGTTCTCCATCATAGTGTTCCTGCAGCCAGGTGGTGTCATGCAATCTCCGTATTTGATCCTGCCTGACCATATATTTTATTAATGCAGTATATACTTAAAAAAATTTCTATAGATGCACGTCCCCGCTCTTATGGAGCGTANNCCGAATTACTACGCCGCTCCGTGCATCTCCCGCGTTCCGGTCATCCGCCCATACCTTTCCACCATAACTTTCGATGAGCATCTTGACGATATGGAGACCCAGCCCATAACTGCTCCGGGTCGTAGAATCCTTGCGGAACCTGTCAAATATCTGTGGTTTCATCTCATCAGTAATGCCCGGGCCATCGTCAGTAACCGAGATCTCGACCATTCCTTCCCCGGCATCGACTACATTCACGCCGATATGGACTTCCCTGCCACCGTATTTTAAGGAGTTTGAAAAAATATTGTCGAAGATCACTCCGAGCATATCGTTTGCAAGAACCGTCCGGTTGCAGTTCTGTGCCTGAATATTCACTCCACACCATACCAAAATTTCATGCTCCATGAAGATTTTGAGATCAACCGGATAGACTTTTGGTGGGTTTTTATAGATCCTGCTGATCGTCTCNNTCGCTCTTTTTTGCGAGTGCGATGATCTTCTCTGCTAGAACCTTTTCCTTTTCACCACCGGTTTCTCGTAAGAATTCTGCATATCCGCGAAGCCCCATGATCGAATTAAGGATTTCGTAGGTGAGAACGTCAAGATAAATATCCAGATAGAGATTTGCTTTCCGGTTCAGCTCTTCGAGATCCTGGTTCCTTGCAGCCAGCTGCTGACGGGCATCCTGCAGTGCATCACGCTGTTGCCGGATCTTTTCAAGCAAACCCTCGAGATCCTTGTTGCGATCGGCCAGATCCTCCCGGGCACGGTCCAGCTCATCCCGTTGCTGCTGGACTTCTTCCACCAACTCCTCCAGTTCGTGATTGTGGCATGAGAGATCCAGCCGGGCAGAATTGAGATCATCACGCTGTTTCCCAATCACCATGAGCATGTAGTTCAGGGATCGGGTCATCGAGGCAAGCTCTTCGTCTCCTTTTACCGGTATTCTGTGTGAGAGGTTCTTGGATTTTCCAATCGCCCTGATGTCTTCATCAAGGGTGCTGAGTGGAGCAATAATATACCGCTGAAGCAGCAGCTGGACTACAAGGATCAGGATACTGGAGAGCAGGAGAATTGCCGCGGCAACAATGAGGATTGACTGCTGAACCTGCAGGTACACCGGCCGCGATGTCTCCACGCTGACGAGGATCATTGAGGGTTTGTTCTCTATGCCGGTGATAACCGTGGAGCCGGTCATAACCGTATCATTGAAAGCTTTTGTAATGATCGCTCCACCTACCATTCTCGCCCAGTCAGCATCTGTTATCCCCATGGGCGCTATTGACTTCGACAGCGCCCGGAACGTGATCGCAAGCTGGGTCTGCTGTGCCACATAATTCAGACGGTCGGAATCGAATTTCCGTACCATGATAAGCGTCCCTCGTGCAGGGCCGGTCTTGTTGGTCATTGTTATCTCGTACCCGACTATGATAACCGGCTGTCCTTCCAGAAGTGAAAAGCCCCGCCGGCCCGAGACACCGCCCGGCATCCCATCCGGGATAATACTGTTTCTTACAAGGGAGGTAAGGTTCCCGGTAACCGGTAGTTCGGATCCGTTTTCAGTGTCGTACCCTTTCGCATAGATAAGGGATCCCGATGAATTGTAAAAGAGTACGTAATTAATGCCAAGGTTTGCAAATGATGTTGGGGAGACAAGGTTCGACTGGATATACCCCGGATTCGTGTCATTGACAAACCGGTATGTATCGTCCCATTCAGCCCAACTCCTGCATTGCGCTGCAACCTGTTCCACCTGGTCGTTCAGGCTGGAGAGAACACGCTGCATATTGGCGGTTGCTTCCTGTCGTTCGATCGCACCGAACGATTCGATAATCACCGATTGGGTGATAAGGCTCAGGACAATGAGGAAGACGATAATCGTACCAACCAGAATGAGACGCGAGCGGGTACGAATTTTCAATAGAATAACCTCGGATTAACTTTTATGTCAGCACACGATATCATATTTTTCGCCATAAAATAGTGTGCAGTATGTTAATTATAGAGAGGTATTGAGATTTCTCGACAGGAGTGAAGATGATTCTAGTTAATGGAATCCTGATGATCACGGTTCAAAATATACCCTTCATGAAAGCCTGAAAATTATTGACAGGGTGTGAAAACCGGATCAGGCATGCACGATAATTGTACCCCGGATTGCCGGCTGCTCCATACAATGGTAAGGATACTCTCCCGGTAACGTAAACGTGAATTGGTAGACTTGCGGGGGGTTGAGTACCCGGGACATAATCGAATCAGGAACCCCAGGATCGGATTTGATGGTACAAAAAGGCACATCTTCATCGATCCAAGTTACTGTGGTCCCACGGACTGCCATAAGTACCGGCGGATTCATTGCCCCATTCTGGATAGCAATGGTTGTCGCAGCAGGGTATCCCGCAGATTTCGGCGGCGGGGATTCCGCGGGTTGCGATGTGCATCCCGCCACTATGCAAAACGCGATCAAGACGAGGATAAGAACGCATGATCCGGTTTTTGTAACAACAGATCGCATGTGCATCTATACTGGTTGGTAAAAAACAGTTAAAAGGTTCGTGGTGCGGCAAAAAAATGTGCATTCATTTCGCGATGTCACACTGCCTGCGTCATCCTTCATTATACCGCTTACCGGTACCGTACATCGGCCATCAGCGGAATTGCAGATTCCCGCTCTTTTGTCCTGCACAGGTCAATAAGGCAGAAAACGGCGGCAGCTTCTACCGGATCGGAAAAGAGCGCCAGTTCTTTGTCAGTCCGCTTCTCCAGAATGTCCATGAGATGCTGCCCATAGTTCTGATTGCCCGGTGCCAGCACCCGGGTCGTTCTCTTCCACCGCACAATCAATTCGTCCAACTGCATTCTGCGCATATATTTTCCCCATTCATGTAGGAAGATACCAAAGATGAGGATGGGATTTGTGGGGGGTGAAAGTGTACGTCAGTCCTGGTACAGGTAATTGACAATGAAAATTCCTGAACAAAAAGGGCGTGAACCGGGGGAACCAGGTCGCTGCAGGGTGAGGGGTAATTTATGGAAACTGATAGGGGCACCTGCCTCAGTACGATATACCCCCCATGGGGGGCATCTCATGATCCATGAGGTATCAAACCACAAAATCAATTATTGCAAAACCGCACCATTCCACACGCAAGTCCGGGCCGGAGATATGGGAAGTCGCAGCGTCGCACGATCTAAAGTACACTGCCTGACCCCCTCAAACACATTTTACCAAGTCCACTCAAAATATACGTCGTAAAACTGCGTCATTTTTCATGCAGATCTGATAGATGATTGAGGGGGTCGGGCAGGTACATTTGTGTTTAGGCCAGCGCTCGCGACCGCTCATTTTGACAAAATTATCGTCACATATTGCCGGTGTCTGGATTGCATTTTGTGAGCTGAGGGGGAGGGGGGTCGGATGGGTACAATTGATGCTCGTCGCTGGTATCTGTGACTCAACAGGACCCCACATCACCGAACAGTCTGGTGGCGGGAGATAGGATGGCAAAAAGTAATCCGGATGGAGGAAAAGGTGGCCATACGGTAGGAGTGGGATCTTCATTAGTTCTATAGAAGCAAGTCCAACTTGAACCATTTTTAAACCGAGTGATAGGTGTTAGTTGCTTCCAAAATTGAAAATGAGTCTAATGTAGTAGATTTCTCCAAATTACGTTGAATTTGGGATATTCCGAAGTTCACACTCGCGAATTTTTTCAATTACTTGTTTATAATGCTGGACTCTTTCATCCTTGTCACCAAAAAGTTGAAGAAAAATATCTAGGACTTGCAGATATTTTTTTTCACATCCATCAATATCGTCAAGAGCCGCATCGGCATCAGCTAAATGCATTAAAGATTTAGCAGTATTGATATGATAGTATCCATAATTTAATTTCGCAATTTCAAAAAATTGTAAAAATTTTTCTTTTGCACCTAAATAGTCATCCAATCTAAGTAAAACATAACCAATATTATCAAGATCTAACCCAATTGTAGGACGGGTTTTATCGAAAAAATGAGAGTCGATTTCATAGGCCGCCTGAAATTTTTCTTTCGCGCCTGTAAAATCGTTAATCTCCAAACAGAGAAATCCTTGTTTTGTTAAATCTTTAGAAATTTCCGGATGGCTCAATCCAAAAATGGATTGATTAATTTGTGAAGCTGTGTCATAATGCTCTTTCGCTAAGTCAATATTATTTAGATTAAGGTATAAATCTCCAAGATTCCTATGATCCAAAGATATTTCTAGATGATTGAATTTATATATTTTTTCATCAATTTCGAGAGCTTTCAATAAGTTTTTTTCAGCTTGATCATAATTATTTAAATCTAGATACACTAGACCTAAATTCGTTAAACAAGACGCTACGAAAGGATTTTCACATCCTAAAATTTCCTTATGAATGGCAAGAGACTTTTTCAAATATTCTATTGCTGTATCATACTTACAAAAATCCCAATAATTTAATCCAAGATTATTATAGCATAGAGCAATCTCTGGATGATTCTCAGGCAATTTTTTTTCTGCAATCACTAATGCTTGCTCGTACCTTTTTTTCGCTGAGTAATAATCTTCTAAATGTCGATAAAGATCCCCGATATAATTTAAGTCTTTAATGATTGCTGGATTTTCTCGTCCAAATATCCGTTTATCAATTTCCAATGCCTTTGAAAACATTTTTTTAGCTTTTTCATATTCGGCTTGTGTTTCCAAATAGAGGCCCACTTTAATTAACAGTTGAGATTTTTTAACATCTGTTTTAAAATCAAATTCTTCAGATTGATCTAAAGCTACTAATGAATGGGGTAATAAATCCGAACATTTTTTCCAAATTTGATAATCGTGTATATTTTCTGGAAACGCATCACTCGTTAAATGTAAAACTAATTTTGTCCATTCTTTTTTATCGCTTTTATTAAGGTTGCTGCGAATTACTGCTTGAACTAGACGATGAATTGTTAGATAATTTCCATTACGCTTAATTAACGAATACCTCAAAAGTGATGCAATTATTTCATCAAATTTTAAAGAATCAGAAATTGCATCAGCTAAATTTTTTGGAAATAAGGTATTATGATCACTTAACAGATCCAAAGGAATCTTATCAGGTGCAAGAAATGCACATAAATTCAAAAAATCTGATGCAATGGGATATTCATCCACAATTTTCTTGAAGGATAGATCCCATGTTTTTGCAAGAGCAACAGGATAATTTGAGCTCTTCGTTTTATGAGTTAGCAATTTAATTGGATATTGTCGATATAAACTGAGGTAATCAGGAACTGTTCTTCCTGTTTCAATAATATAAGATGCCGCTTGTTCAAGAGCTAATGGTAAATCTCCCAATTCATTTGATAATTCATTTATTGCATTCAAATCTTGTTCTTGTCCGGTTTTTTTAACAAAAAATTCTATAGATTCCTCTCTTTTAAAGACATCAACACTTATAGGATGTGCAATTGAGTTCCACAAGGGATTTCGAGACGTGACAATAACATAATTTTTTCCTGATTTGGGCAAAAATTCTTCCAAATCTCCAGGTGTTTCTGCATTGTCGAATATTATTAGATTTGGACCGGTTTGTTCAATTTGTCGAATAACCTGTTTAACTAAAACTTTTTTATCACTAATCGCTGATGCATCGATATGGAAAGAAGATGCAGATCCTGATATCGTTGATGATGTTACTTCGGATGATGTTGCACTGACGAATAAAATTCTATTATACTCATTTTTATGGATTTGCGCATATTCTTTCGCGATTTCAGTTTTCCCAACACCTCCAAGACCATTCAAAGCAATATTTATTGGAGAGTGTGAGTCCTTCGAAAAAAAACCATCAATATTGTTAAAAATTTCCATTCGTCCGGTGAATTGAGGATTTGCAACAAATGATATTAATTGATCATTATTTTCTTCTGGTTTTGAATTTACGGTTATTGAAGGATAAAAGCGTTTAATTAAATCTGGATACTTGAATAACAGATCTTGAAGGTCATCCCACGAGCACACTTGAACCGAAAAAAGACCGTTTTTTGTATTTTCATCTGTAATTTTTGCAGCAAGGGTTTGAATTTTTACATCCCTTCGGGCTGTAGTAGCAATTACCAATTTCGATAGTTTTGGCTGGAATTTTTTTGCGTCTTCAACAGCATCCAGTACCTCGCTTTCTAATAAGAATTTTTGGGGATAGACTTCTTTTTGTTTACACTGTATTCCAATCCACTCATTCTTTGCAACAATAAAATGAATAATATCGACACCTTGTTGGGTTTGCCCGGGCCTACCATATTTTTGCGTTTCAACATTTCCAAATAATTCACCAAATAGTTCCAAACATAATGTTTCAAATTGTTGCCAAATCGCAGGAGGTTGAAGATAAAAATCCAAACCGTTTGACATATTTAAAACCAATTCAAATTTATTATTCTTGGACTAGTGTAATTTTTTAATTATTCCTTATTCTCGATGTGATTATTTAATCACTTCTTATCCGATTTTTAATTTGGTTTTAAGATCCCCAATCCCCCGAACTCCTTATAAACCCTGCGGGGTAATATCTACCGTATCAACGATCTTTACGGTCGTTGGACAATACCGGTACATATGGCACGTATAACCGGAGTGCCGGTGAGACAGGAAACATGCGAGCACTCGCAGAGGTTCCCACAATCTCAGGAATAGCATACAAGAGCATACCATAGAACACAATACGAGAGGAAATATTTTATGATACTAGTACCTGATACAAGCGTCCTTATTGACGGACGCATAACCTCGATGATAAAAGCCGGTGAATACAAAGGTGCAACAATAATCGTCCCGGAAGCAGTCATTGCAGAACTTGAAGCCCAGGCAAACAATGGACGTGAAATTGGTTTCTCGGGCTTGAACGAGCTGCAGTCGCTCTGCAAAATGGCCGAAGAAAAAACCATAGAACTCAAATTCTCCGGTATCCGGCCCACGCTTGAACAGGTAAAGCTGGCAAGCGGCGGCGAGATCGATGCGATGATCCGAAACATCGCCATCGAGAATTCTGCACGTTTCATCACCAGCGACAACGTGCAGGCAGAAGTGGCACGGGCAAAAGGACTGGACGTCATTTACCTAAAGCCGCAGATCAGCGACTTTGTCCCCCTTGGGATCGACCAGTTCTTTGATGAACACACAATCGCGGTCTACCTGAAAGAGCGAGTCAGCCCCTCGGCAAAGAAGGGCACGATCAATGACATGAAACTTGTCAAGATCCGCGACCAGCCGGTCAGCGAATACGAGCTTCGCAACCTTGCGCAGGAAATTCTTGAACGGGCAAAACGCGATCCTGACGGATTTATCGAAGTCGAAAAGCGTGGGATCACCGTGGTGCAGATCGGTTCGATGCGGATCGCTATCGCACGCAGGCCGTTCTCGGATGGCATGGAGATCACCGCTGTCCGCCCGATCGTGGATGTAACGCTTGAAAACTATGCAAAATCCGACATCATCAAGAAGCGGATTATCTCAGAAAACCGTGGGCTCATCATTGCCGGTTCTCCCGGCTCCGGAAAGACGACCCTCGCCCAGAGTGTCGCGACGTTCCTTTCCGATTCCGGGTTTGTCGTCAAGACCATGGAGGCTCCCCGGGAATTACAGGTGCCGGACCAGATTACCCAGTACACGACGCTTGACGGCAGCATGACCAATACTGCAGACATCCTCCTGCTTGTCCGCCCGGACTTTGTGATCTTTGACGAACTCCGCAAGAACGAAGATTTCGGCGTCTTTTCCGACATGCGGCTTGCAGGCCTTGGTATGGTCGGCGTTATCCATGCAAACAGCGTGCAGGACGCCGTCCAGCGGTTTTCAGACCGGGTTGACTTCTCTGTGCTTTCGCAGGTTGTCAACACGATCGTCTTCCTTGAACGGGGCATCGTAACAAAGATCTACGATGTCGGGTTCACCATCAAGGCTCCCGAAGGCATGGCAAACGAGATGCATATCCGGCCCGTGACAACCGTTACCGATTACGAAACCGGTAAACTCGCCCTTGATATCTTCCGCTACGATGGCCAGACCATTGTTATGCCGATGGTATCGGTACCAGCGGCACCTGCCCCGGTAAAAACCCCGCAGGCTCCACCTGTCCAGCATTTTGGTCACCCGGTAGCCGCGCTTGAAAACACCCGCAGCTCCCTTTCCACGATACAGGATGTAACCCCAAAACCGGAGAATGAAGACCGTCCCGGATGGAAACTTATGGAGAAAGAGATCCAGCGCGAGATCGGGCGTTATACCGATGGTGCAGTCGAAGTCCAGATGATCAGCGACACAAAAGCGATCGTCTATATTGACGACAAGGATGTCCCTGCCGCTATCGGAAAAGGAGGGAAAAACATCTCTGCCATCGTCAACAAAATCGGTGTCGGGATTGATATCAAACCGAACTCCGATTTCGAACGCCAGCATCAACAGCCAAAAAATGAGGGGGACTTCGATGCCGGTGGTGGGATAAAAATCCAGACCGACAAAAAACAACTCACTATTGTCGCTCCGGACCAGAGCGGTAAAATCGTGGACGTCTTTGCCGGCAAGGAGTATCTCTTTACAGCGACGGTAAATGAACAGGGCGAGATCAACCTTGCAAGAAATTCAAGCATCGCGCAGGAAATGATGAGACGCTACCAGAATAACGAGATCATCAAGCTGCGGCCGGTATAGACCACATACAACAATGTTGTTTTTTACTAAACTTTCGAAGGTGAAGTGATTTTGAGCGAATTTGATCTGGGCAAATTTGAAGAAGAAGCACAGGAACGGTGGACCCATGCCTTTGAGTCCAACCCGTCAAAACTCGAAAAATATTACCTGAACGTCGCATTCCCGTACCCGAGCGGTGCGATGCATGTCGGACATGGGAGGACGTACATCGTCCCCGATGTGATTGCACGGTTCTGGCGGATGCGGGGTAAACAGGTGCTTTACCCGATGGCATTCCATGTTACAGGGGCACCAGTGGTCGGTATCTCCAAACGGATCGCACGAAACGATCCACAAACGATCCACCTGTACCGGGACCTCTACAAAGTCCCGCAGGACGTCTTAAAGGAGTTCACCGATCCATTGACCATCGTCCGACACTTTGCCGCCGAATACCAGCGGGTGATGACGGCATGCGGTCTCTCCATTGACTGGCGCCGGCGGTTTATTACCGTCGATCCCACGTACAGCAAATTCGTAGAATGGCAATGGAAACACCTGTATGAAGCCGGGCACGTAATCAAGGGAGTGCACCCTGTACGGTACTGCACGGTGGACGACAACCCGGTTGGTGACCATGATCTCCTCGAAGGCGACAAGGCAGAAGTGATCAAGTTCACGCTGGTTATGTTCCGTTACGGGGATTCGTTCATCCCCACAGCAACCCTGCGCCCGGAAACGATCCACGGGGTCACAAACCTCTGGGTAAACCCGTCGGTTACGTATGTGAAGGCTCTTGTTGACGGCAAGGCATGGATCATCTCAAAAGAGGCAGCAGAAAAACTCACCCTGCAGGACCACACGGTTGAGGTCAAAGAAGAGATTGCCGGTAAAGACCTGATCGACAAGATGGTCAGCCACCCGCTCTGCGGAGAAGTCCCGATTCTCCCTGCAGACTTCGTGGATGCTGACATGGCAAGCGGCATGGTCATGAGCGTTCCCGCCCATGCACCCTTTGACTTCATCGCCCTCCGCGACCTCCAGCAGCAGGGAAAATACACGCAGATAAAGCCGATCCCGCTCATCAAGGTGGAGGGATACGGCGAGATCCCGGCGCAGTTCGCGGTCGAAAAAGCAGGGATTGCCCACCAGATGGACAGCCGGATGGACGCACTTACGCAGGAGATCTACTCCGCCGAATTCTCGAAAGGAAAACTCTTTGCAAAGTACGGGGGCAAACCGGTCAAGATCGCCCGCGAAGACGTTGCCCAAGAGATGATCGACAAGTACGATTCGGTAGTCATGTACGAGTTTGATTCCCGCCCGGTCATCTGCCGGTGCGGTAACAAGGTGATGGTCAAGATCCTGCACGACCAGTGGTTCCTGAAATACAGCGACCCGGCATGGAAGGCACAGGTTGCCGATCACTTAAAAGACATGACTCTCGTTCCCCCGGAAGTCCGCACCGAATTTGACCGGACCGTGGACTGGCTCAAGGACTGGGCATGCACCCGCCGCGTCGGGCTCGGTACCCGGTTCCCGTGGGATACTACGCAACTGATCGAACCGCTCTCGGACTCAA
>PNBP01000001.1 GCA_003136075.1 Methanoregula sp. | reverse complement strand
CGGTTACTTTTTTATTTTTTTGTTTTGGTTACGAAAATTAAAAAAAAATGTCGTCATAAAAATAGAGAGATCCAAGTGCTGTAGGGGTAATTTACTAAAAAAAAATTTGCCTGGTGATGTCCCGGATTAATGTTTCGCTTATAACCATCTCTGCGCATATGATAAAATCCCGTCACAAAACACCTGAATGGTCAGCGTTCACCCGGTCAAACTTCAAAAAGAGCGGGATTTGTATTTTTCTTTAAACCCGCGTGTACTTCCTGTGCGCCTGCTCAATCGTGAGGACCTCCACGATCCGGACACAATCCCGGAACACGACAAAGAATGCCGTGTACGTGTGGGCGATGTGCATGCGACAAACCCCATCACGAAGGTGCCCGGCATCCCGTGCAGTCAGAGGATCTTCAAGATGGGCCAGGTGTTCCCTGATGATACTCCGGTCTTTTTTTGGCAGGCATTTCAGGTTATTTGTCAATGGTCGTCGTTGGAGGGGGAGGGAGATACCAGGGAAACAGATCTCAAAAAAAACAGGGGTTTCTTGTATTTTCACCCACACCAGTTCATCCAGCCGTTGATCCGCTGTCCATTAGCGTCCATTAGCGTATATTNNACACCTCCGGCCAACCCGAAGTATCCACATGATCACTACATCCCACGACGGAGAACTTATCCAGCCGGGGGGGTTGGCAGATCCTCTCTCCCGGCAGGAGACCCGTGGATCTGATTGAGAACCCAGGATCCAGAAAAACCCCGTTTTTCCCATCCTCACAATCCAATGGTCATCTCTGCCCCGATCCACTGCCTGTTAGCGTCCATTAGCGTATATTTTAAAGCCGTAATCTTCCCCCGTTTGTCTCAATTCATACCAAAATACCGACTTCCAGAATCCGTGTGACGGAATTCCCCCCTTTCTGCAACCCGAACCACCCGGGCTGGCGTAAGAGATACCGTCAACCATACTCTTTTACGACGGAGACCTCCCTTTTTTAAAGGGTGGCCTGACATCACGGGAGATACCCTCCCGGAAGGTCTTTTTTAAATAATATAGTGTTGACTGTGTGTTTTTTATGAGAATCCGAGTTCAAATTGAACTTGCGTAAAGGTTGAAGACCCCCCATGCTTTGGTGTAATACCCATTTATTGTTGGATTGTATCTTCATCTGCGGAGATTCCAGTTGGCAAAAATCCCTGTTTTGAGAGACGAATCTGTCTCGATACTACAGTTTCACACCACAACCACCGATGAGACCGGTAATGAGCAAGAGACGATTGCTTGCGGGCCCGGCGACCGTGGCGGTACCGGCACCCCCGACGGTCTCTTCGTGGTCGTGTAACTCCGTTAACCGGCAGAATAACTGTGTCATGATGCAAATGCTCCCCAATCTCCTCAGGGATCCGGATTATGGGCTGAACGGGGTTGATAACTCTTCATTAGCCGGACTTTCTTTTGGGGACTATAACCGGATTGCCCGCGAATACAATGAAAATACGGCGGCCGTTGATTACTGCAGCCAGGGGGCCACCTTAATTCCCACTTGGACGTGGTATACTGTCAGTGCCCACATCCTGCCGGTGGGATATACGCCACAGAACTACACGATAACGCTGTATGCCAGTTACCTGTCGTTAAAAATCCCGGTGATCACTTCGGTGGGGATATTGAACCCCGGACAGGATTATCTTTACACCGCAATCATTCCCATCCGGCTCGATGAGGTGGACAAGATCTCAACATTTGAATTGGAATGCATCCCTCAGACAAGTTAAGAATTGCCCGGCAGGTTCTGTTACGTTGTCGGGACGTTTAGATGGTCAACATTGATAAGTCACGACGATGTCATTTTCGTTAAGTCCCGTTGACGCAACAGCACCTGATTTATATAAATATGAAAGAGGGGGTTTCCCCAAAATGAAAAGATCAGAATCAGCTGGCTTTCATCCAGCTTTTTGCCGCAAACACGATACCTATCATAATGAGGATAATACCAATAATATATGGCCACAGATGTAGGGGAGCCCAGATAATGGCGACACCAACGATGATCATCAATAGACCAATCATCAGAGAAATCCATGGTTTGCCATGACCGCAGCAACGTGGATCTGCCGAGTCCGGTGTCGTTCCCTCAACAGGTTTGAGAAATCCTTGGGCAATGAAACCAAGGCCAATACCGATAAGTATCCCAGGGACCGGGTAGCCGGCAATCAGTCCTGTACCTAGTCCTATAAGGGCACCTGCCGGAATAAGGAGATGCTTGCCATGTCGGCGCCGGTGCTCCTGCTCTTCAATCGTTGACATATGCAGGTATTTTGAATCCTGCAGTAATAAAATTTAGGCTGGTTCCGGGAGTTTTGATGCGTCTGCGGTTGGTGACCACTATTTCACGTCGTTAATATTTCCCAATCAACCGCCAACGCAACAGCACCGGATGCGGCAATGTGATGCGGAAAGGTTGGGGATTAATCGGGGAACGAGATGGAGAATGATGAAAGAAAAGAATATACCAGGCAGATGCAACGCGAATATCGAGATCGGAAATTGAAAGAATGGCGTGAAAAAGGCTATTAATGGCTGAAGATTTCAAAAAAAGATCGGGTCGCGAGCTGAAGATTCTGGAACAAGTACGGTCCGGCAGGGAGGGTCCCGACACGCAACCCATTACTCTTTCTTGGGAGGTGTGAGGTGGATAAAAATCGAAACCCCTGATACGATCAGGACTGAAATAAAACCAATTATGGCAGCGAGAACAGTTGTGTTTCCAAACAGGCCTGTATCCTGCGTGGGTTCGGGTGTAACCGTGACCGGTGTCAGCATCGCTGACGTGACCTGGTTCATGGGCTGGAGCGTGCCGTATCCCCCTGCCGTCTGTCCTGGTACGACATAGATCGAGCCCTCGTAATCATAGTACCCGCTCAACTCCAGCCGCAGAATATGGTTTCCCGCTGCCACTGCGTTTACGGTTTTTGGGGTTGTCCCGCTATAGAGGCCATCGATCAGAATACTGGCGCCGGTCGGGGAAGAGTACACATTCACGCTGCCGGTTGTTATGGTCTCAGTGGCGGATGCGGACGGTTGTATCATAGTAACAACGGTTGTCGGCTGGGTAATCGCGACCGTTGTATGAGACGTTCTGACATGGTCGGCACTGACCGGTAGTACAATGAGAAGTATTGCGAGGAATACTGCGATGGGTATGACAGATGATCCGCTTCCACGTGACATTGATAAAATCCTGTCGGCTGGATTTGCCGGTGATTTCTTGTAGACTTTACATTGTTGTTATGGGTGATAAAGCCGTTTTATCCCAAACCACGTCCAGACACGCGCTCCGCTCTTTTCAGAATTGTGATATCAGAAGTGAGGGGGGTGCATTTTGCGAGATAACTATAACCCCCCAGATTAATGCGAGGGGTGTGATTCGAACCCATGAAATCGTGCGAGACGGGTAGTAATTCACCTGCATCATCCCACATTGCGGGAGTCGCTGCCGGTTGCCTGGCGCAGAGGTGAGGAAGCTCGATCCCACGCTCCAAATGTTCACAAATATCAACAAGATTGAGTATCTCGTGCGGATTAATGCAGGATCACTTGTCGGCCATGAAAACGAATAATATAGCCAGATTCCTTTTTTTTTAGAAATCCCGGTATGCCTGTTTCCGGTAATCAATTTCAAGGACATGGATGATCAGGACATCATCATGGATTGAGAGCAGTGCACGAACGTCCCTTCTGACCCGGAGAGAATAAACCGGATGGTTTGGATTTGACGCCTTGATTTTTTTGATAAACTGATACGGATCTTCGTTGATATTATGAATTGTACTGACAACCTTTCGGGCAATCTCCGAAGGTAATTTTTCCAGATCCCGATCTGCACGATGGGTATACTTCACCCGGTATGGACTCATTTAACTCCATATTTCTTCTTGATATCCTTTTCAGAAATCAGATTTCCTTTTTTGATATCATCGAGGCCTTCTTCCAGACCTTTGATAGCATCTGCACTGAGCGGTTCATCATCAACGGTAAGATTCACCAGGCGCTCAATAACATCGTTGTATGATTCCTTCGGGTTTCGCTTTAGGTTGTTCAACTGGGTTTTGAGATCTTCACGGATGTAAATTGAACTTGCTGCTTGCATAGTAATACATATAGGTGGCCATAGGTATTAAATCGGATCCTAATGTATCATCCGGGAGATAATTAGGTTTTTGATCCAAATGGTTCTGTTGCGTCTACGGGACGTTTTAATAGTCAATATTGATGAGTCACGACGATGTCATTTTCGTTAAGTCCCGTTAACGCAACAGCACCCTATTCACAAATCCTTTTAATCTTTTCGGGCAAGAGGCTATATCTGAGAGATTCGAATGAAATGCGCACCTGACCAATTTTACTGGGCGATCCTGCTAATTGTCCTTGGAACATTCATCGCAGTGACCGGATGTACCGGTAACGTGTCGTCGCAGCCGACTCCGGCTACCCCTCCGGCACAGGTCACTGGATCTGCGACGGTTAATATCCAGAACTTTGCATTCAATCCGGCAACCATCACCATCTCCCGTGGAACAACGGTAACCTGGGTGAACCAGGACTCTGTAAACCACCAGGTTCTCAATGATGCAGATGGGTCAATAGCTGAGGGGGTATTATTCGCGAGCGATTCTTTGCCGAAAGGTGGAATCTATTCCTTTAAATTCGACACGCCCGGTAACTACCCATACCATTGCAGTATTCACCCATCGATGAAGGCGGCAGTTATCGTGACCTGATTTCTTCATAAATTGGCACTGTAGAAAACCTGAATTAAATTGCCATAACGCTCTTCGAGGGCTCCGGCAATCCTTGCCTTCGCCCCCGCCGCTGTGGCACCCCCNNTTATGAAAGAGGTTTTCTACAGAGCCCATAAATTTAAAAAAAATCGTTGTTTCCATTTCAATCAGAAATAAAATTGCCAGATAACTAACGTTATGTGAATTAGTGCAAAAATGAAAGTAACTGCGGCCATTCTCATATGCCATTTGAATGGGATATGGTAGAGTCCTTTTAGCACAAGAATACCCATTGCGGCAGTTATGATTAGCGAGAAAAACGTAATAATCCCAAAATAGAGGGCAATGGGAAGACCAAAAATCACGATATGACCTAGGGAAGTAATCATAATCTCAATATTACGTTGAGAGGCTCTATAAATAAATCATGAGAGAAAATGGCTCTGTAGAAACGGTAATGACCCTTCAACGTTCACTCCGGAATCATAAAAATCAGATAGCTCGTACTCCATTTTGTACTTAGTTGTTTACATCGAGAAATGGAGGTATTCCCGGGAGAATCACCGGTACCCTTCATGGGTTCCGGCAAGAGGAGCACTAAGCTGTATCAGGCTCATCGCATTTCTCAGCCCGGGTTCGTGGACTATCGGTTGGATCGGACTTCTGATTGGCGGGATATGGTATTATTTCCGCAGTCACTGATGCAGGGCCGGGGCATTGTGCGGGCCCCGTATAGTCCAGATGAGGAGGAGCGTCCCCGCTGCGGCAATAACGGCAGCGACTATGAAACCCGCGCTGTATCCGACAAATGCCCAGATAAACCCGATCATCACGCTGGAGACAAGATCTCCAACCCCGTTCATCGTGGCAAGAGCCCCGAAACCGAGTGCCCGTG
>PNBP01000182.1 GCA_003136075.1 Methanoregula sp. | reverse complement strand
ATATCGCCGACGGTCCCGCCGACTTCGACGAGACACATGTCAGCCTTCGTGCCGTCAGGAAACGCTTCCTCTGCCGCGTTCTGGATGCACCACTTGATCCGGTCCGTGATATGGGGGATGATCTGGACGGTCTCTCCGAGGAAATCGCCCCGGCGCTCTTTCTCGATCACCGAGCGGTAGACCTTGCCGGTCGTAATATTGTGGGGGGACGTGAGCTCGATGTCGAGGAAACGCTCATAGTTGCCGAGGTCGAGATCGACTTCGCCTCCATCCTTTAAGACAAACACTTCGCCGTGCTGGGCCGGGTTCATCGTCCCTGCATCGATATTCAGGTAGGGATCTATTTTGACTGCCGTTACGCAGTAGCCGCGGTTCTTCAGGATCCGCCCGACCGAAGCGGCCGTGATCCCCTTCCCGAGGCCGCTCATTACTCCACCGGTGATAATAATGTATTTCGTGTGATCTCCCCCGACTGCTGTATATTTTGCCCATGATACCTATTAGTGTTATCTTAAGCGTGCCGAAAGGACGAGAAAAACGCCGTTTTTACTGCCCACGACCGGCCGTGCGGAGGGCGCCGGGACGCCGGCTGGCTCCGGAAATAGCTTTTATCCCTCCAGTCACAAACATACTACCGCATGAAATTCAGAAATTGTATCGGGGTTCTCTCGATCCTCATGGTAATAGTTCTCTTCGCAGTCCCGGTTGCTGCCCAGGATGCTTCGATAACAGACAATGCAACTCAGTACTATAATGCCGGCGTCAGATACCTTGGCGCCGGTGATTATACCAATGCGACCCTCGCGTTCAACACGGCCCTTACCGCGGATACGACACTGATCGAAAAGTCCGACACGTTCCAGTACCTCTACGAAGGAAAGGCCTATGCGCTGATCCAGCTTCAGCGTTATGACGATGCATTGCAGACCTCCCAGAAAGGAGTCAGCCTTTTCCCCCAGGACAAAATCCTGTGGAACAACGAGGGATACGCACTCTATAGCCTCGGCCAGTACCAGAATGCAGTCAACGCCTATAACAAGGCCATTACCATCGACGGTAATTNNATACCGGAGCGGTTGCGGCGTATTCCAAAGCGAATGAGACTACTCCCGGCAATGCCGAATCCATGGACGGGCTGAAGCATGCTCAGGAGAAAGCAGGATCCGTCCCCACAGTCCTTATCGTCCTTATCGCAATCGTCATCGTCGCAGCAGCCGGTGCGGTCTGGTACGTAAAATTCCGGAAACCCGAAGAGAAGAAAGCAGCCGTGAAGAAACCGAAATCAAAGAAAAATAAGTAATTTTTTTATTTGTTTATCGTAACCGCGAATGCAGCAGACGTCCGCGAGAGGATCGTCTTCTCCGGCTCCAACACATACACTTCCGACTCGGTGAACGCCACCCGCCGACCTTTCCTGATAACGCGCCCTTCGGCATAGATCTCGCCGCTGCGGACCCCCTTGATAAAACTCGTCGACTCAGAGATAGTTGCGATTCCTTCGGTCTCCGCGAGCATCGGGTAAAGCGCAAGTGCCATCGCCTCGTCAGCAATAGCCGCGAGCATCCCTCCCTGGAGCCAGCCGACGCCGTTGTGCATGTCGGGCCTGACGGTCATTTTCAGCTCGGCCTTTCCCGGCCCCATGCTCACGACTTCGATTCCCATCATGCAAAAAAACGGGTTTGCGAGTTTTCCGTCGCGTCTGATTTTTTCAAGATATGACATGCGTACTCCAGTGATTTTTAGCGGAAAGGGATTAAGGTTACCGTTCCGGAAAAAACGGATCCGATACCTGACCGGGTCCAGCCGGACAGACTCAGGCACCTGTCGATAAGATTATCTAGGAATGACCGAGTAGAGGGTGATTAAGTATCTGAATTCCGAGGACCCACGAAAAATGTTCGAACAGTTCATAGAACACGATACAGAAGGAAAGGTAAAAGGCCTCACCCTGGAATGGCAGTGTCCTAAATGTGCGGGCCTCAACTTCAAAATTCTANNGTTTCATACCCGGTGCCGGTACTGCAAGGCAAAATACCGGGTGAAATTCACCGCTACCGAAAAGCCGGTCCCCGGCGAGGCCGAGTTCATGGAGCGGTTGTCGCTCGAAGATTTCACACCGGAAGAACAGATGGATATGATCAAGGATTTTGCCGAGAGCGAATACATGAGGGTCGACAATGCCCTCCCCGCGGTCCTCAGGGGAAAACAAAAAGCGCTCGAAGAAAAGATCGCGTTTGCCAAGAGGCGACGAAGGTTATGATCCTGGACACACCGGGGTTTGACCGCAGACTCCACACAATCCACATTCCGGAACACCAGGACCCGTAAGACCGAATCATCCCACAACCAGATAGTCTCCGGTCCCCGGTCGTTCTCCTGCATCCTCGTATTCCGGCATTCATCTCCTCTTCGGAGAGATCGGCTTTTTTTGTTAAAATCGAAATATATATTATTGATAAAGAGAGCATTAGATGGTCGTATCATCGTTTGCAAGGTACCGGGATAGCGGCTTCCGCGTATTCATTTTAAAACCTGAAAATATTTTACTGCGATAACCCGACCTGAAAAGGAATGAACTATGGCACCCGACGAAGAACTTACCTGCCCGATATGCGGCAG
>PNBP01000130.1 GCA_003136075.1 Methanoregula sp. | reverse complement strand
TTCCAGCTCGTCGAGGACGTGTTCACGGATCCTCCACGAGTTCATGAAGAGGTTCTCAAAACCCATGCCGTCAGCAAAACACCCCAGCCAGAGCAGGTGGGAGTGAAGCCTTGAATATTCAGACCAGATTGTCCGCAGGTACTGTGCCCGCTCAGGCACCTCTATTCCCATGATCTGCTCGACGCCTTGGACGTAGGCGAGGCTGTGGATAAAACTGCAGATACCGCAGATGCGTTCAGCAATGAAGGTATATTCAGTAAATTCCCGTTTTTCAACGAGTTTTTCAAGACCCCGGTGCACATACCCAATCGACGGGAGCACATCGACAACCGTCTCATCCTCCAATACAAGGTCAAGGTGAATCGGTTCAGGAAGCACCGGGTGCTGCGGGCCAAACGGGACGATTATTTGTTTTGACATGGGTTGTCCTCCTTGAATGTCGGGACCGAAAACGGGTACTTGACCATTGTCTTATACAGCGTTCCTTTGAAATCGATATTCATACCGGAAACCGTGATCCCGAAGAGGTCATGGATTTCATTTTCATAGATGAATGCACCCCAGTAGACCCCGCTGATGCTGGGCACGACCGTGTCCTGTTTGACCAGTATCCGAAGGTTCTGGAATTTGTAGTCTTTATCAAAAGAATAATTGATCTCGTAGCCATCTTCAACGCCCGTGCACCCGATCTGCACCAGCCTGTTTCTCTCGTCCTTCATCTTCTGAGCCCGGGAAACAAGCTCGGTTATCTCGATAGGGATGATAGTCTGCTCCTCGATTGTCACTGTGCCTCACCTCCTTTGGAAACTTCTGCCGGTTGTTCAATCGCGGCTGACGAACGTCCCAACCGTTTTTCTTCAAGAATGCCAAGGGCCGTTACAATGCCATCGATAATTGATTCGGGACGGGCTGCACACCCGGGGACATAAACATCGACCGGTATTACTTTATCAATCCCGCCCATCACATTATAGCACTCGCGGAAGACGCCCCCGGAGCATGCACAGATACCGACGGCAACAACCACCTTGGGGTTGGGCATCTGTTCATAGAGGTTCCGGACCACCTCCCTGTTCTGCTCGTTTACCGAGCCGGTGATAACAAAGATATCCGCGTGTTTTGGGTTGCCGGTATTGAGAATGCCGAACCGTTCGACATCGTACATTGGTGTCAGGCTGGCAAGCACTTCAATATCACAGCCATTGCAGCTCGTCGCATCGTAATGAAGGATCCATGGAGATTTTGAAAGATAGGGCATGTTATACCACCCCCAGATAATAGAGTGCTGCAAGATTTACGATACCCATGATTGCGGCAATAATCCATGAGCTCTTCATGACCAGCTGCCATTTCACCCGTGCGCTTGCATTGTCGATAAGCAGTTCAAGCAGGTAGACGAGGATGACGGCAACCACACCAATCACCGGGTTGAACGCGAAAAACAGGTAAACAAACCCGAGCAGGAACACTACTTCGTACCAGTGGGTGATCTCGATGAGCCCCAGGGTTGGTCCGGAAAATTCCGTTGTCACCCCTTTGACAATCTCCTGGTGGGCATGGTGGGACGTCGAGATATCGAACGGTGATTTGCGGAGTTTGATTGTCAGGATGTAAATGAACCCTGCGAAAATGCCCGGTATGAACAGAACGAGAGGTTGNNTTGAGTAAATCCGGCAATTGTCCCTACGGAGAAACTTTTTGTGACGACATACATGCCCACTGCAGCGATAATGACCATCGGCTCATACGCCATGATCTGGATCAGTTCCCGTTCTGCGCCGATGTGGCTGTAGGGGGAGTTTGCCGAGTACGCTCCAAGGACAAGGAACACCTGCGCCAAGGTGAGGGCGAAGATCACGAGCAGGATATCCCCGCCGCCAAAGAAAAGCGCGCCGGTAAATATCATGAAGACAAAGTAGCTGATCACGTAGAAGATCTGCGTTTCATTCGCCACGGTCCGCTCTTTCTCAAAGAGTTTTCCCACGTCGTAGAATGGCTGGAGTATTGGCGGTCCAACCCTGCCCTGCATGTGAGCGGAGATCTTCCGGTCAATACCGGCAACCAGCCCACCGATAACCGGTGCAAGCAGGATAAACACGACTGCATTGACAAGAGCGATCATACGATCACCCCAGTGTACGTCCCCGCCACAAACATGACGGCGATAAGTCCGGTACAGACATAGACACCTAACGTATGGAGTTTAACCTCACCAAACCATGACATCAGGTAATAGTTGGAGAGTTTTGAATCCCGTTTCAGGCCGATTGATCCGGAATAGGACTGATCCGCGTTCGTGGTCATTCCACACATGTAGGGCGATAACTGTTTGTGCCTGCGCTGGGGCAGAAGGATGCTCAGGGGGAGGATAACGATCAAAAAGAGCATCATTATCATAATTGTGATATTGTCCTGCGAAAGCCGTGTCACCGAACCGTAATTAGTAAGGAGGAATGGCTCGATCAGTTTTACCGAGATCAACGGGAAGATGAAACAGGTAATGACCGTCAGGCCGGCAAGCGAAATCAGCGCCGTCCAGATGGTTCCATCAATATTCTTCTCGAGGTCTTTCTCCGGACGAGTGACGGAAAGCAGCCGCCCCATCCATTTTGCCCAGAAGAAAAGGGTAAGTGCACTGCCAAATGCGAGAATAATGACGAAAATAAATCCATATGGAGCATCAATAAATGCCTGGATCGCCGCCCATTTTGAGATAAGCATACCAAACGGCGCAAGCAACATTCCGGCAATACCGATAACGATCATCGCAGCAACCTTTGGCATACGGACGATGAGCCCGTTCATGTCCTCGATGTCGCGGCTCTCGATCTTGTGCTCCACCGTACCCACTGCAAGGAACAGGAGCGACTTTGAAATCGCGTGGAAGATGATCAGCAGAATTGCCGCCCAGATTGCCTCATAGGTGCCAATACCTGCACAGGCAACCACAAGACCGAGGTTTGCTATCGTGGAATACGCGAGTACTTTTTTCGCGTTGCTTTGCGAAATGGCAATACCTGATGCAATGAGGAAGGTGAGTGCGCCAACCATCGCCAGCAGGTAACCGGTAAAGGTAAGGGCAAAGACCGGTGCAAGGCGGACGAGGATATAGACACCTGCCTTGACCATGGTGCTTGAATGAAGGAGGGCAGAAACGGGTGTCGGTGCAACCATCGCCCCGACCAGCCATGAGGAAAACGGCATCTGTGCAGCTTTTGTCAGTCCTGCGAACCCGATCAGGGTCGCCGGGATAAGGACAAGTGCCTGCCCGGACGCGAGCACCTGGTCAAGTCCCAATACACCTCCTGCCTGTGAGGCAAGGTAAACAAGTGCAATGGCAAATGCGATACCGCCAAGCAGGTTCATCCAGAGTGCGGTGAACGCGTTTTGTGTTGCTTCTTCGGTCTTCGTGTATCCGATCAAAAGGAACGAACACAGGGTTGTTACTTCCCAGAAAAAGTATACCCAGAGCAGGTTGTTTGAGAATACCAGACCAAACATCGCGGAGATAAACACAAACATTACGAAAAAAAAGATGTTGCGATTATCCTTCATCTCCTTGTGATGCTCGTGGAAATTTTTCATGTACCCGAGAGAATACACGCAAATCAGGCATCCGATAATCCCGATAATGAGCGCCATAATGATCGAGAGTTGGTCGATAAAGAGGGGGAACGTCACATCTGCCGCATGGGCATACGCCGTTTCAAACCAGACCATCACTGCAGATTGCACAAGTATCAGCGCAACAACCAGGTAATTCCGGTATTTTATACCAAGATACAGAATAAATACAGCGATGATCAACTCGATACAGAACATGAGCAGGCTTACTGGTTCTGCGGCGATGGAATAATAGAGCGTCCCCTTGTCAAACAGGCTTACAAGAAGTAAAACCGTAACCACACCAATACCCAGTGCGGACAGGTTTACAATCCAGTTTCGTTCCAGATCACTCCGCACCAACAGCATGAAAAGTGCGCAGATGAGTGGAAACAGAATGAGAAATAGTAAAAGCTGCACTCGTTATCCTCCCTTTTTAGGGAATATGCGTATTTTTCATTATTAATCATATTGAATTGTTTACGGATCTTCATTTCTTCACCGCTTTTTTAGAGAGAAAATTGCAATTTGTTGGCACATATATCCTGCCCCGGCAGGATTACCTCAGGTAATGTTCTTGTATGCAGGCATCCGGCCATGCTAAATGTTTAATGGTTAAAAAATGCACTAATGATCTCTAGGGATGAGTTATGGACATTCGTGGGCACTCGTGTCCAAAGAACCATGTGCGCCTCCCTGTGGGCCATATAAGCAGCACGCTGCTGACATGCCAATTGTTATACCTGATATGTTTGCTGTGGAGCCCGTTTCAGCGGTATTGTTCGTGCAATAGAGACGGACAATCGCCTGTATTCGGATCTAAACAACATAGCAGGAGGTCTAGGAATGATTGAACTCGCAATAGTAATTGTTGTAAGCGTTATCGCACTTATCCTCGCGGCTATTCTCGCGAAGAGTGTCCTGTCCCAGGATGAAGGCACTCCCGCGATGCGCGAGGTTGCCGATGCAATCCGTGTGGGTGCAGAAGCATTCATCAAGCGACAGTATTCGACCATCGCCATACTGGCACTGGTGCTTGCCGTGGTAATCTTTGCTGTATACTTCTTTACCGGAGAGCAGGGCCTTGCCATCGATACGGCATTAGCGTACCTTGTCGGTGCTTCCTGTAGTGCCCTTGCCGGTGTGATTGGCATGTCCGTTGCTGTCCGTGCAAATGTTCGCACGGCAGCAGCTGCACAGACGAGTGCTGCAAAAGCACTGGACGTTTCGTTCCGGGGCGGCGCAGTCTCCGGTCTTATCATCACGGCCATGTCACTCCTTGGTGTCTCACTTACCTACTACGCACTTGGAGCAGACCCGCATGTCACCCCGTTCATTATCGTCGGCTTTGGTTTTGGTGCATCGTTTGTTGCACTCTTTGCCCAGCTGGGTGGTGGGATCTACACAAAGGCCGCAGATGTCGGTGCAGACCTTGT
>PNBP01000110.1 GCA_003136075.1 Methanoregula sp. | reverse complement strand
CGCGGATTTTGCCTCATCGCACATGCGGCAAGAGACTTTCCTGCGCTCTCCATCAGCTGGAGCTCCGTCACACCAAGCGCGATGGCATTTTTGTCCACCACCCGCATTCGTTCAGGAGTGATTATTCCCGTTTCCAGAAAACCTTCAATCCGATCAGGCTGCATATGAAAGTACAATTCATCTGTATGAACTCCCTAAATATTATGCAATGGGTTTTTGCGATGATGTGAAAGCAGCCGCAGAGCACATCACTGCAGCTCACGAAGTGACCATCATATCGCACATCGATGCTGATGGTATATCCTGTGAGACAATTCTTTCTCAGGCAATCTCCCGGTACGGTATTCCCGTCCGCTCTGTTTTTGTCCGGCAGCTGGAACCGCTCACCATGCCCCAGGTGCCGTCTGATTCATCGCTCAAGATTTTTTCCGATCTTGGCGCCGGGCAACAGAATCTTCTGGAAGAGAGAAAATTTTCCAAAAATGAGATCCTGATTGTCGATCATCACGTCAGCCAGCCGTGCCCAACTGAATATGAGCAGGTCAACTGCCTTCCCTATGGCCACACCCGCATGAGTGCCGCCGGCATCTGTTATCTCATCGCAAAGCAGCTGGACACAGCAAATATCGATCTGGCAAAACTGGCTGTCGTCGGGAATGTCGGCGATATGATGGCGCGGGAAACGTGCGGTCTTGTCGGTCCGGCCCGTGACGTGATTGTCGAAGACGGTATCCGTCACCGCTCGGTTGAGGTCCGTAAAAAGGATCTCAACTGTTACGGCACCGCGACACGCCCGGTCTACCTGTCACTTGCCTATAACGATGACCCGTTTGTCAAAGGGATCAGCAACAATCCCGAAGGGGCCAAACAATTTCTCAAACGGTTAGGAATCGTCCAGCAGGCACCGACCGGGCGCTGGTATGTCTGGGAGGAACTCTCAGTTGAGGATAAGCGGACCATCATATCCGCGCTTGCCGAACAGCTGATTGCCAACGGGGATAGCGTCGACCGGCTTCTTGCAGAGACCTATGGGTTCCCCGACGAAATTCCACGAACACCGTTGCGCAATGCACAGGAATATGCCACCCTCCTGAATTCCTGCGGGCGCTGGTCAAAACCCGCTCTCGGAGGGGCAATCCTCCGGGGGGACCGGGGCACCGCATACCGTGAAGCCGAGCACATGCTCAAGAACCACCGGGCAATCATCCGGGACCTGCTCCAGTTTATCATTGAAACCGGCGTGCATGAGCTTGAAAATCTCCAGTATCTTAATGTTGGCAACCGGTACCCGGATACGATTGTTGGCATCGGAGCGGGCATGGCGCTCTCAAAACTGAACAGTGCAAAGCCAATACTGATTATGTGTGAAGTTCCCGAAGATCCCAATCTCACCAAGATTTCGATGCGAACTACAGAACGCGTTGTCGGGAGGGGAATCGATCTCCAGCAGGCATTGAATGATGCCGCAAAAGAGTACGGGGGCGGGGGCGGGGGCCACAAGATCGCTGCGGGAGCGTATATCCCCAAACCCGCAGAACAGGAGTTTATCATCCGTGTCAATAAAATACTCGGAGAACAGTTTGCTGCGCAGGGTTCAGACCATTGCTGACTACCAGTTTGGTCATCTTGCCGGCACCGGTCTCTTTACTGAAGAGTGTGAATTTATTTTCTCGACCACCGGGAGGATCCGCCAGATCCTCTGTGGAGGAGTGCGCCTTGCGACCGTCCGGGCATCGGACGGCCGGCTTACGTTAGGCATTGAGGGGGCAAAACGGCTTCATGCCCTGCTGCCCGCACCGGCATATCGGGTTTGTATCCGGGAGGACGTCGCGGAATTTGTTGCGCAGGGGAAGAATGTGTTTGCAAAGCATGTAACGAATACCGATCCGGATATCCGCGCGGGAGATGACGTGCTCGTGGTTACCGGCAACGACCGGCTGATTGCATGCGGCGCTGCACTGGTTTCCGGCACCGAGATGCTTGCATTTAATTACGGAGTAGCGGTAAAAGTACGGCAGGGGTGTGAAAAAAATGCTTCCGGGAAATATCAACCCACGCCAGATGAAGGCGATGATGAAGAAGCTCGGCATGCAGGTCGATCAGATTGAAGATGTCGAGAGTATTGTCATAAAAACACCACGTGGCAATTACATCTTTGATTCCGCTGAGGTATCAGCAATGACGATGCAGGGATCGACTACGTACCAGGTCACCGGCCAGCCACGGTTTGAGCCGGCATCGGTAGCGATTCCTGACGAAGATGTGACCATGGTAGCAGCGCAGGCAAGTGTCTCCAGGGATAAGGCAAAAGAAGCACTTGTCGCCACCAACGGTGATATTGCCGAGGCGATCCTCCGGCTTTCCTCGTCATGATCGAACCCGGTGATCGCGTTCTTTTGATTGGTGAAGGAAGGGAATTTTTTACCCGGGCCGGGCCGGGCATTCTTTCTACCGATAAAGGGCAGATTGATCTTACGACTCTTGCCGGGGCTGCTGCCGGCGATATTATCACCACGCATACCGGTGTACAGTTCACCGTACGAATCCCTCGTCCAACCGATTTTTTTACACATGGCAAGCGCTCAGGCGCACCTATGCTACCAAAAGACATCGGGCTTGTCATCGCTTATACCGGTATGAACAGCAGGGACGATGTACTGGATGCCGGTACCGGGAGCGGTATTGCAGCGATCTATTTTGGGGGCATTGCAAAAAGCGTGAAGACGTATGAGGTGCGCCCGGAGTTTTCAAAACTTGCGCAAAAGAATATTACCGAGGCAAAGCTCCCGAATGTAGAGGCAATTGCCGCAGATGTTCTTACCGCTGAAGGAGCCTTTGACGTGGTGCATCTCGATATGCAGATTTCACCGGAATATGTTGCACATGCCTTTAACCTCATCCGTTCAGGAGGGTATCTTGCCTGTTACACGCCGTTTCTGGAGCAGATGGCGATTGTGGTCGATGCAGCAGGGGAGCGGTTTGGAGAAGTGCACACCCACGAGCTGATCGAGCGGGAGATGACCCGTTCAAAGCGCGGGACTCGCCCGTCGACAAGCGTGTGTCACTCGGGATATATCACAATAGCACGAAAATAAGAATTGGTTTATACAATCTATTTTGACAATAAAAGGCAGTACGTTACAGGTCCGGCTGATGAGGCAGGACTTCTCTCTTAAGAACTTTTTTACGTGGACTTTACCGTGGCTAACGGCGCATCAATAAACATCCGCAGCCAGAGTTCGACACACGCAAAACGCCACAATTCAGAGGAATACAAAATTTTTCCATCCAGAAACTTTTGATAGTCCTGAACGACAGCACTGGCATCCCAGTAAGAACGTTGTTGAAAAGAGTCTGATTGAAATATCCGTAACATTTCCTCCCGCAACTCGTTTTTCATCCAGACTTCCTCGGGTGTAGAGAATCCTTTTTTATCCATCCTGCAGCGAATTTTTTCCGGAACCAGGCCCTTGATTGCTTTTCTCAATACAAATTTTGTAATACCCTTCCTGATTTTCTGGTCCTGGGGTAACGAGGCCACAAATTCCACCAGCCGGTAATCGAGATACGGCACCCGTGCTTCAAGGGAAAATGCCATGGATGTCCGATCCTCCCAGTGGAGGAGATAGGGTAAATTTTTGGCGACCAGATCCTCATAAAGGGCTTGATCCAATGACCCTTTATACCGGTAAAATGGCATAACATGACCTTTTAACAGGCTGCGCCGGCTTTTTCTGGCAAAAACCTGTTGTATGAGATACTTAAGAAAAGCCCGGTGATGACGAATGGTTCCTGCCAGTTCTTCACATGCCGCAAAAAGATGCCCTTTTTGTGTTAAACCCTTTATATGACAGTACTGGTATGCAATATACCCGGCGAGGAGTTCATCTGCACCCTGTCCGTCCAGAACCACTTTTACCTGTTTTGACGCCTCTCTCATAACACAATACTGAGAATAGAGAGTAAGAGAGGCAAATGGTTCATCATTCATGTACAAAAGATTCCGGACATCATCGAGCAACGCCCGGCCATCCGGCATTGTTTTATACGAAGATACCCCGGTTTTTTTCAAGATTATATCAATAAACCTGCTTTCATCGAAACGCTCATCATCAAAACAAGCGGAAAACGTGTTCTGCTTTCCCGTAACCGGATCTTTGGAATGCCGGGCATTTTGTTCATTGATAAGAACAGTAAGAGTTGAAGAGTCGAGTCCTCCACTCAGGCACGTCCCGATCGGAACATCACTTCTTAAATGCAGGTTCACGGCGTTTTTAAGAAGTATCATAAAACGCTGTGCTGATTCAGGATCATCCTGTTTTTTTGAAAAAAATGCAGGATTTACGGAGATATCCCAATATTTTTTCTGGATTATCTCTTTTTGAGCGGTTACCAGGATATAATGTGCGGGTTTTACCTGGTAAATACCTTCAAACATGGTTTCATCAGAATGATCTGCGGCACCCCATGCCAGAAACTCAAGTACCTTTGCATCATTGGGTTTTTTCCCGAGGCGTTCATGCGCCTGCAAGGCTTTAATTTCCGATGCAAAGAAAAACGCACCATCAGCAACTGCATAGTACAGGGGTTTTATCCCGAGACGATCCCGTGCACAAAAGAGCGTCTGGTTTTTTTTGTCCCAGAGAGCAAATGCCCACATCCCATTGAATTTGTTAAGGCAGTCAACACCCCATTGCTCATATGCATGGAGGATGACTTCAGTATCAGAATGTGAGGAAAAAACATGCCCTAATTTTTTTAATTCGTCAATAAGTTCGAGATAATTATAGATTTCCCCGTTAAAGACAAGCCAAAGGCTCTCGTCTTCATTGGTCATTGGTTGTGCTGCATCATCTGACAGATCAATAATTGCAAGTCTCCGGTGAATGACCCCGATATAATTGTCAGAATAAAGACCCTCACCGTCAGGCCCCCGGTGGGCTATCCTTTTTGACATTTGTTTGAGAAGAGATATATCGACAGGATTGCCAGATTTTGAAAATTGGCCTGCAATACCACACATCGAAATAAAATCGATTCAAAAAAATAAATACATATGTAATGTTTTTAGAGAGGCAGACAGAAAAATTCCCAAAAATATCCCCGATAAGACAGATTCAGGTAATATTTGGATGTTCTACCGATATGAGACCCCGTCAGATCCAGGTAAGTAACCTGTGGAGTTCAGTAAAAAAATATACGTTGTCAGGGTTGGATTTCCTATTTTTTATCAGAAGTACTTTCCCAGACCCGCACATCTTTACCAAGATGCAATAATCCGGCAACGAGATAAAACTGGCTCACGATAAACGCAAAAACAAGATTCTGTTTCCGGATCACACCTAGGGCCAGTACGAACAACATGACCAGGAGAAAAAAGAGAGGATTGTATTGGTAAAGTCCATACAACAACAGTGCGGTCGAGAAAAAGAAGAGGAGAGGAGTACACAGGTACATAAAAATGCGTAACGGATAAAAAAATCGCGAGAACCGGTTATTTTTTCCGAGGAGATCCAGATTTGAAAGGGTTGCTTCAATCAACCGCGTTGCTCTTCGGATTTTCTGACGATACTGGACAGAGAAATGCGCAGGGATCTCTTCGTATACAACCGCTTTACTCACGTATACCGCACGATATCCCCGACGGATCGCTTCAAATGCCGTATTTGCATCGTCGGATCCCCGTTTATCATTGATTCGCCGTATGAGATCCGACCGGAATGCGACCAGGCCACCATTNNGAGGTAGAGTCCCGGGCACTCTCCCAGTCACACATTCGACCATAAAACGATCGGTATACTTCTTCCATTAAGGTAGTGCTGTTCGTATTTCTCATCGGCACGAGTTCACCCGTAACCGCCGCAATAGTTGGATCGCTCATCAGGGTCCCGATAAGGTACTTCAATGCATCGGGTTCAAAAAAAACATCGGCATCCGTGGTTACAATAATGGGGTAATGTGCTTTTGCAATTGCAAAATTATAGGAGCGGTTAGTCCCCAATCGTTGATTATTAGCAATAATCTGGTAGTGGGTCCCGGACTGTTCCAGACAGGTTTCTGCCAGATGAAGCGTATTGTCGCTGGAACAGTCATCGATAAAAATGATTTCGTAGCGCTCTTGAGGATAATGGCATGCTTTAATATTGGCAATTCTTTTTTCTATAACGTGTTCTTCATTGTACGCGGACATTATTATGCTGATATTCGGGTATATCTCCGGAATAACCAGATTTCCGGACTTATTTTTAAAGGAAATACCTGCGAGATAAATGATGTAGGGAATCAGAGCGATGAATAAAAGAACTATAGCAAGAGATATGACCATTCCTGTACACCTTTTTCAAGATCGGATTTATATATTATCTAACGCACTTTTTTTCTCAAACATTAAAGCCCGGATGCTTTATCATTCAACAGGCTCTTGCCCAAGCTCAACATCGCATGTTTATCACCGCATGAAGGGAAATCACACGGATATATCCATTTCACGAGATTAAACTCAGGGTGATCGACAAACAGTGCCCTTGCTGCGATCTCCACCTATCCCCTCCACGAACCACTGATATTTTTTTTAATGCCCTCCATTTGTTCAGAAGTTCATTGAGTGTTATCAGATATTCTCAGTTTTTTCCAAACCTTCCCGGATATCCTCGCACATTTCGAGGTTGCGGATTGCCTGTTCCGGAGTAACTAAAAACTGCTGTCCATTTTTTACACACTCAATAAATGATGCTAATTCCACTTTAAGGGGCTCAATCTTATTTACCATCACCTTCTCAATGATATTTTCCTGCACATACCGTTCATTCTCGAACTGGTAGCGCCCGGGCTTACGGTAGATAGTAATTTCCTGTGACATGTAGTCTCCTTCAACGGTGAAATCCTCTTCTTCAATATAGATAATCCGGATCTTTTTGGATGATTTCCGGCTTGCTGAGAGCACAACAGGCACATTTCCACAGTTCATCAGGACGCTGCATACATCAGCATTCCCACCAGAATGAAGATGGCCGGGGTTTGGAAAGAATACGTTGAGCAGGATATCAATATCATGGATCATCAGGTCTTCAACAACAGTACTTCCGATGATCCGGGCTGAATCGGGATTGTGCCGCTTCATCTCGACATAGAGCGGTTTCCGGATAATGCGTTTGATTTCGGTTACAATCGGGTTGAAACGTTCGATATGCCCAACACCGATCGTAATTCCGGATGGGGCGGACTTCACGAGTTCGCGTGCTTCGGAAGCAGTAGCGCAGATGGGCTTTTCTATGAACACATGCTTTTCTGCAGCAAAAACCTGTTGAACGACACTTGCATGAAATTGAGTCGGAACGCAGATACTCACCACATCGCAATGGGTAAGCAGATCATCAACAGAGGGATACACAGTAGCGCCATGCCGGGTGGCAATCGCCGCAGCTGCTGCTGAATTTACATCATAAACACCAACCGAATCCACACTTTTCAGCTCAGAAAAGACCCGTACGTGATTCCTGCCCATTGCCCCGGTACCGATAATCCCGACATCCATCTCAGCTCACCCTGTTGATAGTATCACAAATATACGCAATTTCCTTTCCATCAAGGAGCGGATGGACTGGCAGTGAGAGGACACTTTCAGCAAGCCGGGTTGATACCGGGCAGGGATCGGGATCCTGTGCAACCGCGTAGAGCGGCTGTCGGTGAATCGGAATCGGGTAATGCACCGCACTTCCAATCCCTTTAGCTTTCAGATAGTCCATGAACTCCTGCCGTTTTATCGGGAACTCCTCAGTGAGCCGGATGACATACTGGTGATATACATGGTGCATGCCCTGCGCAACATGTGGTGTCAGGAGCCCATTGACCTTAAGATGGGTGGTATAGTATTCCGCATTTTTCCGGCGCCGCATATTGAATTTGTCGAGTTTTTTTAACTGGACAATACCGATAGCAGCGGAGATATCGGTCATCCGGTAATTGTATCCCAGCCGGGTATGAAGATATTTCTCGCTCTGGCCGTGGTTGATGATCAGGCGCAGGCGCTCTGCATATGCCTTCTCACTTGTCGTGATCATACCCCCTTCCCCGGTGATCATGTTCTTTGTCGCGTAGAACGAGAAACAGCCAAAGTGACCAAAACCGCCGGTCTTTTCGCCGTTGTACATCGCGCCATGAGCCTGGGCGGCATCTTCAACCAGTTTCAGGTTATGCGATTCGCAGCATTCCTGCACGGTATGTACATCAAACGGCTGCCCGAACAAGTGCACGCCGATTACGGCTTTTGTTTTTGGCGTGATGTGTGCGACAATCTGGTGCGGGTCGATGGTGAAGGTTTGTTCATCAACATCCGCAAAGACCGGTTTGGCACCGCACATAGACACCGCAGTAGCCGTTGCAATAAAGGAAAACGCCGGTACGATCACCTCATCTCCGCAACCAATATCCGCAGCAAGCAGTGCCGCATGGAGCGCAGCAGTGCCGTTATTTGTGGCAACAGCCTGCGTAGTGCCGCAGTAATCCGCGAACTTTTTTTCAAATTCAGCCACTTTTTCGCCCTGGGCCAGCATGCCGGATGCCAGCACCTCGGAGACTGCGGAAATTTCATCCTGACCGATCGCTGGTCGCGCTATGGGGATCTNNGGGATCTGCACTGCCATTCTCTCCTTTAAAAAAATTCAAATTCTTGTATAAACCTGCGTAACAATGAGATAATATCATTCCTGTCATCCATGGATACCTGATAAAAACCTGTTGTTCTTCTGGACGATACAAAATCTCTCAATAAGAAACAGATAATTAGCGCGGGAGTATCATATACCGGTAATAATGTGCGGGAGGAGTTGCAACGCAACACATCATATCCATCGGGGATTTTGACCGCGCCGGGATCGATCAGCTGCTCGATCATGCGCGCCAGATCGATGAAAAGAAATTTGATAAAACCGCCCTGCAGGGAAAGATCCTTGCAGTGCTCTTTTTTGAACCAAGTACCCGGACCCGGATGTCATTTGAATCGGCCATGGCCCGGTTGGGTGGCACCTCCCTTTCCGTGAGCAGTGTTGAGGCATGTTCCATCGCAAAAGGGGAAACACTTGCCGACACGATACGGGTTGTCAGCGGGTATGCCGATGCAATTGTTATCCGCCATCCAAAGGAAGGCGCGGCACGCCTTGCAGCAGAGTTTGCTCATGTGCCGGTCATCAATGCCGGAGATGGCGCCGGCCAGCACCCGTCCCAGACACTGCTTGACCTCTATACCATCCGCCAGTCGATGGATATTGACGGGATTGATGTCGCCCTTGTCGGTGATCTCCGGTACGGGAGGACGGCGCATTCCCTTGCATCTGCTCTCTCACTCTATGGAGTCCGGCTTCACACGGTCTCTCCCAAAGGCCTTGACCTTCCGTCCTCGCTTGTTAATGATCTCACCGAAAAGGGCATGGAGATCATAGAACATGATGACCTTACCGATGTGATCGGGCAGGTGGATGTCCTCTACGTCACCCGGATCCAGCGTGAACGGTTTCCCGACTCAACATCCTACTATAACGTTGCCTCCAGTTACCGCATCACTCCCGAACTCCTCGTTGGCGCCCGCAGGCACCTGATCGTACTTCATCCCCTTCCCCGCGTGGATGAAATCGATCCCCGTGTTGATGCCTCCCCCCACGCACGGTACTTCGAGCAGTCAAGGAATGGCATACCCGTAAGGATGGCAATGCTTCTCAAGGTGATGCAATGAGATCTTCCCCTACTCCTGAAGACGTTGCCAAAGAGGGCCTTTTAATCAGCCGGATCAAAAACGGCACCGTCATCGATCATATCAACGGCGGGGAAGCGCTTAATGTCATGAAAATACTCGGAATAACAGGATCGACGACAGAATCACTGAGTATCGCAACAAATGTCCCCAGCAGAAATATGGGGAAAAAGGATATTGTCAAACTTTCAAACCGCGAACTCTCGAAAACTGAAGTTGACCGTATTGCGCTCATCTCTCCAAAAGCGACGATTAACATCGTCCGCAATTTCAAGGTCTGCGAGAAGAAAGGAGTAGAGATACCGATCCTGATTGAAGGAAGTGTCCGCTGTCCCAATCCTGGCTGCATCTCAAATACCAATGAACCGATCAAGAGCAGGTTTGCTGTGCTGCCCGAAGGAAAAGGCCTGCGCTGCCTCTACTGCGAGTCCGTTATTAAAAAAGATCTGACCAGCCATATCATCTGATCAGGTGCCCGTGTACATCTATCTCGCCACGCCAGATACGGGTGGATGAGATCCAGCGGCCGTCCTCGGCGAGCACGCAGGTAATCTGGTGAATATCCACTTTCCCTTTCTTTTTTTCGCGCCGGACCTTGTTGATCTCTACCGCAACCGGAAGGGTTTCTTCAGAGACCACGATTGCATCAAAATCCGCATCGATCGCAGACCCGTACCGGTCATTGAGCGGTTCAATCACCCAGCGGGCAGGATAGTTTTTCCCGGCAATGAATGATTCCAAGTCGGCTTTTCTTTTTGAAAACTCATGAATGGGATGTACCTTGTGACGTGCGAAGGTGTCCGTGGTCAGGCCGATCACCACATATCCATCTGGCCCGGCAAGTTCAAAAGAGCGGGTCAACAGTCGTTTGTGACCGTCGTGAAGAGGGTCAAATGTACCCCCTACCATAACCTTCATACTGTCTGTACCTTACATTCCTATGGTATTATGGATATTGATGGAAAGGTCACCGGCAAACCATTATTTGTTGCCAGTAACGCTACCGTTATCGGAGAGGTTACCCTCGGAAATGGTGTGGGTATCTGGTTTGGCGCAGTAATCCGCGCTGACAAGGACCGGATCATAATCGGGGACCGGTCGAATATCCAGGATAATTGCGTTGTCCACACCAGCAAAGGATACCCGGTTACTCTCGGATGCGATGTATCGGTCGGTCACGGGGCGATCCTTCATGGCTGTACAATCGGGGACCAGGTGCTGGTTGGCATGGGAGCAATTGTACTCAACGGGGCAACGGTAAAAACGGGCACGATGATCGGGGCGGGAGCAGTCATAACTGAAGGTATGCAGGTGCCGGAAAACTCGGTAGTGGTGGGAGTTCCCGGCAAGGTCATCAAACAGACAACGGATGTGCAGCGGCAGCACATCATGAACAATGCCCGCTCGTATGTTGAGCTCGCCGGGGAATATGCCCATGAGTGACGTCGTTGTCATTGGGGCGGGAATTGCCGGCATACAGGCAGCTCTTGACATTGCCGGCCACGGGATCACCGTGCACCTGGTCGAACGTGAACCTAGTATCGGCGGCCATATGGCACAGCTTGACAAGACCTTTCCGACAAATGACTGTTCCATGTGCATCCTCTCCCCCAAGATGGTGGATGTCTCCCGCCACCCCAATATTAAAATCTATACGCTTGCCGAAGTGGAATCGATTGAAGGAGAAGTAGGGCATTTCAAAGTAACCATACAACAGCACCCGCGATACATCGATATGGATGCCTGTACTGGTTGCGGCGACTGTATACAGGTCTGCCCGGTTGAAGTCTATAACCGGTTTGATGCGGGAATCGGTGTCAGGAAAGCGATCTACAAACCCCACCCGCAGGCGGTCCCGGACCGGGTGGTCAAGGACCCGGAACATTGTATCGAATGCGGCCTGTGCTATGATTCCTGCGGGCCGGAAGCGATCCTCCGCGAGGATACGGAAAAAGAGATTGTCATCGATGCTGCCAGCATCGTGATCACGACCGGGTATTCGGTCTTTGATACCCGGGAAAAATCCCAGTTCGGGCACCTCAGGCTTCCCGATGTGATCACGAGCCTAGAACTTGAGCGGATGATCAACGCGAGCGGTCCGACGGGCGGCCATATCAGACGGTTAAGCGACGGAAAAGAGCCAACGAGCATTGTATTCGTGCAATGCGTAGGATCGCGGGATATGAGCATCAACCGGCCGTACTGTTCCTGTGTCTGCTGCATGCAGGCGATAAAGAATGCGATGCTGATCAAGGAGAAACATCCAGAAATCGACATTACCATCTGCTATATGGATATCCGTACCTATGGGAAGGGATACGAGGAGTATTTCGAGCGGGCAAAAGGACTGGGAGTCCGGTTCATCCGGGGGATGCCGTCTGATGTGCTCCCGGACCGGAACGGCATGACCATGCAGGTCGAAAACACCGAAACCGCTGAAGTGCAGGTTCTTCACCCGGATCTCGTTGTTCTCTCAATCGGGATCGGACCGGCCGATTCAACTACCGGACTTGCCCAACGGTTCTGCCTGCACCAGGAAGAGACCGGGTTTATTAAACCCGTCAATGACGCGGTGGATACCGTTGCCACCATTCGCCCGGGCATTTATGTTGCCGGCACAGTCACTGCACCCCGGGATATCCCGGACAGCGTGGCGTCCGGGGGGTCTGCTGCAATGCGGGCATATATCGATGCAATAAGGACAGGGTCAACGTGAGAGAGACTGCTACGCTCTGGTGGGATGCAGCGCTGCCGGGGATCCGGTATATTGACCAGACCCTCCTCCCAAACGACTATGAGATTGTGGACTGCACAAGCGTTGCCCGTCTCGCAACCGCGATCCGGCGCCTCGAGATCCGGGGAGCACCGGCACTCGGTGTCGCGGGAGCGTACGGTGTTGCTCTTGCAGCAATTACCAGTTCAAAAACGCACTGGGATGCATTTATTGCCGATGTCTGTCGGGAGGCAGAACTGCTCCGTGCAACCCGCCCGACTGCCGTCAACCTCGGGTGGGGCATTGACCGGGTGCTCAGTCGGCTGCAGGAAACCGATGATATCTATTCTGCACAAAAAACCGCTCTCGCCATGGCACAGGAAATTGCTCATGATGATACCCGGTGCTGCCATGCCATCGGTGAGCACGGGGCTGCCCTGCTTCCTGATACCTGCACGGTGCTTACGCACTGCAATGCTGGTGCACTCGCCTGTTCCTCGTGGGGAACTGCGCTTGGTGTCATCCGTTCGGCAATCCAGGCAGGAAAACAGGTGAAGGTGCTGGCCTGTGAGACCCGCCCCCTGATGCAGGGAGCACGGCTCACCGCGTGGGAACTGGCGCGGGACGGGATTGATGTAACCGTCATCACCGATTCCACTGCCGCGCACCTCATGCGCACCAGTACTATCGACGCCGTGATTGTCGGGGCGGATCGTATCACGGAGGACTGTGTCTTTAACAAGATCGGGACATACATGCATGCAGTCTGCGCACACCACCACACNNCCCGTTCTATGTCGCTGCACCATTCTCCACGTTTGATATGTCCGGAACCGAGCAGGATGTGGTCATTGAAGAGCGGGGGAGAGACGAACTTGCCATTATGGGCAACCGTACGCTTATCCCGGATGGTGTGCCCGTGAAAAATTTTGCTTTCGATGCAACACCCATGGCGTATGTGACCGCCATTATTACCGAAGATGGTGTGTTTCGTCCGCCTTGTGATTTCAGATCACGCTTATCCCATAGAAAATCAAACAGCTGACAGCGTTTACGAGCACGTTTCGTATGGATTTTGATTTTACCCCCCTTCACAACCTGATGTATATCATCGGGGAAGTCACGGTCATCATCCTACTTGGGGCGCTCGCGGTTTCGTTTGTGCTGGTGGTCATCTCGCTGTATTCCATCAGGAAAGGGCGGTTGTATTTTCCCCGCCTGATTAAAGCAGGGCTGGTGCTGCTGGAAGGCTTCATGAAGGCGTTCTTCCGTCTGCTCGGGCTGGAAGATCGCGAGATGCTCGCATTTTTTATCAAACTCCAGAATGCGATGAACCAGAGCGCATTTGAGCGGATACCGGTTACCCAGCGGGCAATATTCCTGCCGCAATGCCTCAGGTCATCCAGATGTCCTGCACATCTCACTCCCGAAGGGTTGAAATGCCAGAGCTGCGGGCAGTGCTCGATCGGCGAAGCCCGGCTTATTCTCGAAAAACTGGGCTATAATATTTTTATTGTGCCTGGCTCTTCATTTATCAAACGGATGGTAAAAAAATACCGGCCAAAAGCCCTTTTAGGGGTTGGGTGCCTCACCGAGGTAAAAGAAGGCATCGATATGGCAGACAAGATGGATATCGTGGTTATGGGTGTGGTCACCTTAAAAGAGGGGTGCGTCGAAACTATGGTAAGCTGGCCGGATGTCTATGAAGTTGCCCTTCTCGGTGTGGACCCTGCGTTAATTCCCGAGAACCTTCATGTTCTTGCCGATTAACTTCCCGCTTTTGATCCTGCCATGAACGATGATGGTATCGCTGCTGGTGACATCGCCAACCCGTACATCAGGACGCAGGATGACTTTTCCGCCAGCCTGTATCGAATGGACCGTGGCATGATCGAGAACGGTGACATCACCGGTGGCAATAATCGGGCCCTTGATCCGCGACTGGCTGCCGATGATCGCGCTGCCGCAGATCACATCCAGCGCCACGCTTGAACGGGATCCCAGTTCAAGGCTCCCGCTGACAACAAGCCGCCCCCAGAAATGTGTACGTGCCGGAACGACGAAGTCCCCGTCAATTTTAACATTTCCTTCATAATAGGAACCTTTCGGGGCAAAATATGTAGTTCCCTTCTGGAAAACCTTTGCCATGAGTCTCTCACGATAAATGAGGGATGATCAGGGGATAAAGGTATTGGACAGCCGGTTCGTGGCACCCGTATTACCCGGAGAGAAAAACTGCTGAAACGGTGAACACGATAAGGGAGGCAAACATGCCCACTTTTAACAGCGTTGTCGATCCGGATGCTTTTACGCATGCCGGAGTGGTGCAGCCGAGCGCCCGTAGTGCCGCTGCAAGAATGATACAATCGACAACAAGGATGCCGGCAAGGTACCCGATTCCCCACCACGAATAGGGAACAAAACTTGCAATAACTGCAAGCACTGCAAAGAGGAACGCAAGCCGGGCCGTTGCATGTACCCCAATCCGGATCGGCAGGGTTTGTGCTCCACAGGCAAGGTCTCCTTCAACATCTTCTGCATCCTTGAGAAGTTCCCGGGCAAGCATCGCAAGCAGGGTAATTGCAGCAACCGGGATCATATGAAAAAGACCGTTGATGCCGGCAAGCGCTCCGCCAAAAAGGAAAATACTTGCGGAAAGGTACGCGACGGCAAGATTGCCAAAGAAGGGTGTGCTTTTAAGCCGCGCCGCATACCACACGAGGATAAGCGAATTAACGATGGCAATCGCAATACAGAGAGGATTGGTGAAAAGACTGACCAGAATGCCGGCAAGGAACAGGACGACTGCATAACTCCGGGCGCCACCTCGGGTCACCAGCCCGGCAGGAACCGGGCGATCCGGGCGGTTGATCGCATCGATATCCGCATCATAATAATCGTTGATCACATTCCCTGCGGCGGTGATAAGCGCTACAATGACCAGGAGGAAAAGCGCTGCCGGGACGAGGGTACCCGTTGCAATAAGATAGGCGACGAGCGCAGCGAGCCCTGCAACGAGCGCGTTTGCCGGGCGGGTAATCCGGAACAGACCTGCACAGCTCATGGGTAATGAGCTATCTGAACGGTGTGATATTAACCTGTGGAAAAATGCTAAAAAATAGGGTGTCCCGGTTTCGCGCTTACCTGAAGTACGCAGGGTCAATAGTCCAGGATGCATGGAATGTGACGGGTGTTTCAGTGGCGGTCTGCTGCCCGTAGAAGGTAACATCAAGTGTCGCGCCCTGTGATAATGCGGCATAATCCGTGTCCGACTGGACTACGACATAATCCCGGGGCGTGTCTGATATGCCCGGGGACAGCAGGGTAGTATGCGCCCCCGAACCACCATGGGAGACATTAACGCCGCCAAAGGTGGTGCCATCCGTACCGGTAAGTTTACTGAACCACGCAAGCCGGACTGGATTTGCCCCGGTATTTTTTGCAGTGATGAAGATATTGATCGTACGACCACCGGTTGCTGCCGAATTANNCTTGCCACCCAAAAGCACTGCAGGTTCGTCCATCTTCAGGGAAGAACCCGGTACCGTATGACCCGGTGAAGATATGGTCGAACAACCGGCAACAAGAAGGAGGCATGCGGTAACTACCAGGATGAGGATGTTTTTCATGCGGTCACCACGGAGTTTTTTTACCAGAAAAGGTTAGCCATGAAATAATAAAAATGTTAAGCCATGATCGGCGCTGTAGAACACCTCCTTTTTACCACGCAGCCCTCCTCTTCGCGCCACCTGTCCCCCAAGGGGGACGGGGCTNNTTTGAGGATTTCTCCAGAGCCCCACGATCTTTTTTTCCGGGTAACTGCCCCGGGCATTCCGGAGTCGGATCCACATTTGACGGATGAACACCATTGCCAGGGGGCACGTTTAAATCAGGAATGGCAGGAAGAGGACTGCCAAAATTTTTGGGGGAAAAACAAGTCAGACGAATAGTGCGTCTACGGGCGAGGGGGGATTTGAA
>PNBP01000063.1 GCA_003136075.1 Methanoregula sp. | reverse complement strand
GTTCCCGGGTCCGTTCAGCAACCTTCTTCTCAAGATCCCGATGGGCTTCGAGAAGTTTCTGCTCGGCATGTTTGCGATCGGTAATGTTTGTCATCAGTACCAGCACAACAGGCTCTTTCCGGTAACTGATCGGGACTCCCTGAAGAATGGCAGTGATGATCTTACCGTCACCGGTTTTGATGTCAATCTCATAGGGAATAATACGGACGCCGGACAATCGCACATTCATCTTCTGTTCGACATCACTGCGCTGGTAATCCGCGACAAATGAAAGGATAGGTTCCCCAATCACGTTTGAACCGGGGGAAACCAGTGTGTCCATCGCGGTTTTGTTGGCGAACCTGACGATCCCCCTGCTGTCGTAAATCGCAATAATATCCGGCAGGTTCTCCACAAGGCTGCGGTTGAATTCCTCGCTCTCCCGCAGTTCATCTTCTGCCTTGCTACGTATCTCTTCTTCTTTTACGATCCCCCGGGCCCGGGCCACATAAGAGGTGAAGAACAGGAGCGAGATAATCAAGAGTCCGGAGATGATGATCAGGTCATTCCTGAATCCCTGTATCGTGCCCAATATCTCATTTTCCGGCGTGGAAACAATGATTGACCAGGACGTGTCGCCGATTGTTACCGGGAGATAGATGGCCTGGAATTTCTTGGGGGGTAATTGCCGGACGGGATCTCCGCTGACTGTGTAGGTGGCAATTCCCCGGGATCCCTTCATCGCCTCCTGTGCCATTGCAGTGACGGTGGGGGAATTATTAAAGACTTCAAATACGGATTTATCGATCTGTCCGGGATAGGGCGAATAGAGCACAACACCATTCCGGCTGATGGTCCAGGCATATCCCGAATCAAGAACCCGGATGTTGCCCAGATCTTCTTTTGCAAGGGTGTTAAAAGGAATCAGTATTGCAATACTGCCTTTGAACGTACCGTTCTTAAAGACCGGCATATGAAAAGCGATGGATCTGAACCCCTGGACTGAGGTAAAAACATCGCTGATAACAATCGAATGCGTGCTCATCAGCTGACGAACATGGGATTGATTTGAAATATCTGTTCCCGTGGATGCTTCAAAGGGATACGTATACAGGATAATGCCATTCTCATCCACCCGGGTAATAGATGATATTTCACCGGCATGGCTGGTGAAAAAATTTCGCATCAGGTCCCGGCCATCTGAATCAAGGGTTATGATGTGGTTATCTCCGGCAAGAAACAACAGGGAATCATTATACGAGGTTAAAAACATTTCAATGCCCGCTGCCGCCTGGCCTGCATGCACAATCTGTTCGTTATTGATCTGTGCAATGGTTTTTGACTCAATGCCAGTATAGACTGAATACAGCAGAAACCCGCATACGACCAACATGACAAGGAAAACAGCAAACTGCCGGATGTATCGCATTCATATCACCAACACTTTTGTCATATATCCTCCTGTTTTTTGTATATTACCGGAAAGGAGAACGTGAACACGCTTCCCTTGTGCAGCTCGCTTTCCACCGTTATATCTCCGCCAAGGAACCGGGCGAGTTTCTTCGAAAGGTACAATCCAAGCCCCGTCCCCTCAACAAGACGGCCCGGCACCATTACCCGGGCAAAGGGGCGGAAGAGTTTTTCCAGATCCTCCTTTTCGATGCCGATGCCGGTGTCACGGACATGGACTTCAACAACAGTTCCTTTCCGTTCCACAGATACATCAACTCTTCCCTTATCAGTGAACTTAATCGCGTTGCTGACAAGGTTTGTGATGATCTGTTTCACCCGCCGCTCATCACTGGTGATGGAAAGGGGAACGCCACGTTCCACATGTAATACAAGTCCCTGCTCCCGGGCAGCCGGACCAAGGGTGTTTTCCACTTCGCGGAGCACATCATCGAAGTTGAACGTCGAGACACCCGCTTCGATCTTGCCTGCCTCGATCTTTGAGATATCGATCACATCATTGATGAGCGCGAGCAGGTGACGGGCACTGTCCTGCACCATACCAAGCTGCTTCTTCTGCTCCGCGTTGATCTCCCCGGCATACCCGTTTGCCATAATGCCGGTAAAGCCAATAATAGAGTTGAGCGGTGTCCGGAGCTCGTGGCTCATGGACGCGATGAACAGGGATTTGAGCCGGTCGAGTTCCTGGAGGTGAAGATTGGCTTCCGAGAGTTCCCGGGTCCGTTCAGCAACAATTTCCTCCAAGTGGTCGCGGTGGCCCTTAAGCTCGGCAAGCACCAGTTGGCGCCTCTGCTCTTCAGCATGGATCTTCTCGACCATCGCCTTGAACGAACGGGCAAGACTCCCGATCTCCCCGGCACCCCCCATCTCAATTGTCTGGTCTAGGTCCCCGGTCTCGGCAATCTTCCGGCTCACTTCCGTCAGGTTGGAAAGTGGACGGATAACCGTATAGTTAAGGGCAATGAGCGTGATTGCGCTGAGCAGGATCAGGGCACACAGGACAACCAGAAGTATCTGCACAATTGAATTGTTGATCTGCCGTTCGATGGAACTGAATGGAACAATTTCGCCGATTTTCCACCCGAGTTCTGGCGATGTGTAATACATCAGGTAGGATCCATTCAAGACCAGCACCCCTTCATCAGTTGCCAGAAATGTCGGAGTCTGATCCTGCAGGAGATCGCTGATATTGCCAAAGAGCAGGGAAGAATTCCGGCTGGTAAGGACCATGCCATTTTTATCTACGAGTATTATCTCATCGTCATGCCCCATATTGAACCGCGAGATATAACTGGTCAGGTTGACGAGAGTGATATCCTCACCCACTACACCGTATATTGTCCCATTCGGGTATGCGAGAGGAGTGACAATCCCGACATTCACATCCGGAGTTGTAACAGCCGTATAGGGATCCGTAATGGAAACCTGACCGGGATGTTCTTTTGCCAGAATATACCATGGCCTGTCCCGTGGATCATATGCAGTTGGACGAGCACGGGGGTACGAACGGACAAAAGACCCCTTTTCCCGGCCCATATAGACCGAACTGACATACGGGTGTGCCGTCTGGTACTCCTTAAACGTATCTATGATCTTCTGTTCCTTGTCATTAATGGAATACCGGAATGTCTCTTCCGAAGCGTTTAAGAAATTCGTAAAGCCGGCATCATCTGTCGTTCGCACATCATCATCGAGCGATAGCGTGAGGACATCTTCTTTGGCACTCCCGATAAAATTTGAGAGGGCAAAATCAATGTGCTTGAGCTGGTCGATAGAATTCCGGGAAATGGTGTTGAGGTTCTGTGTATGAAGAGTTGTCGGGAGAACTCCGCCAATGAGCACCAGTACCAGGAGTGCAATGCACAAGTACAGTATCAGGACCCTTGACTGGAGTTTCATAGGTATGGGTGGACTTTTATTTATATGTTGAAATAGTTTGCGCCAACCGGGCAAACCAGCCGGGTTAAAAACAACACAGGAACATCTGCAAAAATTTTAGCAGGAACACGAGATCTATATTGACGCACAGGATCTGAAAAGCTGCTGGATGGTGACTGCACGGATCCCAAAGAAACAGGAAACCCTGCACCACGTGCACTATGCGAGAAAATACATCACGTCCCGGAATGAAGAAGGCAACATCCTCATTATTCCCCAACCGGAGAGATCAGATGTGTATCTCGTTGAAAACTGGGGAAAGATGGAGACGTTCGATGATTTCCTTGAAAAAGCACTCGCACGGATCCTTGAAGACAAAAAAGAATCTGACACAGGTAACGAGGAGGGCTGCGGGAAAGGATGCAGTTAATTCTCGAGTTTTTATCACAATGACTATATTAACACTACCCCCCCTCTTCAGTAATCATTCTCAAGGTTCTTGATGCCGGCACCGAAATGTCACACAAGGCTCTCATAAAAAAGACGCGGCTCAGCCCGCGTACGGTCCGGTTCGTAATAAAAAAACTTAAAGAGCGGCATCTCGTCATCGAACAAATAAACATGCGGGATTTACGCCATACAATTTACCTGAACCAGGTGCCATAAGGTTCCCGTGCTGTCAAAGAACCTTGAGTTTTGTCACGAGAATATGTGCATTTAAAAAAAGAATTACTTACTGCTCGTCACCGTCTTTGTGCCGCGTAGAATCCCGATCCGTCCGGTACGGATCAGTTCCTTGATCCCGAACTGCCTGAGCAATTTCTCCATCGCGTTGATCTTGTCGGTATCCCCGACCACCTGCAGGATCACCGACTTTGCGCCCACGTCCACGATCTGGGCGCGGAAGATCGTCGCGATCTGCATGATCTCGGCCCGGATCGTCCCTTGGTCAGCGGTCACCTTGAACATCACCAGTTCCCGCTCGACCCGCTCGTTGTCGGTCAGATCCGAGACCTTGATCACATCGATGAGCTTGTTGAGCTGCTTCATCACCTGCTCGACCTGCGCATCGTCGCCGATCACGACAATGGTGATCCGGCTCATGTCTTGTTCCTCGCAGGGACCGACCGCGAGGCTCTCGATGTTGAACCCACGCCGGGAGAAGAGGCCCGTGACTCGTGAGAGGACACCGGCCTTGTTCTCCACAAGGATGGATAGCGTGTGTGCCTTCATGATCGTGGATGCCCCCCGATCATCTCGTTGATCGCAGCCCCTGCCGGCACCATCGGGAAAACGTTCTCTTCCCGCTCTATCCTGAAGTCGAGCAGGAACGGGCCGTCACAGTCCACCGCTGCTTTTAAGGCCGTCATCACATCGTCGCTGGACTCCACCTTGATACCGTCAATGCCATATGCCTGTGCGATCTTCACAAACTCCACCGGCGGGAGCTCCGTGAAGGAGTAGCGCCGGTCATAGAAGAGTTCCTGCCACTGGCGCACCATGCCGAGATACATGTTGTTTAAGATCGCGATCTTCACCGGGATTTTGTACTGCGCCACGGTTCCCATCTCCTGGATGTTCATCTGGATGCTCCCGTCGCCGGCAACATCAAAGACCGGCACATCGGGCCGGGCAAAGTGCGCCCCGATGGCAGCCGGGAACCCGTAGCCCATCGTGCCAAGGCCGCCGGAGGTGATCCAGGTGCGGGGCTGGCGGAAACAGAAGTACTGTGCGGTCCACATCTGGTTCTGGCCCACTTCCGAAACTATCACCGCATCTCCCTTGAGCAGTTCGTTCATTTGCTGGATGATGAACTGGGGATACAGGCACCCGTCATCCTTCCCGTACCGGAGCGGGTGGTGCTGCTTCCAGTGGAGGATCTTCTTGTCCCATGCATCGCAGGCCCCGGTTTTTTTAAGCCCGGCAATCATATCCGCAAGAACAGATTTCACGTCACCGACAATCGGGACATCAACTCTCTTGTTCTTGCCGATCTCTGCCGGATCGATATCAATATGAATTACTTTTGCCCTTGGTGCAAACGTATCAATCTTGCCGGTTACCCGGTCATCAAACCGGGCACCGATAGCGATGAGAAGGTCGCATTCGGTCACCGCAAAGTTTGCGTATTCGGTGCCGTGCATGCCCAGCATGCCAAGGTTGAGCGGGTGATCGCAGGGGATACACCCGATACCCATGAGGGTTGTTGTGATCGGTATGCCAATTTTTGTGGCAAACTCCACCAGTTCCGGCGAAGCGTTGGAAGAGATGATCCCGCCACCCGCGTAGATAAGCGGACGCTCGGCTTCCTTGATCAGTTCGATTGCCCGGTCGATCTGGCGCTTGTTCCCCTTGTAGGTCGGGTTGTAGCCCCGGAGGACCACTTTTTCGGGGACGACCGGATCCTTGATAGAGCGGGTGTTCACATCCTTTGGCAGGTCGATAAGGACCGGCCCCTGCCGTCCCGTGCCCGCGATATAGAACGCCTCCTGTACCACGCGGGGGATCTCTGCAGTGTCTTTCACGAGGTAGTTGTGTTTTGTGATGGGCATCGTGATGCCCTGGATATCGGATTCCTGGAACGCGTCGTTCCCCAGCATCGTCGTCGGGACCTGGCCGGTAATCGCTACAACCGGCACCGAGTCCATGTACGCCGTGGCTATGCCGGTGACAAGGTTGCATGCACCGGGCCCCGATGTTGCGAGGCATACCCCTACACGACCGCTCGCCCGTGCATACCCGTCCGCGGCATGCGCTGCTGCCTGTTCGTGCCGTACGAGAATGTGCCGCAATGGTGAATCATAGAGTTCATCATAGATCGGCAGCACCGAGCCGCCAGGGTAGCCGAATATAGTATCGACTCCCTCGCGCTGCAGTGATTCGATGAGGATTTTTGCCCCGGTTTTCATGCTTTTCCCTCAAGTAGTCTGTTCATACCGGCGATCATCGCCTCGACACTTGCCATAATGATATCGGTGCGGGCGCCTCGTGAAGTTATTATCTTCCCGTCTTTACTTAATCTTACTGTTACCTCGACGAGCGCATCTGTTCCGCCGCTGATCGCATCGACATGGTACTCTTCCAGCCGGATGTCTGCCACATCGGCAATGGACTTTCTGAGCACCTGCATCGCTGCATCCACCGGGCCATCGCCCGTTGCCGCGCCGGTCAGTTCCTGCCCGTTGATATTGAGAGTGACTGATGCGGTCGGGATCATGCTGCTTCCCGAGACCACGGTGAACTGCTGCAACCGGATCACCGGGTTGCACTCAATCGCAAGCACCGCATCAGCGATTGCCATCAAATCCGTATCGCTCACCCGTTTTCCTGCGTCGCCCAACTGCTTGATCCGGCTGACAATATCTGCAAGCTGGTGATCGGTTGGCGCATACTTCATTTCGGTGAGTGCCGCTTCAACCGATGCAGAACCGGAATGCTTGCCAAGGACGATCCGCCGGTTTCGGCCGATCATCTCCGGTTTGATGGATTCGTACGTTGAAGGCTCGCGGATAACCCCATGTGCATGGATGCCGCTCTCGTGCGTGAATGCCATCTCACCAACGATTGCCTTGTTGACCGGCAGTGGCACACCGGTCAGGCGCGAAACCAGGGATGAGAGGTGATAGATCTCTTCTGTCCTGATATGGGTCCGGTAGTCATAGAGGACTTCCAGCGCCATGACCACTTCTTCAAACGGTGTATTGCCCGCCCGCTCACCCAGCCCGTTGACCGTGACATGGGCACAGGACGCACCGTTTTTCAGCGCCGAGATCGTGTTTGCGAGTGCAAAGCCGAGATCGTCATGGCAGTGGATGGACAGCGGTGCGATTTTTGCAAGCGGCGGGATGAACTGCATGATCTTCTCGGGCGTCAGCACACCAACGGTATCACAGAAACAGAGCCGGTCTGCACCGCGTTGTACTCCTTCGGTAAACACGTGCCGGACAAATGACTGGTCTGCACGGGACGCATCTTCACCTGAGAGTTCGACAACAAGGCCCCTGCTTTTTGCATATTCCACCGCGCTCCATGCCATCTGGGCAACGTCATCGCGGGTCTTGCGCATCTTTTTTGCGATGTGCAGGTCACTGACCGGAATGACGAGATGTACCGAGTCGGCGCCATAGTCTGCCGCGAGATCTATGTCCTGCGGTAATGCACGGACGTACGTGCAGATCTCGGCAGGAAGCCCGGCATCGGAAATAACTCTGATCGCTTCACGCTCTCCGGGAGATGCGGCAGCAGATCCAACTTCGATAACATCGATACCAATGTCAGCAAGTTTGGTCGCAATTTCAAGTTTCTGGTTCGGGTTTAATGAAACACCCGGGGTTTGCTCCCCGTCCCGTAAGGTGGTATCTAAAAAGCGCAGGTTTTCAACAAATAAAACATTCACGCATGGACTTCACCATGCAACAGACTTGGGAACGGAAAATATAAAAATATTCGCACCCCGCATGAAAATCATCGTACCTGCGGACATGCATCTATGGAAACTATAGAGTTCTTTCGACAATGGTGCAGAATTATATTCTCCCTGTACTAATGAAGAATAGAAGAATGAACGGTCGCCATAATCAGGAAAGGTAATCCTGAATGGAGCTACTATGAGCCCGGTTTCGCAAGTGCCCATTGATCCGAAATTATACCTGAACCGAGAACTGAGCTGGATCCGGTTCAACCATCATGTCCTCGATGAAGCCCGTGATGAGAGCCATCCGCTTCTTGAGCGGGTAAAATTCCACTCCATCTTTGCCAATAATCTTGACGAATTTTTCATGGTCCGGGTATCAGGTCTCCAGCGCCAGGCAGCAAAAGGTGTACTGAAGGCACCCCCGGACGGAATGACACCGTCAGAACAGCTCGATGCGATCCAGAAGGCGCTCCGTCCGGAACTGGAACTCGAATATGATTGCTGGCACAAAGAGATCCTTCCCCATCTGGCGGCGTCAGGAATTTTCCTGCATTCGTATGCAGACTTACATGAAGGACAAAAAGAGGCCCTGCACACCTTTTTTGTCGATGAAATATTCCCCGTCCTGATCCCGCTTGCATTTGACAGCGCCCATCCGTTTCCGTTTATTTCCAATCTTTCGTTAAACCTTGCGATAATCGTCCGGGACCAGAACCAGAAAGAATTGTTTGCCCGGCTCAAAGTCCCGACAAACCTCTTCTCCCGTCTGGTGAGGATACCGGATCCCGCAGCCGGCCCCCATCGCGATGATAAGATCGTGCATTTTGTGTACCTTGAAGAGATCATCGCCACCCACCTTGACCTGCTCTTCCCCGGTCTTGAAGTGGTCGCTTCTTTTCCGTTCCGGATCACCCGGGATGCAGATCTTGAGATCGAGGTGGACGAAGCATCCGATCTCCTGACGACGGTTGAAGAAGTCATGGAGCAGCGGGCACGGGGCAATCCGGTGCGTATCGAAGTCGACAGTTCAATGCATGACAATATCTGCCACATGTTTGAAAAGAAACTGGGCATCACCAGTTCCATGCTCTATAGGGTGGGCCATCCCGTCGGTATGGCAGATGTCATGCAGCTGCTCTCGCTTGATCGGCCGGATTTAAAAGATCCGCCATTTTTGCCCTCGACACCTTCAGAACTTGCCGAAGGGAAAAATATTTTCTCCGCTATCAGGGCGCAGGATATCCTCCTCTACCATCCCTATGAAAGTTTCTCTCCCGTCGTCAATTTTATCCGGCAGGCAGCTCATGATCCCGATGTCCTTGCCATCAAGATCACGCTTTACCGGGTCGGCGCAAATTCTCCCATTGTCAACGCCCTGCTGGAAGCCCGGGAGAACGGGAAAGCAGTTGCTGCGCTGATCGAACTCAAAGCCCGGTTTGATGAAGAGAATAATATCGGGTGGGCACGGGCGCTGGAGCACCAGGGTGCCCACGTGGTGTATGGTGTTGTCGGTCTCAAGGTGCATGCAAAACTCTGCATGGTCGTGCGGCGGGAAAAAGACGGGATACGGCGGTACGTGCATCTTGGCACTGGCAACTACAATGCAACGACCAGCCGTATTTACACAGACTTTGGACTCTTTTCCTGTGACCCGGATATAGGCCATGATGTCGCGGATCTGTTCAATTTCCTCACCGGGTATGCCCGTATCAACCAGTACCGGAAACTGCTCGTGGCGCCGGTGACGTTAAGGTCTTCAATCCTTGAACGGATCGAGCGGGAGATCACCCGCCAGAAAGAGCATGGCGATGGCTATCTCGCATTCAAGATGAACGCACTTGTAGACGAGGCATGCATCAGTGCGCTCTACCGCGCCTCACAAAGCGGGGTAAAGATCGATCTCCAGGTGCGGGGCATCTGCTGCCTGCTCCCGGGTATTCCCGGCGTGAGCGATACCATCACGGTGACGGCGATTGTGGGCCGTTTCTTGGAGCATGCCCGGCTGTATTACTTCCGGAATGGCGGAAACGATGAAGTGTTTGTCGGCAGCGCCGATCTGATGCCCCGCAACCTCGACAGGCGTGTGGAGGTCCTCTTTCCTGTTGAAGACCCCCGGATAAAAAAAGCCCTCATCTCCATAATCCTGTCCGTCCAGTTGAGCGATACGGTCAAGGCACGGGTGCTCAAAAGCGATGGCACCTATGAACGGAGGACTCTCTCCCCGGGCACTGAACCGGTCAATGCCCAGTCATGGTTCCTCGATCACCGCGGAGAATGGTATAATGGCCGCGAGTAATCCCGTGCAGGAACAGACGGGGACCCGGTTTTTTTGTGCCGGCCGCCTCCTACCGCTCGTTGATGCACTGACCAGCGAAATTTCTGGTGTGCGGGCTGCACAGGACATCGAACCTGTCCACCGCATGCGTGTCGCGTCCCGACGGCTCCGCGCGGCACTCCCCCAGTTTGCTCCCTGTTTTCCCCCAAAAAAATATAGGGCATGGATGCGGGAAATAAAAATAATCACCCGTGCTTTGGGAAATGCCCGGGATATGGATGTCCAGATTGCATTTCTCAAAAAATACCAGAAATCGATCAACCCGTCAAAAAAGAGCACACCCGGTACCAATCCTGCACCACAACCGCTGTCACCGGATGCAATCAGCGAACTCCTCGTGCGGCTGCAGAAGCGGCGCGCTCACCTGCAGGGCGATGTTGTGGCGGCCCTTGATACCTTTGAACGCCGCAGGGTAGCAGCAGAACTCCAGGCCTCTCTCCGGCAAATGCTCCCGGTAAACAAACGGTTCAGGAGACGCCCTTCCCTGTCCGGCATTCCCCTCGTTGCCGCAGAGCGGATAACCAACCGGCTCGCGGACATTTTTGTCTATGAACCCTGGGTGCACAACCCGGATGCAATTGCAGAACATCATGCCCTGCGCATCGCCGCAAAAAAACTCCGCTATACCCTGGAGATCTATGCACCCCTCTACCGTCTCGGCATGCAAAAACCTATCCGTCAGGTAAAACGGCTTCAGGATATTCTTGGTGACATGCATGATTGCGATGTATGGATTGATCACCTCACGCTTGAAATTACCCGGCAACGCACCCGGCGGGATTCACCATCCGGCATGTCTGTTTCGGGAGCTGCCGCGATTCCTGCCCTGAAACGGCTTCTTTTCGACCGTGAACGTAAGCGGCAGTCCCTCAATCGCAGTTTTGTCCGTTTCTGGGATTCGCTCAACAGGGCAGATTTCGCACAAACGATTCGCCAGACCCTGGTACACGGGCGACGGGTGATATCATCTCCCCGCTCTACAGGATCACCCGAAGCGGAAAAAACCGGGGTAAACCGGCTTGCAGGTTTTCCCCCTGATGCGCAGGTGCACAGGACTCATGTGGCTAATCTCTCGTTACAGTTGTTTGATGCGCTCCGGCCCATCCATGGATTATCCGATCGTGATCGTTCCCTCATCCAGTATGCGGCGCTCCTCCATGATATCAGCGGAACTCCTGAGTCGCACAGCCATCCCCGCCGCAGTGAACGTATCATTTTTGTCGATGAAGAACTGCCGTTTGGTTTTATTGAACAGGGTATCATCGGGCTTGTCATACGTCTTCACCGCCAGAAGCCGGGAAAAACTGAGGGGGGACTGTTTTCCCTTTTCTCTGAACCTGACCGGCAGAGGATAAGGATACTTGCATCACTCCTCCGCATCGCAGACGGCCTCGATGTTCTCCACGATGATACGATATCCTCATTAAAGATATCAGTTGGCGCCCGTGAAATTGTCTGTGAAGTCATCGCTCTGGGTGATGTAACGATTGAAAAGGCGCGGGCACAGGCAAAAAGCGACCTGTTTAATCTGGTATTCCAGAAACCACTGGTGATCCGTTGAGTTCAAAAACTGTGGATTCGGACGGGCGGGTTGTCGCGTTTATCGATATCGGGACAAACTCTATCCGGATTCTTGTTGTCCGGCTGAACCCGAACCATTCCTACAGCATTCTCACCCGGCAAAAACAGCAGGTGCGCTTAGGCGATGGCGAATTTTCATCAGATGAGATCACCCCGGGNNCGATCCGTTCTTGTCTGCAAAAAATTTACCGACCTGGCACGGACATTCGATGTCGAAGAGTTTATCGCTGTTGCGACATCTGCTGCACGGGAAGCAAACAACCAGAATGAGCTTCTCCAGCGGTTGCGGCATGAAGCGATGCTTGACGTGCGGGTGGTTTCAGGAAGGGAGGAAGCCCGGCTGATCTACCTAGGCGTAGCAAGCGGCATGCATCTTGCCAAACGCCGTGGATTATTCATTGATATCGGCGGCGGGAGTACGGAGATTGCGCTTGGTGACCAGCGGGAGTACGAGTACCTGGAGAGTTTTAAGCTGGGGGCTATCCGGCTGACCAACCTGTTTTTTCCTTCGGGAGGGGGAGGGCTGGACCCTGTCACCCCGGCGCAGTATAAACTCCTCCAGCAGGAGGTAAAAAACGCAATTATTCATTCAGTCCAGAAGCTCCGCACAGCACACCCGGACCTGATGATCGGCAGTTCCGGTACCATCATGAACCTCGCCGAGATTGCTGAGAAGGCGTTTCGTTCACATGAGAGTCCGGCAGAAAAGACGTTGAGCTACCGTGACTTGAAAAAAGTTATCACCCTTCTCTGCACTCTGCCCCTTGAAGAGCGGCGGAAAATTCCGGGCATCAACCCTGAGCGGGCGGATATCATTATTGCCGGCGCGGCAATTCTTGAAACCTTCATGAAAGAGCTGTCCATCCCCGTGATTACGATCACGTCACGCGGTCTCCAGGACGGCCTGCTGGCAGATTACCTTTCGCGTCTTGATGATTTCCCGTTAATCGGCAAACTTACGCCCCGGCAGCGCAGTGTTCTCCAGCTGGGGCGTTCCTGCGGGATCAACGAATCACATGCACGGGCGGTTGCGGGTCTCGTGCTTGAACTTTTTGACAGCGCAAAAGAGATCAGACTTCACGCATATGGCGATGGAGAGCGCGAGCTCCTAGAATACGCCACGTTCCTGCACGATATTGGCTCATTTATTTCCTATGTCAACCACCAGGCGCATTCATATTACATCATCAAAAATTCGGAGCTGCTCGGGTTTGACCAGAAAGAGATCACGATCATGGCAAACCTTGCCCGGTTCCACCGCAAGAAAACCCCCGGGAAAAAAGATGTCGAGATTCGGGATCTTGATCCCCGGGAACAGGACATGGTCCGCATCCTCTCGCTTTTTATCCGGCTTGGCGAGAGCCTTGACCGGAGCCATGCGGCACTGGTCTGCCATGTCCGCCTGGTATCCACGGGTAAAAATTCCGTAAACCTTGACATAACGGCCCGGGAGGATTGCCAGCTGGAGATCTGGGGAGTCGAGTCTGAAAAAAAAGCATTTGAAAAAGTGTTTGGCAAAAAACTTGACCTGAACATTATCGATGCCGGGGCTGATTGCAGATCGTAAAAGCAGGCAGAGCCCTCGTGGATGAACATTTTTGGTAATTATCTAAAATCAGCCTCCAGTGCGACGAGAAACACGTTTTTGAGCTTTTTGTGATAATTTATTCAGATAACTTGAAAAAAATTAGATCAACTTTTTCACACAAGATGAAAAGGATTTAGTGATAGTTTGGATGACTCCCCGCCTCAGGGCCTCTCTTTAGGCACGGCGGGGCAGATTACTGGATCTGATGAATGAAACTCATTGAGGCCGCCGCGGGGGCGTCCCTTCGGGGGCGGCGGCAGGCATCGTTTTTCCATCAAATATGATTACTGTAAATCAAATTTGGAGGCTGATATTTTACAATCACCGTTTTATTTATCTGGTCGTCAGGTACGAACTACCGTAAAAAAATGCGCCTTTTTGCATACAAAATAGTATATACTCTTCTGCAAAATTATCACCTATCCAATACCGATGGAGTGACGCATAATGGCAGAAGAACCAAAACCCGTACTGGTCAGGGAACGGCTTGATGTCTGCGAGCTGGACCGCGCCCGGATGTCCCTGATGAACCCTGCGCTGATTGCGCAGAAACTGGAAGCAAGAACGATCGATGAGAACGCAAAACCGATCCTTGAAATGACCATGAAGGAGGGCATCGAGACGGTCTGGGACCGGTTTGAGATGCAGCAGCCTCCCTGCAAGTACTGTGAAGCCGGCTTATCCTGCAACCGGTGTACGATGGGGCCCTGCAGGATCATTCCGCCACATCGCATTCGCGGTGTCTGCGGTGCCGATGCTGACCTTATCGTTGCCCGCAACCTGCTTGATACTATAGCGACGGGTTCAGCAGCCCATTCCGATCATGGCCGTGATATCGTTGAAACCTTATACATGGTCGGATCTGGCAAGACCAAAGATTACAGAATAGCCGACCCGGAAAAATTGCGGAGAATCTGCCTTGAATTTGATATTGCAACTGATGGGAAGAGTCCGGAGAACCTTGCAGCCGAGCTCGGCCGTGCCATGCTCGAGGAGTACGGCATGGTTAAAAACACCCTCCAGTTTCTCAACCGTGCCCCGAAAGCAACCCGGGATATCTGGAATGCGCTGGGGATCTCTCCCCGGGGGATCGATCGCGAAGTTGTAGACTGCATGCACCGGATCCAGATGGGTGTGGGGGCAGATTATACCAACATTCTCCTGCAGGGGCTCCGGTGCAGCCTTTCCGATGGATGGGGCGGGTCGATGTTCGGTACCGATATCTCCGATGTACTGTTCGGTACACCTACGATCTTGAAATCCCGGGTTAATCTTGCGGTGCTTAAGGAGGACTCTGTCAACATTGCTGTTCATGGCCATAACCCGGTACTCTCGGAAATGGTCGTGAAAGCGACCGCGGATCCCGAACTTGTGGCCCTTGCAAAAAAATACGGCGCAAAAGGGATCAACCTTGTCGGGCTCTGCTGTACGGGGAGCGAGTTGCTGATGCGTAAGGGCATCCCCATGACCGGCAACCACCTGAACCAGGAACTTGTTATCACAACCGGTGCCCTTGAAGCGATGATCGTTGATTACCAGTGTATCTTCCCCTCACTTCCACGAACCGCAAGCTGCTACCACACGCTGATCATTTCGACCAGTTCCAAGGCGAAGATCCCGGGATCGTTCTTCTTTGATTTCAGTCCCGAGAACGGGTACCTGACTGCAAAATCCATCGTCAGGATGGCGGTTGAAAACTTCAAAAACCGGAACCCGAAACGGGTGATGATTCCCGGTGAGCCCGTCCCCCTGATGTCCGGGTTCTCAAACGAAGCGATCAAGAATGCGTTCGGCGGATCGTTCAAGCCACTTATCGATCTCATTGCTGCCGGCAAGATCCGGGGAGCCGTGGGCATTGTCGGGTGCAACAACCCCCATGTGAAACATGATTACGGCCACGTAACCCTGGCAAAAGCGCTGATTAAGAAAAATATTCTCTGCGTCGAAACCGGTTGCGCAGCAATCGCTTCGGGCAAAGCCGGGCTCCTCCAGCCGGAAGCAGCGGCACTGGCAGGCGATGATCTGCGGGCGGTGTGCGAGTCCCTGAAGATCCCTCCGGTTCTTCATATGGGTTCCTGCGTTGACAACTCACGTATTCTCGTGCTCGCCGCAGAACTCGGTAACGCGCTCAATGTCCCGATCCACAAGCTGCCCATTGCAGGCGCAGCGCCGGAATGGTATTCGCAGAAAGCGGTATCGATCGGTGCATATTTTGTTGCCTCGGGAGTCTACACGGTGCTTGGGGTCATGCCGCATATCTCCGGCAGCCCGGCAGTCGTATCGCTCCTGACGGATGGACTCAAAGGTGCGGTGAATGCAAGCTTCGCGGTGGAACCTGACCCGGTCAAGGCAGCCGATCTTATCTCCGGCCACATTGAGAGGAAACGGACCGAGCTGGGGATATGAATTTTCCCGTCGGAATACGGGCTGAACCCTTGTCTGGACATCGTTATGCACCAACCGGTGGAAGCACCGGCATGCGGGTAGTCATAACCGGGAAAGGTGGTGTCGGTAAAACTACCCTCACTGCCCTGCTCGCCCACCAGTTTGCCCGGGAGGGAAAACAGGTTCTTGCTGTCGATGGCGATCCGCAGCAGAATCTTGCGTCAACCCTGGGAGTTCTGCCCCACGATGCGGAAAAGATCCTACCGGTCTCAAAAAGTGCTGAGTACCTCCGGGAAAAGACCGGTGCCGGCCCGGATATATCTCCCGGGGGGCTTCTTACCCTCAACCCTGATGTAAGCGACGTAATTGACCGGTTCTCGATCCCGGTTGAACCCAATCTCCGTCTTCTGGTGATGGGGGGGGTGAGACAGGCAGGATCCGGCTGTCTCTGCCCTGAATATACCCTGCTTGCGGCAATTCTCCGGTACATGCATCTTCTGTCGGATGAAGTGGTACTTCTTGACACACCGGCAGGACTTGAACATTTTGGCAGGGCAGTTGCTGACGGTTTTTCCTGTGCGGTCGTTATGGCGGATCCCTCCTACAATGCATTATCCGTTGCCCGTGAATCAGCCGGGCTCGCACGACAACTCGGGATTGAACATACCATTCTTGTCGTAAACCGGGTGCACGGCGATGAAGATTCTCACAACCTAAAAGAGAAAATTGGCGAGGTGGAGGATTTCTCGCACATCATTTTCCTGCCCTTTGATGCCGAAGTTGCCCAGACGGAACCCTCGATTATCCCCCTTGTTCTGGCAGAATCCGCGTTCACTGACGCAGTCCGGACACTTGCATCATCCATCAGCAGTCGTGAAATAACATCCCGCCCGGACAGGTAACTGGCGGGATTTTTCTTCATTTCCCTGCAATCTTCTCAAGTGATTCTTCTGCACTCTTCCTGATCTCATCAGACGGGTACAGGCAAAACGTAACAAAAAACCTGCGCGGGTTTTTGTGCGAAAAAATAAAAAAAGTGAAAACCTCTTACGAGGAATTTGTCATCATACCTTAACTGCTGCTGGCCGGGACGGCGCTCTTGATCATCGCCTTTACCGGTTCCGGCAGGTTCATCCCGTCAACAAGTGACGGAAAAATGCTCATAATAACCTGCTGGCCCTGCGGAGTAGCGGCAAAATTTTTAAGAAGCGTCATCCCGTCAGGTGTAACGAGAAAATTCTTTACTGCGGTCTGACCTTCTGGTGTAGCAATGAAACCGGCAAGTGAGCCGCCGATTCCCCCGAGATTTCCAAAATCCATAGTAGTTCACTCCATGTAATGTTTTCTATACACTTTGACAATAATTGTTCTTAAACGTGTGGGAGGGGTTCTGTCATAACATGCATATATTAATGACCGGATTGCTATTTCGCGCTGGTTCAGGTCTCTGTACCGTGCATAAAAAGAATCCCCACACCGGACAGGGTTATGGGAACAGCAGAGGATTGCCCGCCCGGAACTGGCGAGAGATACCGTGCGGGAGACCGGACTGCGAATGAGATGCCTGCCCTGCACGCTCCCGGGACCTGTTACCCCTCCCGGGTGTGTGTCCCTGACGTTCAGAAAAAGGGAAATAAAAAAATGTCTGTCGGATCCCCTGGGGCATTATAACTTCTTGAGCGCCTGCACGAGTTTTCCGACCGTTTCCCGTGCGTCGCCGTAGAGCATCCGCGTGTTGTCCCGGTAGAACAGGTCATTCTCTATTCCCGCAAAGCCCTTCCCCTGGCCGCGCTTAAGGACAATAACATTCTTTG
>PNBP01000177.1 GCA_003136075.1 Methanoregula sp. | reverse complement strand
AAATCTGGGGACGCCCAAATGTGAGATGACTTTCTCGACATTCCGGGTTGATACACCCTGAAGGTACGATTCGATGATCGCGTTCACGAGAGCCTTCTCGGTCCGGGAGTGTCGTTCGAATACTTGCGTCTTAAACGGAATCTCTCGTAATTGTGGTTTCTGGAGATTGAGTTCTCCGAATCGGGTCTTGAGGGACCTGGACCGGTACCCATTCCGATGAGCTCGTCTCGAACTCGATCTCGCGTGTTTCGGTAATCCGGCTTGTTGTGCCACTTCCTCGTTCATCACATCGTTCAGAAACCACGTGATGAGCTGCTGCATTCCCTCCTCGTTATCGGTAAGGTAATTTAGTACGATGTCGCTTAGATTCATTGCCCTGTTCCTCTTTGTTTCCAATTCACTGTTGGATACAGGGCATCTTCACTTTTTACAGCACTTCGTGTACACTACCCTCATAGACATTAAAATCGCGGAGACCGGTGATTTCCATGTTGTATACATTAGAAAAACATTTGCATAATACTCTCTACTTACTCTAGATAACGCATACGGGGATAAAGGTCTTGGAGATAAGGTTTCATTCAAGGGAGGTGTCGGAGTAGTTCCATATACTGCGGATGAAGACGTCAAAACCACGGATTTAATTCTTTCATCCTATGCAGCGATGAGTACATGGAAAATAGTGGTACAATTTACACTATGGTTTTTCATAGGATCGGCATTTAAACCGGGAACCGAAACCATCGATGACTGGAGAAAATACCCTCACATACAGAGCAAACGTTTTTTTTTCAGAATTGAAAGGTTTCTATACTTCCCTCAATACATTCAACAGATTTATCTTCCTGTCCTCTGTGGGAATATGGGTTTTTCCCGTTAGAATGTTTTCCAGAATTACCACACCATGATTATTCGTTATTAGTCTCTCGACAAGATGTGAGCTAATAAATCATGCTCCCAAGTGACAAGGAACTTCATAAAACATCATCTTCGATTAATATTTCGTTAGTAACTGGGAGTGTCATATCTCTACTTTAAATGTAAGCCTCAGCCGTGATTTGAACACGGGACCTGCTGATTACAAGTCAGCCGCTCTGCCAACTAAGCCACTGAGGCGCCATATACTATAGGGATTCCACGATAAAAAAGATGATGCTGAATATCAATTATTCATGAAATAGAATTGCCATTCCATTGCCTTAAAAAAGAGGGACGAGGTCAGATGAGCCTGCAAAATGCCCCGTTTGGCAAACGGACAAAGGCAAAATTTCAAGCGTGAGAATTAGTTTCCACCGCTACAAAAATACTGATTAAACTAACCAAACTTCAAATTGAGCCAATTTCACCTGATTTTAACCCTTCTATTTAGCGGGCTCACAGCAGCCGCTTTTTTTAAAAAGGTATTTCAGGCCATGCTATTCAAGATAAGGCAGTTTTGTGGTTGATATGAACTTCATATATTCTTAATTTTATAATCAAAACGCCATCATGCACCAGAGTTCCTCATCCCAAACACCTTTTACGGAACAAAACGGAGATCACATACGCACAATGGCACAACTGACCGTGGACATCGGGGGGCGAGCAGAANNCAAGTACTGCCTTCCCTTTAAAAAAGGGTGCGACTACTGCACAAAAGGTGTGAAGGAAGAATACACCGGGTTCAAGGATCTCAAAACCATCGCAGATGAAACCCTCGCCACCCTGCAGACAAAGAACGGCGAGCTCAACCGCATCACCATTAGCGGCGGAGGCGATCCCAGCTGTTACCCGCACTTTAAGGATCTCATCGAACTGCTCGGTGCCATGGAAGCCCCGCTCCACATCGGATACACGAGCGGCAAAGGATGGGACGATGAAAAAATTGCCGACCTGCTGATTGATAATGGTCTTTCTGAAATTTCATTCACCGTCTTTGCCACAGATCCCGCCCTGCGCAAACGCTGGATGCATGATCCCACACCAGAAATCTCATTAAAAATACTGGAACGGTTGTGCGGCGAGATTGATGTCTACGCTGCGGCTGTTGTGCTGCCGGGTATCAACGATGGTCCGGTTCTTGAACAAACCTGCGAATGGCTGGAAGAGCGCGGTGCCAAAGGTCTCATCCTTATGCGGTTTGCAAATGCGACCGAACAGGGACTAATTCTCGGCAACGCCCCGCTCATCAAAGACCAGCAGGTCCAGTCGATTGAATCATTTCGCGATACTGTAACAAGTTTGAGCAAAAAATTTTCCATGAAAATCTCCGGCACCCCTCTCTGGGACCCGGAGATCGGTTCACCGTTTGCACTCCGGTATGAACCTGATCTCCTCGAAAAACTCCCGCAGGTACAGCGCAGGGCGTCAGTCATATCCGGAAGTGTTGCCACGCCTTTCATTGATACAATCTTAACCTCACGTGGATCAAAAATTCCCGTTACACCGGTAAAAAAAGAGATTGCATGCCTGATCACCATTGATGATATCAGGGAACTCGATCTCCGTTCCCTTGAACGAACCGTAATTATTCCGGGGAGATCGTTTGTCCATGATCCCGAAGCCCGTGATGTGCTGAGCCGGGATGGCGTCGAGCGTGAAGTAATTCGTGGTCCGGAGATGCTCACCGCTGATGCAGAGACCAGCATGGGCATGACAAAAGATCAGGTGCTCGCGATGGAAATGGACGGGTTTGCGGAACTTATCCGAACTATTAATATGTACGGGAAATAATGACAGGTTTCCTGTAATTATTGCAGATTTGTTTTCGTGGTGTCATGGAAATTTTGTATTTATCGGCAAAACTCATGGAAAATCTCACTATTTTTTCTTTAGTAATGCATGAATTGGGTAAATATCAAAGATAAGGATCGGGCGCCTATAGCTCTAAATTATGATGAACGCCGCCGCCCCCGAAGAGACGCCCCCGCGGCGGTTTAACGTTTTCGCCCCACTGTGTTTTGAAGAGAACCTAAGGCGGGGAAGACTCGCAAACACATTTTTAGTAACATATTTTATCTCCTTAAAATCGCGAAGAACAAAAAAACCTTGCCGGATTCTTTTTTTGTTTATTGTTGCATGATGCGAATCAGGAACCGAATCGGGAAATCTTAACATATATTTACGAAATAAAATAAAAAAATTCAAGAAAATAATTTTAGAGCAGTGCAGTGGTAATCCCAATCACACCGGACTGGATGATGACGGCTACTGCGATAATAACACCTGCCATTTCAAGTGCTACAGCAACATTGCCTTTTTTGAGTTCTTCAAATTCCTTGATTCCTGTTGTCAGTTTGTCGAGGATGTTAAGTGCCAGGTAGATCGCACCGACAGCGAGCACGATTCCCAGGATCAGCTGGATCAGCGCAACCACGATGGCGAGAATTCCGTCAACAGACAAAAATCCCAGTGAAGCTGCTTTCCCAATCCCTACAGAAAGACCGGACACACCGGACTGAACGACAATTGCAATGGCAACAAAGACTGCAGCAACGATGACACCGATTGCAACATTGCCCTTTGCAAGTTCTTTTTCCTCGTCAATTTCCTTAGTGATCTTCCCAAGAACCCAAAAACCAACATATAATGCAATTACCGCGAAGATAATGGCAATAATTAACTGGACAAGGCCAACTGCAGCATTTACAAGTAACATCATTTCACCTTATTTTTAGGATATCTGTATGAGTATACCTCAAATAAACATATCGCCGCAGTTTTTTTTAATCTGACTTTTTCTGGAGGGCAAATGTAGTTCTGACGCAGAAGTGTGCTTTCGACCGGAACAACATTTTTCGTACTGGGTAGGATAGAGGGTCACCAGATTATGGGTGTAAGATTCTGCTCCGAAACGATTTTTTTAGTTCCTATGTATAGATGAAAAATTCTCGCAGTTAAGTTGATGGCAACACTACCCCCCCAAAAAAAGAAGCATCTGATTTGGGTGGATGTATCAAAAAAAAATGCTTTTTAAATGGTATTACGAAGTCCCTTTGGCGGATGCATTTTCTTTACCATTCCCTGCGTGAGATAGTAAAAGAGGCTCGTCACTGTTTTGAATGGGCAATTCATGAATTGGGTGGATTTTAAAAAATCGTAACTGGTGCTCCCATGCCCCCAAATATGATGAACGCCGCCGCCCCCGAAGNNGACTGGATGATCAGTGCGACTGCGATAATCAAACCCACCGTCTCGAGCGCGACTGCAACATTTTCTTTGAGATAAAATGCTGCGAGAGGGTTACGATCCCCCGATCTCCAGATCTCTCGAAGCCGCGAAGATACTTCAACAACCCTATGAGTCTGGCGCCCTAACCAGCTAGGCCACCGCAGCACAAAAAGTGCATAATTAAGACGCCGCAAAAACTATTAAAGGTTCTGATACATCATCCGACGCGAATCAGACTTTCTTTTGCTGAATATAGTGGTTGACTGCTGCAGTGATAGCAGCGACTTTCTTTCCCTGCTCAAATGACCCGGCAAGTGTCTGCATACGGGCTTCTTCATCGCGCTTGTACCGGTCAAGGCTTTTGATGATGTGCTCTTCCTGCAGAAAATGGGTGTGGGTATTCCCATCAATGAACTGCTGGCTGTTCATGATCGCATAGTGAAGGGGCAACGTGGTTTTGATGCCAAGGATGATGTACTCCGAGATTGCCCGCCGCATCCGTTTGATTGTTTCGGGGCGGGTGCTGTCCCATGCACAGAGTTTGGCGATCATGGAATCGTAGTTGGGCGGGATGGTATATCCCATATGAATCCCGCTGTCCACCCGGATGCCCGGCCCGCCCGGGGAGCGGTAGCGGATGATCTTGCCGGGATCGGCAGCGAAATTGTTGAGCGGGTCCTCGGCATTGATCCGGCATTCAATCGCATGGCCACGGATCGAAACATCGGACTGCTCAAAGGGAAGGGTTTCGCCCGCTGCAATAGCAATCTGCTGTCTCACGAGATCGATGCCGGTGATGAACTCTGTGATCGTATGCTCCACCTGAAGCCGGGTGTTCATTTCCATAAAATAGTAATTACCATTGCTGTAGAGGAACTCAACAGACCCGGCATTGGTGTAATCCGAAACTTTTGCCACCTTAAGCGCAGACGCAGACATCCGTTCGCGCAGATCTTCGGTCATAATCGGGGACGGGGCTTCTTCCACCAGTTTCTGGTGCCGGCGCTGGATCGAGCACTCGCGGTCATAGAGATGCACCGCATGACCATGCTCATCGGCGAGCACCTGGAACTCGATGTGACGGGGTTTCACCAGGTATTTTTCGATGAATACCGTCGCATCTCCAAAGGCCGATTTGGCGATCCGCATGCTTCCTGTGATCGCGTCCTCAAGAGCATTCTCGTCATCGACGATCTGCATGCCAATTCCGCCACCCCCGGCGCTGGCTTTCACAATAACCGGGTACCCGATCTCGATGGCGACCTTTTTTGCCATTTCAATATCGCTGATGCCGTCATCGGTACCGGGCAGCACCGGCACACCGGCGCTCTTCATCAGTTTTTTGCTGCCAATCTTCGAACCCATTGCCTGGATGGTCTTTGAGCGGGGGCCGATGAAGACAATCCCCTCGTCCTGGCAGACTTTGGCAAACCGGTAATTCTCCGCGAGAAAACCGTAGCCGGGATGGATGGCTTCCGCGCCACTCTTTTTTGCGATATCGATGATCCGCTCGATATTGAGGTAACTCTTTGAGGGATGGGCTTCACCGACACAGAACGCCTCATCGGCATACCTGACATGGAGCGCGTTTGTGTCCGCTGAAGAGTAGATGCCGACTGTTTCAATATCCATCTCGCGGCATGCCCGCATCACCCGGATGGCGATCTCACCGCGGTTGGCGATCAGGATCTTCTCAAAAAATTTCATTGCACCACCAGCAGAACATCGCCATTCTGGACGACATCGCCGGCATCAACAAAAATCTCGGTGATCCTGCCGTCGACCGGGCTGTGGATGGGGTTCTCCATCTTCATGGCCTCAAGAACAAGGAGCGTGTCACCTTTTTTCACCGTTGCGCCGCGGCTCACGGTCACCTGGAGTACCATGCCCTGCATATTGCTCCGGATACCCCCGGCAATCTCGCCCCGTGGCGCTTTCTGCTGCGTGACGCTTGCAACCTCCATTTTGCTTCCGCCAACCGAGACGATGCGCACTGAGAACACCTCCCCGTCCACTTCAACTTCCATCTGGTTCGGGATCCCCGAACTTTGAACGGGTGCTACCTGCTTTTTTGGAATCTCCTCAAGCTTCCGCTCGCCTTTCAAAAACGACGGCGCAATGGCAGGATAGAGGATGTACGTGAGAATATCTTCCTCTTTTTTTATGAGCCCGGCTTTTTCAGCTTCCAGTTTCATGCGCTCGTATGCTGGTTCCAGCAGGTCTGCGGGCCGACCGGTGATGATCTTCTCGTCACCGATGATCAGGTGTTTGATCTCATCGCTGACCGGTGCCGGTGATTTGCCATAAAGCCCCCGGACATAATCTTTGACCTCTTTTGTCACGTTGCGGTACCGCTGGCCGTTCACCAGCACGTTGAGTACCGCCTGGGTTCCTACAATCTGGCTTGTTGGCGTGACAAGCGGCGGATAGCCGAGATCTTTCCTGACTTTGGGGATTTCTGCAAACACATCGTCGAGCCGGTTGAGTGCATCCTGCTCCTGGAGCTGGGAGACAAGGTTTGAGATCATACCGCCGGGCAACTGGTAGATCAGCACATCGCTGTCCACCCGTTCGGAGATTGGGTTCAACAAGCCCCCGTACTTTTCCCGGACCTGCACGCAGATGTTGCGCACTACCCGTAGTTTGATAAGGTCAATACCCGTGTCCCGGGGCGTTCCCTGGAGTGTGGCAACGACACTTTCTGTCGGTGGCTGGGACGTGCCCATGGAGAAGGGGGACATTGCCGTATCGAGAATGTCCACGCCCGCTTCGATTGCCGCCTGGTAACTCATGGGGGCGATGCCACTCGTAGAGTGGCTGTGCAGGCACACCTTGGTATCCACGGCATCCTTGATGCCGGTGATCAGATCCCGCGCTGCCTCCGGCATGATCAGTCCGGCCATGTCCTTGATACAGATCGAATCGCAGTCAAGCGCATGGAGCTCTTTTGCCATTTCGATGAATGTTTTTGTCGAATGGACTGGACTTGTAGTGTAGGATATTGCGCCCTGCAGGTGTGCACCGGTCTTTTTTACCTGCGTCATCGAGCGCTTCATATTGCGGATATCATTTAATGCATCAAATACCCGGAACACATCAACACCGTTTTTGTGTGCCGCATCGACAAACCGGTCGACAACATCGTCCGGGTAATGGCGGTACCCGACCAGGTTCTGTCCCCGCAGGAGCATCTGGATGGGCGTGTGGGTAAGTTCCTGTTTCAACGCGGTGAGACGATCCCACGGATCGTCGTTCAGGAACCGTATACAGGTATCAAAAGTTGCACCGCCCCATGCCTCAACTGAAAAAAAACCGCAGGAATCGATGGCCTGCGCAAGCGGGATCATATCTTCCGTGCGAAGGCGGGTGGCAATCAGGGACTGGTGTGCATCGCGAAGTGTTGTATCCGTGATATGAACTTTATGAGAACCGGGAGCACGCATATGTAATTAGACCTCAGGGGCTCCGTGTTAATACATTTAGCCTCTCAAAAATTCATTCCTATAGTATAAAAAATTCACTAACGGATACGATCGCGAAAAAGAGCACGCAGATTGCACCCGTTCCGGCAACCAGATCAGAGCGTGTTGGAGCAAAATGCGGGCACATGCTCCCCCCATCGCGGTATCCTCTCACTGCCAGCAGTTCTGTCGTGTCCTGTGCCCGTGCCAGTGCACTATGGATCAGGACAATGCCTGTTGGAAGAATCATATCCGGTCCCCACCGCAGACCTTTGAGCGACTGGGCGATCCGGATGCGGGTGAAATCTTCTGATAACCCTTCTGCCACCAGCATGCCCATCTCCGCGATGAGCCCGAGGGTAAACCCGGTTTTTTTCCCGAGGCACCAGACACCGGTGCGCAGGAAATCCCCGTGCTGCTGCCCGGCATAGAGCCAAGCACCGATCAGGATAATCACGCACATCCGCACAAAATACGAGAGTCCGTCTTTGCCAGATAAAAAGATCAGGGCAGATACGATGGCAATAAGCAGGATCATCATGCCAATCACACGCTGGTTCCGGAGCGATTTTTGCCGGCCGGTGAAGATAAGCCACCAGATGCCTGCCGCGAGAGCACCCTGGAGGGAGACAAACGCAGCAACCGAAAGGAGTGCCGCGCTTACTAACCGGATTCGTGCGTCTGCCATGCAGCCTCCAGGATATCGCGGGTGGTCAGGTTGCGGGGACCGTTATGGGCACGGATCAGGTCTTGTATCCGCGCCGGAGCATGCTGCCACCGCTCAAGTGCGCCCGGCATATCACCACAGTCAACGAGACATCCCTGACAGATCTCCCAAATATGGTCCACCCGCGGGAAGGTCGTCTGTTCGTGCGTGAAAATAATCGTGATGCCGTAATGTTTCTGATTGATACGCGTACACACCCGCTCTTTTTCTGCACAGTCCAGTGAGCTGAACGGTTCGTCCAGCAGCAGGAGATCAGTGGCCCGTTCAAGAACGCAGGCAAGGTGCAGGCGTTTGAGCTCGCCCCGGCTCAGGGTGAAGGGAGACTCCTCCTCTTTGCCGGAGAGCATCGCGGAGGCAAGAATATCCGGTGCGTTAAGTCCCCACGAGGCACATTCTTTCTCTACCGTCAATCCGGTGATATGATATTCCGGGTGCTGCATCGAGAGCATGACCTTTGATATTCCTTCGCGTGAGACCGTGCCGTGTGCCGGTTTCTGGAACCCGGCGATGATCTGCGCGAGCGTGGATTTCCCGCTGCCGACATCCCCGCTCACCAGATGAACCCCGGGCAGGAATGTTCCGTTTACCGATAATGACCAGCCTTCGCGTTTGACAACCAGCGAATCAAGCACAAGTTTCATTTCCGGCACCGCCATGAGCAGGGATAAAATGCCGTGCCGGATAGTGATGCAAACACCGGTGCCGGCGTGCCGGCATGGAGAACTTTTCCCTGATCGATATACAGGAGACAATCGCTGTGGGCGGCGGTTTCCATCTGCTGGGTGCAGCGGATGATGTATGTGGCGCCAGAATGGCGCAGCGCGGTTTCCACGAGGGCAGCACAGTTCATGTCGAGATGCGAGTCGTATTCATCAAGCACGAGAACCGCGGGGTGATGTACCAGTGCAGCAGCAAGTGCGACGAGCACTTTTTCCCCCCCGCTCATCTTCCGCATGTCCCGGGAGAGCAGGTGGTTGATGCCTACCAGGTCTGCGGTTGCCGTAACCATCCGGTCAATGTCTTCACAGGGTGCAAAAGCGAACCGGAGCGTGGACGCAATCTCGTTGGCGACCGTGGGAAAAAGGATATTTTTATCCGGAAATTCATTGACCCATCCTACTTCAGTCTGGTGTGGCGATACGCCATCAATAAGAATCGCGCCAGATTCGGGCTCTGCGATCCCGGCACAGAGCCGAAGAAACGTGGTCTTTCCACTCCCGTTTGGCCCGATAATTGACGTAATCCCCGGGGGCAGGTTAAGGTGATCGATCTCAAGCGAACGAAACCGGAGTGCATTGATATTGATCATGGTAACCGCTGGGAAATCAGGTAAACGGCAGAGACTTTGATCGCATCTCCGATAATGAAGGGAACACATCCCACCATCAGGGCAGCAACCGGTACCATGCCGGTGGAGTATCCGAGCCATGCGGTGCCAGAGAGAAGGATGATGGCTGCGGCGATGGAAAGTCCGATGCCGTGTATAACATTAGACCGGTATTCATAAGCGTATCCTGCAACCAGTGCTGCCGGAATAAACCCAAGAAGATATCCCCCGGACGGGCCAAGGAGCACACCAAGACCAGCAATACCGTTATGAAAAACCGGGAGCCCGGCGGCACCAAGAAGAACATAGAGCGTGACCGGAATAACCGCAGATCGTTTCATCACCACGCCGGTGATGAGCACAAAGAACGTCTGGAGCGTCAGCGGCACCGGGAAAAAGGGGATGGAGATCCAGCTTCCCACGGCAATGAGCGCAATACAGGCAGCAGAATATGCCACCAGCCGGGATTTTTCCAGATCGCCAAACATCGTCAACCACTAAAATTTCAATGGTTGACGTTAAAAAACCAAGGGTTGGATAAGGGTGAGACGGATGTTGAGTACATGTTATCGCGTGGCGATGGGAACAAAAATCTCATATTATCAAAAAACCCGCGTGAAGTTAAGAGCCCTCATATCAAATCACTGAAAATTTTGCCGTATCAATTTTTTATTTTACGTAATTACATCACTCTTTGATTTCAGTGATGGGGGCAAACTGCCCCCATACCCCTGGTTACGATGACTCCCGCCGCCCCCGACGGGGCACCCCCGCGGCGGTTCTCGGAAACTCACCGATTCATGATAGCCAAAATTGTGATAATGTATTGTATTGATAAAAACCATCTAGCCCAGAGAGGGGTCGACGAGACCCCTCAAGCGACCCGATCAGGAGTGGGGATAAATCATTGTTAATTTAAAATTTTCATGCAGATTTGTTGATTGGTTAAAAACAATCAACTATTCGGCTCTGTTGAGATCCTACAGATAATCATACAGTCGCCCCTCCGTCGCTTGGGTATCACCCAATAAGTGATAATTATCATCAGATGATGAAAAACCTCAGCAAAATTGGGGGTCAAGGGGACGCTCCCCTTGGGATACCTCCCCCTTTGGGGAGAGAGGGGGTCACCCTCCTAATTATTTTAGAGACCAAATGAATGACGGGAATAAGAGGATTTTAATAGAGCCAAATTTTCATGAAAAAAATAACAAACCCCCAAAAGAAAAAAAAATATTTCCCTTTACCGGTGCACACAATCGCCGGCAATCACGTGTTCGAGTTTTCCATTATCTTTGCGGATAATGAGCGCCCCGAACTCGTCGATATCAACCGCTTCTCCGGAAAAACTATTCTTTAATGTCCGTATCTCCACGCGCCGCTCAAGGGTGCAGGAAAGACTCCGCCATTCCCGGAGGATTGCATCATACTCCCCGCTTTCGATGAGCAGGTAATGGTTTTCAAATTCTTTAAGGATGCGTGCAAGAAGTGATGCACGATCCACGTTATGCCCGACTTCGGCAGACAGGGAGGTGATCTCGTTTTGCATTGCTGGTGAAAACATGTCGAGCGAAACATTTGCATCAATGCCCATACTGAGCAGGCAGTAATGGACTTTGTCTGCTTCAGCGGCGAGCTCCAGGTGCAGGCCGGCCACTTTTTTGTTGCCGATAAAAATATCGTTAGGCCACTTGATCAGCGCCCCGAGATCAAACTCCTTCCTGATTGCCCGGGCGACGGCAACAGAACCTGCCATCGTGATCATAAAGACGTGATCGATCGGGATATGCGGCTTGAGTACTATCGTCACCCAGATACCGCCACTCGGGGAGATCCATGCCCGCCCCATCCTGCCGACACCCCCCGTCTGCTCTTCGGCGATGATCACCATGCCGTGCAGTTTTTCTACATTACTCTCAGAACAGATCTGTTTTCCCACACCAATGGTTGACGGGGTCTTTTCCAGGTACCGCATTTTCTTGCCGATGAACTGTGTCCGGAGTTTTTTATGCACTTCGTAGGGCAGCAGTTTACTGCTCGTGTGGGTAAGCAGGTACCCTTCTTTCTGGGACGAGGTGATATCATATCCCATCAAACGCAGCTCGTTTATCTGTTTCCAGACGGCAGAGCGTGTAATGCCCAGTTCGTTGCTGATCACTTCACCGGATACCGGCTCTTTTGACCGCTCAAGAATTTCAAGGACTTTAAAGGCAGAATCCGGCATGGGTATCACCGCTTTGCATTGATCAATTCGGAGGGCAGGGGGCAGGGATCCTTGCCGCACACCTGTTTGAGGATCTCGGACTGGTGTTCCATCAGCGTAGCAAGATCAAAGATACCGGTAATATCGACGACGCCGATTGCACCAATTGCAGCCCCGTCTTTATCCCGTATGGGTGCGACGTTTACCGGAACCCCCTTGTAGGGTCCTTGATCGGGCACCGTCTTGATGAACTTGTTTGTCGCAATCGCCTGCTCAAGGATCGGTCCAACATAATTACGGTCGATAACCCGTCCGTCCTCCACCCGTACACCCGGCCGCTCTGCAGATTTTGCCGTCACCGGCAAACGATGAATTATTTCGTGAATGGCAAGAGCGACGGGTTCAATATCTGCTGCTTCCGCAGTTGTGCAAAAAATATAGCGGTGCATAAAGACGTACTACCTCATCATTGTGGTCAATTTCTATCTAGAATAAGGTTTGCGTTCCGGCAGCGCAGAAGTCTTTGATGAAGGTGCGGGAGGGGAACTCATGGATACTGGTGACAATAATTTTCCCCCTGCCGATCGTTTTTTGGACAAAGACCGCGGCAGTTCCGGAAAAAGCTGCACAATCCCCGTCATGCTCAGTAAAAACACCATCGCACTCGATATCAGAGGGATCATAATCTTCAATAATGGCCTGTGCTTCGGGAACGTACTGGCACTCAACTGACCGCGGGTGGCAGTCCTGGTGATAGATCAGGGTGAATGGTAACCAGTCGTAGGCATCTGTCCGGTCCATTGATGCACCAAATACGAGCAGGTGTCCACCCGACTCCACAAATTTTTTTATCCGTGGTGCTGTTGCACGCAGAGCCGGAAGCAGGTGGCAGTATGCCGGGTTTGCAAAACCCGTGGGTATGATAAGGCAGTTAAACGTCCCCCGGAAATACGGTGCGGCGAGCATGTAGGGTGTGACCAGTTCACAGTGAATCCCGCACTCTTCAATGTACCGGTTAAAATGCTGGGGGGTGTCCCAGACCAGCCCTGCACGACAGGTCATCCTTTGATCACT
>PNBP01000009.1 GCA_003136075.1 Methanoregula sp. | reverse complement strand
AAGAGTTGCGGGCTCTGGTTGAGGAATGCCTCCTTGTCGAAGTACGCAATTGGGAAAAGTTCCGTCCCGCCCTCAGTCGCTGCCGCGACGATTTTCGGAGTCGTGATATTGATGAACCCTTCGTGGTGGAAGTAGTTGTTGAGGGCGTGCATCGCAGCGCTGCGGATCTGGAACACCGCGTTTACCCTCGGTCTCCGCACGTCAAGAAACCGTGAATCGAGCCGGGTGTCGAGGTCGGCCGGCACCTTCTCCACGACGTCGAGTGGGANNGATCTCAAACGTCTCGGGAACAAGTTCCCTCCCGCCAGGTGCTTTCTCCATCGCCTTGACTATACCGGCGATCCGGACCACCGACTCGCGGGAAACCTGTTTTGATGCTGCGAGTACGGCCTCGGACGCCTTTTTCTTGGGTATTGTCACTTGGATAATCCCGGTCCGGTCGCGGATCAGGAAGAAGGCAAGTCCGCCGAGGTCCCTGACCTCGTGGACCCAGCCGCAGATCTCGGCGGTGCCGCTCTCGGGTGTGACCTGCTGAATAGGAATGCGCATAATAAAGTCCTACATATGTTGGGTGTGGGGGATAATGGATTTTATGGGAAACCTGTCGGACCGGCTTACTGAAAGAAAAGACATCGTTTCGGNNATAAAGGCCGTTTTTAGGATTTTTCCCCGGTTTCTGCCCAAAATTTATATAATTCACCCGCTTTATACGGTTGAGATATATCATGGCTGAAAGTTCTGACTCATCGGCAAAATCGAAAGGGGGCGTTGGCTCTGCGGCGAAGGCCATCATCGGGCTCATCGTTCTCGTCATTATCATTGCGGCGGCAGCGATCCTGACTATGAACGTGACCGTAATGGACGCGACACCCGGAGTGTCCATGCCGTTCACCACCAACTACGGGGTCTCGTTCCCTGAGGGACAGCAGATCGCTATCGGGAACACCCATATTTCGGTCCTCTCGTACCAGAACGAGCTGATATCGGATATCGACGGTGACCGCCAGAAACTGGTGTATGGCGAAGACCGGATTATCTCCGAGCGCCGTGCAGTGATAACCACGCTCGGTTATCTCACTCTCATCGATACCCACTTCCAGATTGACCTGAAATACAAGGGGGAGAGGGACAACAGGGCCTACTTCGATATGGNNCCTCAGGACAGGTTCCGGATATTCTTCTCAGGCATCTCCTCCCGGCTGCGATCGATGCCCGGCCGATCTAACTTTTTTGTGATCTCACCGGACAATAACCGGAGGCGAGTGAATTTTTTTCCAAACCCCGGGCGATTTTAACTGGTGAACAAATTGAAAACAGTCCTCCCGGTGTCATTTTATGAACAGGAGACGGTAACTGCTGCTCAGGAGCTTCTTGGATGCTTTCTCCAGAACCGGGGGAGGAATGGACTCGTGACCGGCAGGATTGTCGAGACCGAAGCGTATATTGTCGGGGATGAAGCAGCCCATTCGTTTAAGGGAAAGACAAAAAGGAACCGTGTCCTCTTCGGGGAAGTGGGCCTTGCCNNTACATTGCTGCCTGAATGCGGTTACAGGAAAGGAAGGGAGTGGCGAGGCAGTTCTTATCCGGGCGCTGGAGCCGGCGACGGGAATTGAAATAATGCAGCAGCGCAGGGGAATGGATGACCTGCGGAACCTATGCAGTGGTCCCGGGAAGCTGACACAGGCATTCGGGATAACGCTCGAATGCAACGGGATCTCCTTAACGAGAGGCCCCCTTCGGATTCTTCCAGCGACCAGCGTCCCTGGATTCAGCCCGGTCGGTGAACCGGACATTGTGCGGACCACGAGGATCGGGATCACAAAATCCGCAGATCTCCCCCTGAGGTTTATTCTCAAAGGAAACCCTTTCGTTTCACGAAAAAAGAAGTCTGACTATTTTCCTCTTCCACAGCCGACCCTTTGAAAAAATATCTTCGGAACAATCGAACCTATGTGAAACAATTCGCCTCCACAACACAACGGAACGATTTGCATTTCCTGCGCCCCGATCCAAATCCTGGTCGAATCCTTCATTAGCCCTCATGCCTATCACCTCCTGAATACTATGACCGAAGAAACTGTAGATCCCCTCTCGGAGAAAAAAGCCCCGCTTTTCTGTCTTCCGGATGCAGCGGGAACAAAATTTTGTCTTGAACAATTCCTGGGAAAATGGGTGGTTCTGTATTTCTACCCGAGGGACAACACTCCGGGCTGCACGCTCGAGGCATTGCAGTTCAACGCGGCGCTCGAACAGTTTGTAGACCTCGGTGCCCAGGTCATCGGAGTAAGCGCAGACTCCCCGGAGAGCCACCAGAAATTTGCCGACAAGTACAACNNCCTGACCATCCTGCTTCTCTCCGACACCGAACATACGGTGCTGAAGGCGTACGACGCGTGGAAACCGATGACCATGTTCGGAAAGGAGTATCTCGGAACCCGGCGGGACACGTTTCTCATCGATCCCAAGGGTTTTATCGTAAAAATATGGCGGAAAGTGAACCCGAAAGGCCATGCTGATGAGGTAAAAGCAGCACTTATGGAGAAGAAGGAAGCCGGGGCGTGAGCAGGCATTTTCTGAACGGAGATTATATATCCATGATGCGTGGAGTATCAACTCGGCCTGACCCTGCATTTTTGACTGCGGGGCTGGAGGAAATATGGCGGACGACTTGCAGATCAATGAAGATCTTACCGAAGATCTGCTCAAACGGCTTAACAGCCCTGATGAGAGTGAGCGGGAGACCGCGGCGG
>PNBP01000120.1 GCA_003136075.1 Methanoregula sp. | reverse complement strand
AAGAGGAACCCGATCAAATCCGAACAGGTGTGCGGTCTTGCCCGTATCATCCGTGCAGCAGTTGAACCTGCTCTTTTGAACAACACTTTGTGGGACGAGCGCGATCTCACCAACTCGTCCTGCGAGCGTGTGCTCTTTCCCGAAGCCTCGATCCTTACCGATCACTGTCTCCGGCTCATGACAACGGTCATTGAAAAACTGGTGATCAACCGTGCGGCGATCCGGAGAAACCTTGCATTCCTCCACGGTATCAATATGGCAGAATCCGTGATGATCGAGCTGACCAAGCGCGGTATGAACCGGCAGGATGCCCATGAACATGTCCGGTTGTCAAGTATGCAGGCGCTTGCGGAGGGACGTCCACTTGCAGATGTACTGGGGGCGGACAGTGAAGTCACCCGGTTTTGCTCCCCCGCAGATATTGCCGGGCTTCTCTTACCGGATGCCTATATCGGCACATCGGTTGCTCAGGTGGAACGGGTCCGGGAAAAACTTCTGCCTATTTCCCGGTAATTTTTTCATTTTGTTTTTCAGGACAGAGATCGCATGTGGATAAATAACATCTTTATCATCTCGAAAATTTAACCCATCTCATTTATGGAGCGGTATATCACGGTGCGGAACTATCGGATCTCACATACTGATATTGTCCGCTTCTGGATCATTGTCTCGCTTGCCCTGTGCTGTATCCTGATTACTGCACTGTCGCTTGAGGAAAATGCCGGCACCCTCTCTACCCAGCTCTTCTATTTCCCTATCCTGTACGCGACCTACTTTTATCCCCGTCGGGGGGTCTTTGTCGCCGCGGTGTGTGCAGTTGTCTATGAAGTCCTTGTTTACGTACATTACTTTCCCGATGCCTTCCAGCTTGGGGCAGCTACCGGCCAGGCAGTCCTGTTTGTCTGTGTGGCTGCTGTTGTCGGGTATTTTACCGAGAAGATCAGGATCTCTGAAACCCGGTATCGCAGCATCTTTGAGTATTCACTTCTTGGAATTATCCTGTTTGACAAGAACAGTTTTGGCATCACGCTCACAAACCAGCAGGTGGAGCAGATACTCGGTTATACCGCGGACGAACTGAAAAAAATCCCGTTCTCCGCTTTATTCTGCAATCCCGATGAACAACACCGGTTCTTTGGGGAACTTGGATCAAGCGTGGACATCAGGAATTTCGAGACCTGTTTTCTCACCAAAGCCCGCGAACCCTGCTGGGTGAACCTCTCATGGACGCGGATTGATGGCAATAGTGTGAGCTGTTCACTACTGGATATCAGCACCCGGAAACATGCCCTGCAGGTGGCAGACGACAGTTCCACCCAGTACCAGCAGCTGACCGAGAGTTCGCCGACTGCTATCGTAATTGTAGAAAACGGGGTAATTATGTTCATGAACCCGGCGTTTGTCAGATTTTTAGGGTATGCCAATGCCGATCTTTTGGGCAAGGATCTTGGCATCGTTATCCCTCCTGACGACAAGGAGCGATTCCTTGCATTCTCAAAAAGATGGGGTACACCCGTGCCTGCTGCTGACCGCTCGGAGTTCCGGTTTCTTTCAAAATCCGGGGAGATAAAATCCGGGATGCTCTACTTTACCCCCATCACCCGGAAGAAAAACCCTGCCGGGCTGATCAATATCGTGGACAATACCGACTGGGAACGGTTAAAAGAGAGCGTCCTGTTAGGAAACGAACGGCGGCGCGGGATGATCAGCACCGTCGCCCATGAACTGCGCACTCCTCTCCAGCCGATTATGGGATATCTCAATTTGCTCCTGCAGGATCAGAAAGCGTTTGGCGTCACCGAAGAAACCCGCCAGATCCTTGAACGGTGCGTGACCAGCGTTGACCGTGAACGCCAGATCATCGATCAGATGCTTGAGCTCTCAGTGCTGGACTCCGGTGAGACAGAACTGGAGTATTCGGTTTTCCGTGTTGCGGATGTCATAAGAACGGTTATCGCAGATGGGGGTTATGCCGGCAAAGCAGAGATTAACCTGACCATTCCGCCGGATCTCACGTTTGAATCTGACAAAACGAAAATTTCATTCGTGATAGACATCATGCTGGCAAACGGGATTACCTCTTCAAAAGCCCCAAAGAAGATCTGGATTACGTACCGGGGCGCGGAATCTCACCCGTTCCACCGGCTGGCAATCCAGGATAACGGGTTGGGTATTACCGAAGCGAAGCTCGATGAAATATTTGAGCCGCACCCGCCAGAAGAGTCAAAATTACCCGGCCAGCGGAATGGTGGTCCGGGAAAATCGCTGTCTCTTGCGAAAAAATATATCCAGATGCATGGTGGATATATCAGTGTTGATTCAATAGTAAATATTGGAAGCACATTCACGCTGCATATTCCAAAAAAGAGACCAGATGGAGTAAAACCCTCATGACACAGAAAATTGTGGTAGTTGAAGATGATCAGCCAATTCTGGATCTCATGGAACTTCTCCTTAAAAATCAGGGGTATGAACCCGTGCTTATGCCAAACGGGCTTGATGCACTTGATTATGTCAGGAAAAATCCTCCGGCACTCATCCTTCTCGATATCATGATGAACCCGATCTCCGGCTGGGAATTCCTGGAGAGGCTGAGGAGTGAATATGGGATGCACGAGATCCCGGTTATCCTCTTTACTGCATCCCCCGAAGTAACTGAAAAAATGGCAGGAATCAATGACCCTCATCTCGGGGTGCTCTATAAGCCCGTGTCGCTTTTGGAATTGAAAACCGCGCTTGCAAAATATCTCGGGTAATCACTCATGAGTAGTTGTCATTTTCCTCAGACCGGAGAAAGTAAATTTAAATTAATGGGATTCTCTTATGGGTTTTCTTGTTCATTATAGATTATTCGAGCCGTAAAATTTTGTTTTTTCCTTATGATAATTTATCTGCCATTGTCTAAAACAATGTTTGTTATTAATTCGTCTTGGATTCAGGTAATATTTTTTGGGGATTCATCATTTGGCGCCAACAAAATTTTTCATGTACTTGATATTCCGCATGAAATTTGCGCGATATCAAGAAAATTTGGACTATTTCATGAGATGAGGTACTACAGCGTTATAGCAATGTGGGCGATTCCCAGGTAGCGGGGACGAATCCTCAAATATCGTCTTTGAATTGAAAAATAAATGAGAGTTTTTAAACTTTTTCCATATTAGAACTGATTTATGGTGGTCTTTATTGAGTGGTCACCTTTTTTTAAAAGCCCTTTTATACAATACACCGGTTTTGATCAGCGGCCTTCATTTTTCCCCATAATAATGTCCTTGTATCTTCCCGTCATCAAATCGTCTATTTGTGTACCGGCATACCTGGGGGATTTCCTGTGCGGGTGTCAATCAAGAGATCGATGGTGCCATGGGGGGCCCGGGTCGATCGCTGTGCAATGATGGTACCGTTTGTAGTGATACTGACGTTAAGTGTATCCCCGTAATAATCTTGTTTCTGGACGGAAACCTGGATAATATCACTGCTTGTTTGCGGGGAATAAATCTGGTCACCGGTTCCCGAAATTTGCTGCAGGGAATACGTATTTCCAATCGATCCAACAAATGTGCCATTATAAGTGACACGAATCCAGGTGCCGGTCGAGGGAATGGTGATCGGGATAGGGGCCATGGTGATCGGCGCGGGTGACGGAGTTACGATGACCGGAGATTCGTTGAACGATACCCCCCCGGAGAAGAGAGGTAAGGAGAGCAGGATGGCAATACCAGCGATAACCAGGAGTGCGACAAGAATCAGCGCCATGCCGGTCGGGAACCCTGATGGTACAGCCGGTCCCGGAATTGTTCCGCTCCGTACGGGCTCCATGTCCGGATTGGCTGCAGGTGGAATGCCGGGCGACACGGTTTCTTGTCCCATACTAGCATGGGTTTCTACGGAAAGGGGGAACGTGTCGGGCATGTGAAGATCTTCCACGGTTGAATGTTCCTCTGTGGACGAAACGACTCTGTTGACCTGATCATTATCGTCAGCCGGTATCATCTGATCTGGCAGCGACCCTGCCATGGATACGCTGCCAGCCGTTTGTGGCATTTCATCAAAAGAAAGCCCGGTGGCAGGTACCTCCACATCAGTCCGGGATATTTCAACGGATACTGTTCCGGAAGAGGGTGTGCTCTCAATGGCAGGTTTCAGCTCATCATCCGTTTCAGTAGCGGGAGTCCATCCTGATGCAGCGGCCAGTTTTTTCAGCACGCTGGAAAATTCCCCGTCGTCCAATGTATTGACCGTATTCGGTTCAGCCAAGTGGAGTATATCTGCAGGACCGTGTGGGGAGGGGGGCGTTCCCGGCACCTCCGGCAGATCAATCGCTGCGAATGCCGGTATTTCGGGACCTGTCACACGTTCCGGTTCCGGTTCCGGTGATTGGGTGGTATCCGCACTAAGAACAGGCACAGACCCTCCATCGTTTCTCTTAGACTCCACGTGTGGAATTACCGGTCCGGATGTACCTTCATCGGGTGCCGGGACTGGATCTGTGAAGGGTTCTGGCTCTGGGGCATCATCGAGCGGGGACTCTTTTGGGGAACTAAACTTATAAGTCAGGTCGTCCCGGGATTCACCGGCCTGCGGATATTCTTCTGGTTCTNNGGGTTCCGGGACAATCATATCATCACCGCTCTCTTCGCTTGTGGTACCGGAAAATTCATCCCATTCGACTGGTTCCGGTTCTGATTCGAGCAGCTCGGGAGCGATAATAAAATCTTCGGGTTCAGGCTGCGGGGCATTTTCGGACGTGTGGGGGCGGATCATCTCCGGTGCGACCCAGCGCCGGACAAGCGGTTGCATACCGGTCTCTTTTTTTCGTGCACTTTTTTTTGCAGAGCCCTGCGCTTTGCGGGCAAGGACAATATGCTCAATGCATTTCCGGACCCATTCATTGCACTCCCGGTCCCGCTGTTCCCCATACTGCTGGGTGAAGACCAAGTCAAGTGGTTTTTGCATGGACTCCCCGGATTTCGTAGCGAACGTGATGGTAATGATCGGATCGTCACGGGCACTCTGCCCCGCTTTCACGGTCAGGATGGATGAAAGCGGGACAACCTGAGGTTCATACTGGCCGTACCTGCTGTCAACAAGAATAAGCCGCTCCGTAGTGAGAATCGCATCAAACGGTACCGCGTTGATACTCAGCCGGTCCGTTGTCAGGACAATGAATTCTCCACTTTTCAGGTACGGGTTTCCCACAAGACCACCCTTTTGTTCTTATTTTATGCTGTCTGTAGTGATATGCTTTTTAGATAAATCTGGAAGTGGTGGATTGACATGCCCGCCAGTCATTTTCTCCAGCGGTTTTTGTGCGAAGCCGGATCACTTAAAGAAAATTTCCGGTACCGGCCATGATGCCGTCCTGTCCTTTGTCTCCCCCCAACCCGTTCAANNTTCTCCGACAAAAAGTCCGCGCTCACCGGAGACGACCCGGCCTTCAGCAGGAAGTGTAAGGAGCCGGACATATGTCCCTTTTTCCGAAGCGCCGGTAACAAAGGCTTCAAAGGATTCACCAATCCGGTTCACCAGCAGGACCGCAGCCGCCGCTTTGCGCATAAAGCGTTCAACTTTTTTTGACCCTTTTTCCCGGCTGGTCAGCCACAATGCCTGCACGTTGAGCTCATCAAGCGTGTAAGGAAGGGCAGCATGGTCGAGGACGGATTTTATCAGCCGCTGGATGATAAGATCGACATAGCGACGGTTGGGAGCGGTGCCATGTGTATAATCCGTGACCGCAAGCCCGAAATGGCCGTAGGGTGGTTCGCCGGGCTCAAGCGTCATGTACTCCCCGGCACCGATGAGTTTTATAACGGTCAGTGACAGGTCCGGGAAATGTGCCGGATCAGACTCCCGTTGCTGCATCAGAAAATCCGCAAGTGCTTTTGAATCCGGTTTTTCCGGCAGGGTTGTACCAAGTGCCATGGCAACAAGCATGATCTTGTCCCAGTATTTAGGTGAGCGCACAACGCGCTGGATCATCGGCACTCCGGCAGTTCCCAGGTAATTGACCATCGCTCCGTTTGCCGCGATCATGAACTCTTCGATCAGGTTCCGCGCCATGTTCTCGTTTTGGACAATAAGGTCCTTGACAATACCATTTTCAAGGACCGGCTGGGCTTCAATAGTTTCAAGGTCGAGCGCTCCCTGTGCCATCCGGTATTTTCTTAAGAGTATTGTTGCCTCTGCCTGCAGGCGGATCTGTTGTTCCAGCCCGGGGACATTTTTTACGGATTCAGGGATGGGTGCATGACCGTCCAGCCAGTCACCCACCTGCTCATAGATGAGTTTTGCTTTATTGGCGACCATCGCCCGGTAAATATCCCCGTGCCGGACATTGCCGTCTAAAAGCACGGTATATTCGATGATAATTGCCTGGCAATCCTGTTCAGGCAGAAGGGAGCTTATGCCTTTGGAGAGAATATCCGGGAGCATCGGGAAGGTGACAATCCCGGTATAAACGGATGTGCCGTTGTGAGCCGCGTACTGGTCGGTCAGGGATTTTTTCTGGACGTAATAATCAACATCGGCTACCGCTATCCAGACCCGGATCTCTCCGTTTGAACCGGGCTCGCAATACTCCATCTGGTCGAGATCCATGGAGTCCGAATTATCGATTGATGACCACAAAAATGAGCGCAGGTCACGGGCCGTGTTCTGGCTCCTGCTTTCATGAGCCAGCGATGCGGCGATGCGTTCAACTTCTTTCAGTACCGGGTCGGGAAATTCAGGTATAAATCCGTATCGCTGCATTGCATTCTCCGCAATGGCATACAGGTCTATGGAGCGGGATTTTCTCATGCGTGTCACGGTAGTGATTCGTTTCTGGTGATACATATCCCTTGGCATCAGCGCGTCTGATACTATCTCCCTGTACACCGGGCAGACAAGAGGTATCAGATAAAAAAATACCAGTCCGGTTTTTTTTGGCTGCTCTGTCGTCAAAGACTGGTATGTCACACAATGGAACAGACGCCAATTCATTGTAACTAAAAAAATGTTCTCTATCTTGTCGTGATCTCCGGTATAGCATTGACCTTCTGGTACCTGGATTGATCACATTCAATGTTTGGGATGAGTAAAACACCGGTTGCAGGGGAACATTTATGCATCTCCAGCCGATTACTGATTATGTCACCGCGAATTTCAACGGCACCGGACAAAGACGCCGAAAAAAAACCGGTAAAGACAGGGCCAAGCAAAAACCGGGCACGGCATCTTGAAGATGCCCGTCACCATCCACTCGATCACCCGCTTCCTCATCCCGGCCACAAATCCCAGAAAAAGCCCGCACTCCCTCCACGGCACACACCTCATTCCCATCCCCATGGGGATGAGCTGCCGGCACACACGCAGAAACCCGGCCCTCTCAAGCCGTCAAAAAAGATCACAAAGACCGGATCCAAACCCTGATGAGGGAAATACCCGTAATTCACAACCCGGGTAGGATACCCTGCCATAACAAACTATATCACGGGCTTCCCCTTATCACTGTCTGAGTGGTGAAGTATGGCAGGAGAACATCCGTTTACCCAGGAAATACCTGCGGCAGGTGAGGTGGCACCCGACATTTCATCCATTGCCGGCACAGATCCTCTCAAAGATCCTTTTATCGAACTTGAAGATCGCCAGTGGGAGAATATGGTCGAGAAAGGGACGATGCCGGTTGCCGTTATGTTCTACTCCCCTACCTGCATGTTCTGCCACCAGATGGAGCCAGTGTTCCGGAACCTTGCGCGGGAATATCATGATGTCATTCTCTTTGTCCGGCTCAATATCATCACGAACCTGTGGACTGCCGAGCGCTATGGTGTCCGGAGTACGCCGACATTTAAATTCTTCTGCGGTGGAAAACCCATTCAGGAACTGGTCGGGGCGGTATATCCGGCACTCTTAAAAAAGATGATCGATGATGTTGTCCTGCATGGTAAAGAATGTGCATTGAATTCGACGATGATTAAGTATGATATTACCGGATACGGGTAATTCGTTTTCATACGGGGAGGAAATATATGGACACATTTGAACAATGGATGGGCAGGTACCTGGAATTAAATGCTCACGAGCGAAAGGCGATACTTCATGATAAAATGTCCGTCTGTACGTGCACCGGCTGCCCGTCCTACAACCGGTGCGCCCGCGAGAAGGACGAAAAATTCTACTGCTTTAATGGCAAAAGCATGCTCTGTATTTCTGAAGATTTCGGGTGCACATGCAAAACCTGTGCGGTTTCGCAAGATCTTGCCATGAAATATCATGATTTCTGCCTGAAAGGCAGCGAAACAGTCCAGCGGTACGAACACGAACTGCGATAAGAGAAATGCTAAATTCTTCGACCTTTTTTAATGATACAAAATCGGCTAAACAGTAGTTTAATTCTATTTTGGCGTTGATTTTTGGGGATTAGATCTAGATCTTTCTCATGCAGCCGGACGTTTTTGCTGCAGCTGCAACCGCTTTTGCCACCTCACAGGTAACACGCTTGTCAAGAATACTGGGAAGGATCCGTTCACGGCGGGGTTTGGCAACACAGGAAGCAATTGCGTGTGCTGCGGCAATCTTCATTTCATCGCTGATCTTTGTCGCGCAGGCATCAAGCGCCCCCCGGAAGATACCGGGGAATGCAAGTACGTTGTTGATCTGGTTGGGAAAATCGCTTCGGCCGGTCCCGACAACAGCGGCACCCGCTTTTTTTGCATCGTCCGGCCAGATCTCCGGTACTGGGTTTGCCATGGCAAAGACAATTGGATCGGGGTTCATTGACCGGATCATATCGCCGGTTACAATTTCTGGTGCGGAAACTCCGATGAGGACATCAGCACCGGCAAGGGCATCGGCAAGCGAGCCGGTTTTTCCCGTGCGGTTGGTCTCTTCGCTCAAAATGAACTTGTACTTGTTATGGTAGAGCCCATCTCTGCGGTGATGGATAATCCCCTGCGTATCGCAGACAACAATCTCGTGGACTGGCGTGCAGACATTCGCATCATACCCGATACATTTCAGGAGACGCGCGATGGAATACCCTGCTGCACCGGCACCGCAGATCACAATATTGATCTCTTCAAATTTCCGTTTTGTCACTTTGCAGGCGTTTAACAACGCCGCGAGGACAACAATTGCGGTCCCGTGCTGGTCGTCATGCATGACCGGGATACCAATATCCTGCAGGGCATCTTCGACCTCAAAACATTTCGGTGCGGCAATATCTTCGAGATTGATACCGCCAAAGACCGGGGCAATGTTTTTTACCTGGTCTACAAAATCGGTCTCGTAATTTTCAAAACAGATGGGGAATGCGTCAATGCCGGCAAACTCCTTGAACAGGATTGCTTTTCCCTCCATGACGGGAATGGCGGCGTAACCCCCGATATTTCCCAGTCCAAGTACTGCCGAACCATCCGTAACAATTGCGATCGTGTTTGCTTTTAATGTATATCTGTAGACCTTGCCGGGATCTTTGATGATCTGACGGCACACTTCGGCAACGCCCGGTGTATACGCAAGGGCG
>PNBP01000032.1 GCA_003136075.1 Methanoregula sp. | reverse complement strand
AAGTCGGTCACCTGAAATCCATGCAGGCACGTCAGGAAACGATACGCGAGGCGGATGCCGGCCTTGAAGTGGCGATCTCGATTGAGGGTGCAACAGTCGGACGGCAGGTAAACGTCGGGGATGATCTCTTCGTGGATGTCCCCGAGCGGCATGTAAAAGTGCTCGAGCGCGAGATGATGAAGAACCTGAACGTGAGTACACAGGAAGTTCTTCTGGAGTTTACCACGCTCAAGCGCAAGGCCGAACCCTTCTGGGGCAAATAAGTGTTAAGGCTTTTTAGACCACGCGAGGATTTAATAGCGTACCAGTATAATTAAATGGGTACTTCGCGTGTATGGGCATAAAGCGCCGTCAGCTGGAGAATAACAAAGAAACCCGGAACAATGGGTTTTTTAAAAACGATAAGGAGCAGTCAGAATGGTTGAGTTAAAGGTTGTCATATCAGACCCAAAGACCGGTCGCGCGTATAACGTTGGTGCCAGCACTGGCGCAGCAGGGACGATTGTCGGCAAACGCATCGGAGATGAAGTGGACGCAGGATCGCTGGGTCTTGCCGGTTACAAGATTTTGATCACCGGCGGTTCAGACTTGACAGGAACTCCCGCAAGGAAGAGCCTTCCCGGAGCCGGGCGCAGGAAACTGCTCCTTGCCAACGGTGTCGGTTTCCACCCGGTGATGGAGGGGGAACGCAAGCGCAAGATGATCCGCGCCAACGAAGTCACTGCAGATTTTGTCCAGGTTAACGCCCGTGTAACGGGATATGGAGAGAAGCCCCTTGATGAAATCTTCCCCAAAGCCGAGCCCGGTACAGAAAAGCCCGCCGAGAAAGGGAAGAGAGACAAAACGCGCAAATAACCCGGAAATACTTTTTTTTAAACGGGGAGCCGCCCGGTTTTTTTCTTTTGATACGTGAGTATCTCATCCGTCAGCAGGAAAAAACGCGGTATTTCAGGAACGTATTGACGGTATGGGTTAAACGGCTGCGGAAATATCAATATTTCCGTACGCTGATGTGGTGCTTCCGGATTTCAGCAGGTTGCCATTTTTATAGATCGCTACGGTGAGCGCGTGCTTTGTGGTTGCATCCTCTTTTTTGAAACTGGCAGTTACGGTGCCGGTGGCATTGTCAAGCGTATAGACCTGCGTTCCCGAATTTTTTACAGGTTGTATCTGCCCGTTTGAGCCTATTGAACCGGAAAATGAGCCGATATAATCTATTCTGACGATTACCCCTTTATCCGGCACCGGTACCGGAGGAGTATCCGTCGCGGTGATCGACAGCGTAGAGGTTCCTGCCGGTGCAGGGGAAGCAGCTGCAGAGGGCATGCCAGGGATCGTTGTGCGAACAGCTGGCGATTCGGAAGAGTTTTGCACGGGGATTAGTCCACTGCCGGAAAAATATATCACGGCAATGATCACCACAACAGCAATACCGACGACGGTGGAGATCATAACCCACGGGATATCCTTTGATCGGTGGCTGCTCCCTCGCATAGGTACTATATTCACGTGCTTGAATATGAAAATGGTTCTCCCGGTTCGATTCTCCTTCAGACAGGGTAAAAAATTTCCCTTTTTTTTAATATATTCCCCCGGGCAGGAATGTTCGGAGAAAAATTCGGCTCTCTGTTTCTCCTCAAAACAGGGTACTAAAGATCTGATATGCTCACGATGCCTGACGGGAAGCACACTTAACAGGTGACCTTCTGGAGGTTCCTGTCCGCACCATGCGAATGCCAGGGAACATATCGCGTAAACCAGAGGATAGTTTGAGGAGGTTCGTTACTGGGGATGACCGTTTTTTATGAGCTTTGTTTTGAGAGCATCAAGCTGATCCTCGAAGGGGACCGAATATTTTTTTGCGAGAATAACCAGCGCTGCGGGGGGGAGAAGGTTGCCGTTGAACTGCTCCTTGATGACCCGGTTCATTTCGGCTACCACTTCAGTTTCCTGCAAACCCCGTGCAGCACTTATCCGGGCGATAAGTTCCTGTGCAGGATCGTGTTTCTCAAAGATCGATGATGCGGGTTTGAACCCAATCGGGATGGTGACGGTAGCCGTATCAAAGACCGCCGAGTAGATCCCGTTTTCCTGCCTGATGAGCCCCTCCTCTTCAGCCCGCCTGAGAATGAGGTTTGCCTGGTCGGTGCTCATCCATTTCCGGTCGAGCGCATAGTAATACACGAGCTCATTTTTCCTCATGCCCGTTTTCCGGGTATGTTTGAACGGTGCAGCGACCGTTGTTTTTAAGGTCACTTTGACGTCCCAAGCAGGATATTTTTCATGTCAAGCGCATCCAGTCCCTCGGCGCGCCCTTCCTTTGCGATATCGATATCGGTTGTCGCGACCCGGTCAGAAAGCCGGATATAAAAAATATCGTTTGCGATCGGTACTTTCCCTCCACCCCGCAATGCCAGCGCGAGCACCGATACCCGGAGATCTGCTGCTTCGGTGATCACCCCGGGCCGGAGAATATCGGGAGTGATGTCCCCAAATGTCGCCCGGTCCACCGCAATCTCCACCCTGGTTTTAATCCTGACAAGTTCCTTGCCGGTGGTTTTGGTAGATTCCTGGTTATCGAGCTCGGCAAGATATTTCAGCGTTTCCAGAAAGGGCATCCCCATGGCAAACGAGAGATCCACTCGCTGGGGGAACCGATAATAGATCCTTCGCATAGCTACACTATGGGGAGGTTTAAAAGAAAAAAGATTGCTAAACCGGTAGAGAGTATATTCCGGTGGTCGGTACGGATTTTGTAGCACATTCTCCATCGTAGAAATAAATCTTTTCTGGCGTGACGAGGTTTTTAGTATGCACTTCTCAAGTGTCTGGTAGCTATGCCTCACGATCCAACAGCGCAAAAATGCGGGAATGACAACAATAAAAAAAGATAATTTATTCGATTAATACCGCGTTAATGACGCCATCCTGACCCGGGCGGC
>PNBP01000017.1:6759-11973 GCA_003136075.1 Methanoregula sp. | reverse complement strand
TTCCCGTTCGTCACATCAAACGCAACCGTGCCGGTATCACCGGAGAAAAATGCTGCCGGATCATAGGTTATATCCGACACGTACACTTTCCCGGAGGCAACAATGGATTCGGGAGTCGCATATGCACTAGCTGATGCAATAAGGGCAAAAATCGCCAGTATAGTCCCGATAAACAACGGGATACGTACCAGGGTATGCGTGTTCTCTCGCGTCATTGCAGAGATATCGAAAACACATGGATTACTCTCTGTTTTTATTATAGTTCGGACATCTGCGTCGTATTGTTTCAATCGGGTCATGAATTTTCCTCAATAATGGGCACATACTAGTAGTAAATTTTTTTACTACTTGTATGTAAAGTTTAGCGTACTTTGATTAAAATGTTTCCATGTAAGTAGTAAATTTTTTAACAACTGAATAATCATAATTACTCTATGGAGAGCATTCCCGCATCTCTTGTAAAATCGCTCAATGATCTCGGATTGTCCAACTATGAAGCGAGTGTATATGCCACGCTGGTCCTGTACGACAATGCAGAAGCAAAGGAGATCATAGATTTTCTCTCTATCTCTAAGCCAAGCGTGTACGAGGCGCTGGATCAGCTTGCAGATAGGGGACTTGCAGTGAAAAGAATCTCAAAACCGGCACGGTACAGCGCGATCTCTCCGGAAATGGCCATCGACCTCCTCATGGGAAAACACAAGAGGGCAGCAGACCTGGCACTAGCGGCACTAAAAAAACTGGAGAAAGAGAAGGTACGCACCGACAAGGAAGATGCGCTCTGGACAATTTACGGAGACGCCAACATCGAGTATAAAATCCGTGAGCTTTTCGGAAAAGCAAAGACCCGTATTTATTGTATGTTCGGAGAACGGTACCTTCAGTTCATTGAGAACATTAAAACCAGGGATGTTTCGTTGCAACTCATCGTGATATCTGATTCCCCGGGTCTTGAAAAAAAACTGCATGATTTATTTCCGGGAAAAAATGCAGATATCCATGTTATTTCATCGGAAAAATTTTTAGTTCCGCCTCCATTTGCACCTCCGGGATTTGCTGATGTCCACAAATTCATGAACTTTGAAAATATCCTTGAACTGATCGTGGACGATGAGGAACTCCTCATGATCCCGCCGTTTTTCTCCGGCAGCGTCTCAGTCCTCAATACCAAGAACAAGGGCGCGATCTACCAGATGAAGATGATCAGTCAGCTCAACTGGAAACGGCTTATCGATGGCGAGGAAATTCTCTTCCCCCGACCATCCGCTCAAAAGAAAAAGTGAGTGTAATCCATTTGTTATGGGAAAACAAGGTTAGAAAAGACCGGAAGATAATAATTATTTTTTGGTCTTTTCAGTTTCCCACCGCTCGAGCACTTCACTGCCTTCGATAAAGACCAGCCGGTGCTTTTTTGCGTATACCTGTGCATCAACTTTTGAAAGCGCATAGCCGGATTCATCGTCCAGCATCTCGCAGATCGTAATCGATGGCGTGATCCCTGCCATGTCTGCAAGTGCAACGGATAGTTCGGTCTGTCCTTTGCGCTGATCAAGCAACTGGTCTGCTGCCCGGAGGAGTGCACAATGCCCCGGTGTCCGGAAACTGGCATTGAAATTCGCGCCACCGCCATTGAGGGACTTTTTGACCTGCTCGGCAATTGCCGTAATCGTGAGTGCCCGGTCCCGGTCGGTGATACCCGTGAAGGTATTGCGATGGTTCACCCAGAGCGAGAACGAGGAGTGGTTCTTGCGGTCATAGGGAATGTCACCTGCCTGTTCGGCAACGTGGGTACCCTGCAGGACGTCACTGGCAAACGGGAGACCGAGGCGCTGTGCCGCAAGGGGGTGGACTGCCGTGCAGATGAGTCCGCCGCCATCCTTTCTCATCTGGAGGATATGACGGGGGGTCACCGCATCCGACCGTATTGCAAAATCTGTTTCGCCTTCCCTGTCATCGAAATCGTACAGCAGGATAAACCTGCCATCCCGTAATGCTGTTATTGCTTCGTCAATCATGTGCAACTTCCACGTTCACCAGATCATGTTCCTTTATTCCAAGCGATTCACGTAAGCCCACACCCGCGATCACTTCAACAATATCCTCCGGGTAATGGGTCCTCCCGGGCACGACAATCCCACAGGGAATGTCGTTGATCCGGCAGGGCAGGCAGCGGACGTCCCCAAAGGTGCGCCCCTCTGCAGAAAACCCGTGTATCGTGATCCATTCCTGCGTCTCCAACTTCTTGCGCGTCGGGATACTTTGCCCGGACAGGCGCAGGTTAAGTGTCCCGGGGAAGGGCTCAAACCCGAGCAGGCGGAGAAACTGTTTTTTGTACGGCTCAAGGCTCATGTAGTAGCGCCCTTCGCCAAGACCGTTGATCACGGTACCGCTCATCACGTAATGAGCGCCATCGTGCGCGAACAACCGGCAGTAATCCGCGTACTCGCGCCGGAGGGCTTCCTCGCCGGCCGTTGTGACGGTTATATGCTGGCCATCCGGTCTCATCGTCCGGGTGATCAAGGCCTGGCTTTCCAGTGCCCGGATCCGCCGTGAGGCCGTCTGCGGACTTGCCGTAAGCGCTTCTCCGATAACCTGCGAAGAGACCATAACAGAACCACGGCACCCGCCCATGAGAGCAATTGCCTTGAGACATTCCAGATCCTCAGCCAGTACCATGCTTATCAAAATTGGGATGCTTATTATTTATGGATTACCTTTGTTCAGTCTTCCCGTTGGCTTTCGTTTGATGTCGAATGCATGTTCGTTAGTTATATAACACCACGGGTTCTTGATCATGAGTATGAATTCCGGAGTGCGTAACCAGCTCGCCGAAAAGATGGCGGGTGAAATTACCCTGTCGGACTCACCGGGGCTTGCGCTGAAAAAGTGGCGCCAGAACTTTGAAATTGCACCCGGCGTCCTTTCGGATCGCCTCAGCATTTCCCCGTCCGTGATCAGTGATTACGAAAGCGGGCGGAGAAAAAGTCCCGGGACCGCTGTTGTCGGCAAAATAGTCGATGCGCTCCTCGCTATTGACGAGGAGAAAGGCGGCAAACAAATTGAAAAATTTTCAACCATGCTCTTCTCGAACGTGGTCGACGATGTGATCTACGATCTCCACGAGTATGAAAACCCGATCGCGCTCAAAGAACTCACTGACGCGATCGGGTGCACGCTCCTGTGCGGATCGACAGATCAGTCCATCTTCGGCTACACGGTCGTAAACAGCCTGAATGCCATTATGCAGCTGTCGAGCAACGAGTTCAACCGTATTTATGGATGGAGCACGGAGCGCGTCCTGATTTTTACCAACGTTTCTACGGGGAAGTCGCCGATGGTGGCGATCCGGGTCACGCCGTTCAAGCCACGGTGCGTGGTGCTCCAGGGAATCGAGTCTGCCGACGTCCACCCGATCGTGGAAAAAATGGCAAACCGTGATCATATCACGGTGCTGTGCACGGGCATGGATATTGACAAAATAGTGAGTACGTTGAGGGAAAAACAATGGTAGGCATCATTACCTACGGTGTGTATATACCGAGATACCGGATTAAGGTTGAGGAGATCGCAAGAGTCTGGGGCGCAAATGCCGAAGATATCTCAGGAGGACTGGGTGTTTTTGAGAAATCGGTTCCCGATCTCGATGAGGATGCCGCAACGATTGCGGTCGAAGCAGCACGGAACGCACTGCTGCGTAGGAAGATCGATACCCATAAGATCGGTGCCGTATATGTGGGGAGCGAATCCCACCCCTACGCGGTAAAACCAACTGCATGCACGGTGGGCGAGGCAATCGGTGCGACACCCAACATGACCGCCGCCGATTACGAGTTTGCCTGCAAGGCAGGAACTGCCGCAATCCAGACATGCATGGGACTGGTGAAAAGTCACATGGTCACGTACGGGCTTGCCATTGGTTCCGATGTTTCGCAGGGTGCTCCCAGCGACGCGCTCGAATATACGGCAGCAGCTGGTGGAGCGGCGTATATAATCGGGAACGACAACCCGATAGCAACGATCAACCATACCTGCTCGTTCACAACCGATACTCCTGACTTCTGGAGACGTGAAGGACAGGACTACCCCCGCCATGGCGGGCGGTTTACCGGTGACCCCGGGTATTTCAAACACGTAAAGGGTGCAAGCAACCTCCTTTTCGAGCAGACCAAAAAGAGCCCCAAGGATTTCACGTATGCGGTCTTCCACCAGCCAAACGCGAAGTTCCCGCAGAAGGCGGCAAAGGATCTCGGGTTCAAACCCGAGCAGATCAAGCCGGGCCTTGTTGTCCCGCACCTCGGGAACACGTACTCCGGCGCCTCGCCCATCGGCCTTGCAGCAACGCTTGATATCGCAAAACCGGGCGACACGATCTTTGTCTGCTCGTTTGGATCAGGTGCCGGCAGCGATGCCTTTGACATAACCGTCACTGACGCAATCGAGTCAGACATGTTCAACCGTGACGCAGCTCCGGGAGTTGAAAAACTCTTAGAGAATCCCATCTACCTGGACTATGCAAAGTACGCGAAACACAAGGGAAAACTGGTGATGCAGGTATGAGAGACGTAGCAGTGATTGGTGTAGGCTGCACCAGATTTGGCGAGAAGTGGGAGAGTTCGTTCCGCGACCTCTTTGTCGAGGCAGGGGCACTCGCCCTTGAAGACGCCCAGCTTTCCGGGGAAAAGATTGATGCGATGTATGTCGGCAACATGAGTGCCGGCCGGTTCATCGAGCAGGAGCACATCGGTGCCCTTATCGCGGACTACGCGGGTATGGCAACCCGTCATATCCCTTCGACCCGGGTCGAGGCGGCCTGTGCCTCCGGAGGTCTTGCCTTCCGGCAGGCCGTGATTGCGGTGGCAAGCGGCATGGAAGATATTGTCGTCGCAGCAGGAGTCGAGAAGATGACCGATGTCGAACCCGGCGCGAGCACGGACGCTCTCACCGGTGCAGCGGACCGCGAATGGGAAGGATTTGTCGGCGCGACGTTCCCCGGACTGTATGCGATGATCGCAACCGATTACATGCACAAGTACTCCATGACCCGCGAGCAGCTGGCACAGGTCGCGGTGAAGAACCATTATAACGGTGCCCGCAACCCAATTGCCCAGTTCCAGCAGGAGATTACCCTTGACACCGTGATGAGATCCACCATGGTTGCCGAACCCCTCCGGCTCTTTGACTGCTCGCCCATCACGGATGGGGCCGCAGCCGTCA
>PNBP01000017.1:0-6750 GCA_003136075.1 Methanoregula sp. | reverse complement strand
TTGCCGCAGGGCAGCGGGCGTTCCAGATGGCAAAACTCACGCACAAGGATATCGACATGGTGGAAGTGCACGACTGTTTCTCGATCGCTGAGATCTGTGCAATCGAAGACCTCGGGTTCTGTAAGAAGGGAACAGCGGGTAAATTCACGGCTGACGGAGAGACCGCACTTGGCGGGAAGATCCCGGTCAACACGAGCGGCGGACTCAAAGCCTGCGGCCACCCGGTCGGTGCGACCGGTATCAAGCAGGTCTACGANNAAACACGAGCGGGGGACTGAAAGCCTGCGGGCATCCGGTGGGAGCGACCGGGATCAAGCAGGTCTTTGAGATCGTCCAGCAGCTCCGCGGCGATGCCGGTAAAAGGCAGATCGACAACGCAAAAATTGGCATGACGCATAACGTTGGCGGTACCGGTGCAACAGTTGCTGTCCACATCCTCGGGAGGGTATAATATGACCGTCGCACGATTCTGGAGAAAGATCCCCCAGCGCTACAATCTTGTCGGCACGAAATGCGAGACCTGCGGCCGGCACTTCTTCCCCCCGCGGACATTCTGCCCGGACTGCCGCAGGACCGGGAAGATCGTGGACCATAAGTTCTCCGGCAAGGGAACTATTGTCACCTATACGATTATCCAGACGGCACCGGACCAGTTCTCCTCTCCCGGGCCGTATGTGCTTGCCATCATCAAGCTCGATGAAGGCCCCCAGATGACGACCCAGATCATCTGCGATCCAAAAGATGCGAAGATCGGCATGAAGGTAAAAAGCGTGTTCCGCAAGATCGCCACCGATGGCGAGAGCGGCATCATCCACTATGGCACGAAGTTCGTGCCGGTGGAGTAATTTTCTTTTTTATTTGAGACCGATTTCAGGGATCGAAATATCACGGTCCACAGATCTGCAAAATATTGAAAGCAGGTGGTTCAGGGTTCACCGTATCCAGTTTGGACTGGTCTGTCAGGATAGGATTTTTAGGATTTTTTGTGTCGCCGGATGTCCTTTCGACACCTCAAAGTTTTGCCTTTTAAAAAATATCAGACAGCGTACCATCGGGTCTCATGACAAATGTCGAGCCGCATCCACCAGAACCTGCGCAGAGACAGAAATGCCCGTCATCTCCGAGATCTTCGTGAACTATAACGCTATCAGCCCGCATACAAACGGGACATATAGGGAGGTGCTGGTGAACCATTCTATCAGATTGACCCTGATCAAAAATAAGATGCGGTAATGGCAGCACAGAACGGAGGTCAGCAGTTCCCCTGTGATCCCGTAGCAGCCTGTGTTATACCAAGAGAGATCGCGCAGGTATCCGGTTGCGTGGTGAATCCTCATCAGACTAGGCTTGTGACGATCTCCAACCAGATTTCACTTCAATATCATACACCGCATGCCACTGTCCGGGCGAGTACGACCGGACCATGCGCTCGGTGATATGTTCCGCGCCCAGTTCCCGGAGACGTGGCATGTGTTCCCCTTCTGCTGAAACAAGTGCATAGAAATGAATCGTCCCACCGGGCCGGCAGAGCCGGAACGCTTCCGGCAGAAATTCCGTGCCGGCAAGTGGGAGGTTCATCACGATCCGGTCAAATTTCCACGGCAGGATCCCGATAAGATTTCGTACATCTGCAAGAATGGGCAACACATTCTTTGTCCGGTTCTGCACGCAGTTTTCAATCATCAGTTCAATTGCCAGCGGGTTGATATCGGATGCCACAACGAGCGCCGCCCGCGCTGCAAGGGAGAGGGCAAACGGTCCCACACCGGCAAACATATCCAGCACAAGTTCGTTCTCACCCATTTGCTGAAGGATACGGTGGCGTTCGGTGGAAAGTCGGGCGGAGAAGTAAGCGCCTGCAAGGTCAACAATGAACCGGTGCCCGTGCTCCGTCACCTTTGTCCGCGTGGTGGGCATGCCGGCAAGAACCGTGTAGTCCCGGGTCCGGTATTCGCCGGACACTTCGCTTGTCGTATACAGCACCGTGTGGAGAGACGGGCGCGATCCGAGAATCTGCGCTGCACCTGCTGGATCGCAGTCCTGCATAATCGCAATACCGCCAACAAGTTCGTGGCGGGGAAGTGTCAGGCGGTCGGGCATGGATTCAAAAGCGCAGCGCATGGCCCCCTCGCGCCATTCAAGCACGGGCAGCAGGAGCGCGTTGCCATCCCTTTGGGGTTTGAGCACCGGATCAAGCGCACCTTCACGAATAAGCGCCTGCCGTACAGGTTCTCCCTCCCCAAGCGGTACCCGTATGCCCCACTGTTCGACCGTCATCTTCGAAACCACCGGTATCATAAATTTATACGTGCTACCATTATTCATGACTGATGATGGTGAGCAACGCAAGGGGCGCGACTGCTGTGCAGAATCAGGCGCCGTCAATGAGCAGGAAGAGCGGATGTGTGAAAAACTCAAAAACGGTTCGATAAAACTCTACGAGCTCGACAAGGAACTCGCACCGCTGGACGCTATACGGGTGCGGCGTCGGTTTATCGAAGAGGAAACCGGAACCACGCTTGAAAATATCGGTATCTTTTCCATCGACATTGAACGGGTCGTCGTGCGGAACTGCGAGAACATGATCGGAACTGTTCAGGTACCGTTAGGTGTTGCAGGGCCTATTGCGATCAACGGCGAATACGCGAACGGGGAGTTCTGGCTGCCCCTTGCTACCACCGAGGGCGCACTGGTTGCATCCGTCAACCGGGGATGCAGCGCCATTACCAAAGCCGGCGGCGCACAGGTGCGCATCCTGCATGACGGGATGACGAGGGCCCCGGTCTTTGCAGCAGAGAATGTCATCCATGCAAAAGAGATCGTGGACTGGGTGCAGGCACACCGGGCAGAACTTGCCGCCATCGCACAGGCCACCACCTCGCATGGAAAACTCACCGATATTGTCACCTTCATCACCGGCACGAGCGTTTTTGTCAGGCTCGAATTTGACACCAAGGACGCGATGGGGATGAACATGGTCACTATCGCAAGTGCAAAAGTCGCAGACGAGATCGCACACCAGACCCGGGCCCGGCTCGTTGCGCTCTCCGGCAATATGTGCACCGACAAGAAACCCGCTGCCATTAATGGGATTATGGGAAGAGGACGCAGTGCAGTGGCTGGCATCGCCCTCACCCATGAGCTGATCGAGAAAATATTCAAGACTGATGCGGCAACGCTCTGCGAGGTCAACACCCGCAAGAACCTCATTGGTTCCGCCCGCGCCGGTTCGATGGGGTTCAACGCCCATGCAGCAAATGTTGTTGCGGCGATGTTTATTGCCTGCGGACAGGACGCTGCTCACGCGATTGACGGTGCTACCTGCATTACGACGGTCGATCCCACAAACACAGGAGTCTATGTATCCGTCACCCTGCCTTCGCTTCCTGTTGGAACCGTTGGGGGCGGCACGGGTGTCGGTACCCAGCAGGAGTGCCTGAAAATTCTCGGAGTTGCTGGCGGCGGAAATCCCGCGGGCACGAACGCAAAAAAACTCGCTGAGATCATTGCTTCCGCAGTGCTCGCCGGTGAATTGTCTCTTCTCGGCGCACTCGCTGCACAGCACCTTGCCCGCGCTCACCAGCAGCTTGGGCGGGGATAATCTTTTTTTTTAGTGTGCCCAATAAGGGGTCTTCAACAGGTGCGTCATAACCAACGACCTGACAACCTGATATGGAACGCATTAAAACCGGAACCATTTCATCATGACAAGGGCATCTTCGCCATTTGCGTAGTAACCGCCCACCTGGAAAACGTTCTGGTAGCCCCTGCACCGGTAGAACTGCTGGGCCGCAAGATTGGATTCACGAACTTCCAGCTGGGAGCCGGTTGCACTCTCGATCATGAACTGCTGTTCGAGGCGGTTCAGCAACGCCGATCCGATCTTCTGCTTGCGGTACTGGGGGTGGACGGCAAAATTACAGATATGGCCATAGATATTTTCACCGGTATCTTCTATGGCACCGACAACAAACCCTGCAATATTCCCGCCGCTGACGGCAACAAAGTACGTGGTCGGGTAATAGCTCAATGCTTCAGTAAAAATTGCGTTGTCCCACGGGTCAGCAAACGCCTCGTTTTCAATCGCGACAATGGTGGGGATATCCGCAAGGGTGACCCGCCGTATGAGGGGATGAGGAGGAGGGATGATATCATGGGAACGGATCATGGAAAGGCACCGCGGGAAAATGCAGTATCCTTTTCTGCACCCATAAGACCATAAGGATTACGCAGATTCACTCGTTTGTCACCGGTGGGCTGATACCGGTTCGCAGCCGGTCTTTGATTATATATGTGACCACGCCCAATTATGAGAGAAAGAACGCTCACATAACATACAGGGCTCTGGTAGTTTTTCATGGTGAAGATATTTCCTTTTGCAGGGATCCGCCCCGCCCCCTCAGAAGCTGCAGCCATCGCGGCAGTGCCATACGATGTGGTGACAGCAGAAGAGGCGCGTGAGATTATCCGGCAGAATCCCGATAGTTTTCTGCGGGTAAGCCGGTCTGACGCAGAACTCCCCGACATCCCCCCGCATGACGACCGCGTCTACCAGCGGGCGCACGACAATTTTGCTGCGTTAATCAAAAGCGGACGCCTGCAACGGGATGTTGCGCCTTCCTTCTACGTGTACCGGGTATACCAGAATGGCGACACATTTGTCGGGCTCTGTTGTGGGCTCGATGTAGAGGATTACCACACAAACCGGATCCGGCGCCATGAACATACCCGGTATGACAAGGAAGAGGACCGGACCCGGCATATAGAAGCGGTCAAAGCCCACAACGGTCCGGTAGTACTACTCTACCGGAACACGGATTTCCTTTTTTCAGTCGTTGAATCGCTTATTCCCCCAGCAAAAATACCGGATGCGGAAGTGACTGCTGCAGATGGTGGAACACACCAGATCTTCTGTATCACTGACGCACAAGATCTTGCCCGGCTTGAAGAGCTCTTCTCCACAGTGCAAAACCTATATATTGCTGATGGCCACCACCGGGCAAAAGCGGCGGTTAATGTGGCTGACCGGAGAAAAGCGGCCGGATTGCCCGTTGAGGGGAATGTCAGCCGGTTCATGGGAGTCCTGTTTGCTCATGACCGTGTCAGGATTCACGGGTACAGCCGCCTGCTCACGGATATTGGTTCGTTTACCCCTGAATCATATATGTCGCACATACGAAAATTTTTTGATGTCAAAACCTATGGACCCGTGGACAGCAGCGGATATAACATAACACCGCACATCGCCACCCCGGAAAAATATCATATCGTCCACATGTATCTTGGCGGCACCTGGTACGAATGTACCCGCCCGATTGATCCCAGTGCAGCGCCGCTCGATATCCTCGATGTTGCAGTACTCCAGAAATTCGTGCTCGAAGGTATGCTCAATATCACAGACCCCCGTGGCGATGCCCGGCTCCAGTACCTCGGCGGTGCACGGCCGATTGCCGACCTCGAAAAACTTGTCGATGAGAGAAAATTCACTGTCGCGTTTGCCATGCAACCGGTCCGGGTTGAAACCGTGCTCGATGTTGCCGATGCAAATAATGTGATGCCACCAAAATCAACATGGTTTGAGCCCAAACTCTTAAGCGGGCTGGTCATTCACACGTTTGACTGACCGTCAACCATACCACCATTTATCTTTATCTTTTTTCCCGCCAATGGTATGTGGTATGTTTACCCTCGCACTCCCAAAGGGCAGCCTCGAAGCACAGACGCTCCAGCTCTTCAAAGAGGCTGACCTTGAGGTCAAGCGCACGGATCGCGATTACAATCCCCGTATCGATGATCCCCGTATCGGCAAAATCAAGATCCTGCGCCCTCAGGAGATCCCCACGTACGTGGACAAGGGGTATTTCGATCTTGGGATCTCCGGCCTTGACTGGGTCAGGGAGACAGGATCTGACGTCGTGGAGGTCGCAGACCTTTCCTATAGCAAAACCGGTGAAGGAAACGTGAAGATCGTCGTTGCGGTTCACCGCGATGAACCGATCGAGAACGCAAACCAGATCCGCCCGGACAGCCGGGTGACCACAGAATACCCGGAGCTCACAAAAAAATATTTTGAATCGCTGGGTGTCCCGGTGCAGCTTTTCCACTCGTTTGGGGCATCGGAGGCAAAGGTGCCGGATCTCATGGATGTCGTCGTAGATCTCACCGAAACGGGAACGACCCTGCGCAAGAACGGCCTTAAGATCATCGGGCAGATCATGGAGTCGCACACCGTAATCATCGCCAATAAACAAAGCTGGGCAGACCCGGAGAAGAGAAAAGAGATCGAAGAGATCAAGACCCTCCTCTTTGGCGTGATTGCAGCACGGCACATGGTGCTGCTCACGATGAATGTGCCGGGGGCATCCCTTGAAAAGATCGTCTCTGCTCTTCCCGCGATGAAAAAACCGACCGTCAGCCAGCTCCACGGGATTGATTATTACAGCATCCAGACCGTGGTACCAAAAAATGTCGTGAACAGGTTAATTCCGAAACTCAAGAGCTGTGGTGCGGAAGATATCCTTGAGATACCGATTTCGAAGATCGTGCCGTAAGGCAGGTCCATCACTTTTTTTAATCCCCCGTTCGCGTACTCGTTGAACAGTAATGCGCTGCACGTCTTCAGGTTGCTCCGAACGCAGTGTGAGGATGACAGGACGGTCACAGCAATCCTAAAAAATAGCATTTCAGGTTATTGGACATTCAGACGAAAAATAGAGGATTAGAGATAGTTGTTCCGGCGCAGCCATTCCA
>PNBP01000002.1 GCA_003136075.1 Methanoregula sp. | reverse complement strand
CGCTTCGGGAAAGACCACGTCGAGCAGCCCGACCGGTTTACCGTGATCCTCTACGATGTCAAGGCAACGCCCGCCGAGATCGAAGAGATCGTTGTCGCCGACCCGAGCGAAGCGGTGGGGAAGGACCTGATCTACGCGTTCCGGCTCATCGCGCCCGAAGGTTTCCGGGTGCGCAGGGAGATCCACGAGGGGGGCAAGCTGACGTTTGTCGCGAGCGAAGACCCGATACCCGAGGACATCGACGATCTGATCCGGGCAAAGTTCGCCCTGATGGGGGAGACGCCATGACACTCGTGCCCGTAACATACAAGGGAGGCATCCACCAGCGCGACGTAATCATCGACTTAATTGAAGACCTCGGGGGCTACATCGTCCAGAAATACATGGTCGCACAGGAGGTTGTCCTCCAGGCCTTCGTGCCCCGGGACGACATCGAGCTGATCACACGGATCGCAAAACCCCTTTTCGGCGAGATCACGGAGTCCCCCCTCGTCGGCACCGAGATCGCGGTCGTCAGCATGAGCCTTGAGATCCACCACCTCCCCCACCCCTCGTGCGACTTTGCCGAGTACGCCCGGCGCATCGGCGCAAAGACGAACATGGTCAGCCCCGCCCGTGGCCCGGGGAAGAGGATCTCGACAATCAACGACGAGGAGCGGGATGTGATCAACGAGCACGACATCGCGGTCTTCGCGTTTGGCAATTTCGAGACCTGCATCGAGCATAAGTGGCCCCACATGCGGCGGGGCGTCGAAGTCCCGATCATCGTAATGGGTGGCCCGAGCGAGGAGACGCTCCGCAGGATCGTCGACCCGCCTGCCGACGGGTACGTAGGCAGCGTCGGGCGGTTTATGCGCCGGACGAAAGAAGCGGAGGAGATAGGGAAACTCGACGAGATCGTCGCAGAGGTGACAAGAGTGCTCGAGAAGAAGCGGGAACAGATAGCCAAAGACCCGCTTTCGGTCGCTCCCGCACGGCTCATGGAGCTCATACGAGAGCAGGTGCCGGCAATCCACGAGGTTACTTCCCCAACCCCCCTGACCGTCCAGATGGCGGGCTTGAGGGTAAAACTTCCCTACGATACGTACGCAGAGGAACTCCGGCGGCTCGAACTCGAGAGCGGGATCCGGCTCGGCGACCTCGCCGATGTCGTCCCATCGAGGATGCGGGACTACATCCTTGTCCGGATCCGCCCGTTCTCGGAGACAAACACGGTGATATGATGGCAAAGAAGGTTTCAGCACTATCCACGAAGGACCAGTTCGAAGAGAAGCTCGCCCAGATCGTGAAGAAGGGAGCGGAAGTAACCGCCGAAGAATGGATGAGGACGATCGAGGAAGAGTACGGCCGGGTTCCCCTGATCTTCAAGCGGATGGGCGAGCGGCCCGAAGTGCTCATCTCCCACCTTCTCTACAAAAGCACCGTGGCCCAGACAAGCCCCCCATACCCGAAATACGTGGAGCTGATCAGCCTCGCCGTCGGTGCTGCACTCAAGTGCCAGTACTGTACGGGATATCACCTGCAGGCCGCCCTCCGGATGGGTGCAACCCGCGAGGAGATCCTCGAAGTGATTCTCCTGTCCGGCATGATCTCGAACTCATCGGTGCTCGCAAACGCGTACCGGATCGTCGACGAGAAACTGGAAAAGTGCCTGCCCTGCGAGACAAAGGGCGTTGACGTCGGACCCCATAAGAAACCGGTAAAGAGAGCGGCGGCACCAAAGAAGACCGCCGGGAAGAGGAAGTAAAGGGATATTTTCCCACCGCCGTCTTTTTTTCGCTACTCCCGATTCTCGTGGAGTTCTGTGTTACGTATCTCAGGTTCATGGTTTTATTTTAAGGCAGATACAAAATTCATACAATGGTGAATAGTTCGCGATGAACACAAATCTTTCAAAAGCGTTCGAAGAAGAATTCCTCAGCTTTTTCGCCCTATACTTGATGAACCTCGTCTTTGCTGCGCTATCGATGGCGATCGGCCTCGCGATCGTGGTCCGGCAGCTCGTACCCCAGCCGGTCTCGATCCCGTCAGGAACGCCGGCAATCCCGTTTATCGNNTACTCGGGCTCGTCTGGATCACGGTGACCGCAAAACTCCTCAAAAGTGTAAAGGTCGTCCGGACCGTCTACAGGCAGAAGAAAAAGCGGGAGATTACATCCGAAGAATTTACCGGCATGATGGTCCACATGATGACCCAGTACCGGGAGCAGAAACGGACGATCCAGACAATGGTCGTCATCTGCATGCTCGGCGGCATCTGCTACGTGGTGCAGGGCGTTCTCGACATCGGCGGGATCATTGTGGGGATTAGCGCAGGGAGCGGCATGCAACCCGTGCTCCCCGCCATCATTGCAGCGGCAATCAGCCTTGTGATCGGAGGGGTCAGCATCCGGATCTCCCGGTATTTCCGGCGATACGCAAAAGTATGGGATGCCCGGTTGGACGCCTTATCCCGGTCGGAGGGCGAACTGGACAGGATGCTGGAGCAGGGCTGATCATGGCAGAACGACGCAGCAAGTGGTACGAGATCTACGGGGAGATCCTGACGTTCTGTAAGACTGGGAAGTCGTTTACCGGTATCATTAACCGCTGTGATCTCAACTCGAAGACCGGACAGGAATACCTCGAATTCCTCGCGGGAAAGGGATATCTCGCGGTTACCAAAGAGGGGGAGAAGACCACGTACACGGCGACTGAAAAGGCGGCGGAGTACGTCGCCCTGTTTTCACTGCTCTACTAGTCGGTGTTTGACGAGATACCGGGGTTCAAGCTGTAAAGAGTCCGGCCGGTATCCTGTGGGGAGTACCCGTTCACTGTCCCCGCCAGCCGCTGATAAGAGCGAACAGGGAACTGTTGCGATGGTAAGGTGCAGAGAGTCGGTTTTTTATTTTCCCACCAATGTATCGGGTTTTTTCACATCTGTGCGAAATACATTCGCAGAAAAAAGGTTGGTTTAGAAAAAATCAACGAATCCTATTCATCGTTCAGGAACAGGGCCGGGTTCTGCTTCCGGATCCACCAGCGACGTGTCACCAGGGCGCCGGTTACGAGCACGATACACCCAACCACACCGAGCCCGAGAGTCGCAAGCGGGAAGCCTGCCGAAGGCTGGACCGGCTGGACTGGTGCAGTGGTAGTCTGTGTGGCAACAGGTGTTCGCACCACGGTCGATACTACGGGAGCAGGGTCAGCGGCTGCAAGCGATCCGAACGACTGGGGCGCGGCTGCGGTGGTCTGCACCGCGAGAGGAGGACTCTGTCCGGTGATCGCGAACTTCGAGAAACCGGGAGTCGTCGCGGTGAAGTATACCTGTCCGCTCACGGTTTTCACGAAAGTTGTCGGCACTGCTGTCCACGTTGTGCCGACAAGGTGGTACAGCACGACGTTCTGCGGATCGATGTTGTTGTCGTTCAGCCACGAGAGGGGAACTATGAAGGAGATCACTGCCCCGCTGATGGTGGTGTACCGTGCGGGTGTCAGGTCCAGGTACTGGTACACCGTGCCGGGTGCCGGTGTGATATTCTGACCGGGACCGGATGTTACCATACCGGTGACAATGAGACCGGTATGCCCGGTGCCGGTGA
>PNBP01000058.1:7208-7453 GCA_003136075.1 Methanoregula sp. | reverse complement strand
CGGTTCGCCCGGCGCGAGAGCAGGGCCGGGTTCACTTCGTTCAGCGTGACGTAAATGCCGTGGACCGAACCATCGGCATCGAGCGGCTCCACTGACCGGACAAGGGCATCGTGATCGCTGAAATATCCGCTGTGGGTGAACTGGTCGGTGAGGGCCCGGACCTCTACGACCTGCCCGGGTCCGGCTATTCGGGCAATTGCCTCACGAAGCAATCCATCCACGGGTCACCACCCACACCCTGGCTT
>PNBP01000058.1:0-7151 GCA_003136075.1 Methanoregula sp. | reverse complement strand
GACCAGGGCTTCGATCACGTTCGAGATCAGGTAGAGCGGGATGCCCCCTCTCTTGTCAGTTGTGACTGCCGGTTTTGTGTCTTCATCCGGCATAGGCTGCCACCTCCAGGAGAGAATCTGGCAGCACCTCGTAACAATGGATTGAACCGTTCGGTGACACGACCCAGATCTCGCAGCGCAGGAACACATTGCCCGGATATTTTGTCAGGAACGAACGGAACTGGCAGCACTCAAACCTGCAGAACGATTCAACGTACGCCACGCTCACTGCACCGTGAGCGATCCGCAGTTTCACGCAGAGCGCTTCGTAATTTCCCCGCAATCCTACAAGGTGGAGTGGGATGTAGCGGGTGAGGAACCTGCTGTTCTCCGGCTGGACCGGCTCAAAGCCCCGGGAGATGAGCAGCTCGGTGGCCCGGTCCTTCGAGGCATTGAATGAAATCTGTGCGATCATACCTTACCTCCGTTCTGCCCGGTCTTTTCATCAGGGATAAGAATTTCCCGGATGCCGTCCCGGGTGATCTCGAACTGCTGGAACCGGTCCGAAGGAATCGAGATCCAGACCTCGAACCGGGAGCATTTCACTCCTTGCGGCACCTGGTCAAAGAATCTCTTCAGGCGCCCGATCTCGTTCCGGCAGAAGACCGTCGCTTCATCCAGGGACTGCATCGCGTGAAGGGAAATTTTCAGTTTCACCATCACGGCATCGATGGTCCCGTCTTCCCGTTCCTTTCTGGCTGACAGGTTGAACAGGATGTACCGGGAATTCCGGAAACAGTTGCTCACGATCACGGGCTTATATCCCAGTTTCAGGAAAATGGTACCGGCCTGTTGTTCCAGTATCCGCATCCGGTGGACAGCGGTCATGCAACACCTCCGGTCTTCCGGATGACCGGGGTGAAGAGCGAGAGTTTGGGGATCTCCCGCACGCTGTCTTTGTGTACCTCAAAACACCGGAAACCGAAGCTCAGGGAATAGCACCAGATCTCGTAATGGAGCCCGGTCTCTCCGGCATGGAGCGCCTGATGCTTGCGGAGCTGTGCCAGGCCCACGTAACATCTCTGTTCAACGGTCTGCACCGAGGAGGATTGGTGAAAAAGTTTCGTGATCCGGATGAACCGTGTCTCTCCGGATGGCCGGGTTGCGACAAGGTGGGCCGGGGGAAGCCGCTTGTTGAATCCGACCGGCAGGACCCGGACCTTGTACCCGTGAAACTGGAGCAGTTCGCGGGCTCCGTCCTCGATCAGCCTGCTGCGACGGCTGGTCATGATGTCGCTCCTTTCTTGGATGGGGAAATGATTTCAGGTTCCTTCACATCAGAAGGGACCTCAAAGAGGAGGCAGGATATATCCTCGCCAAGCGCAACCGCGATGAACCGGTCGCGGGGCAGCATGTACCGGGTTTTCCCGACGCCGATGATAACGGCCCGGCCCGATGGATTGAGATGTACGATGCCGGATATCAGCGGCATTCCATTGGGGTCCGGTCCTTTTTTCAGCAGCGGGACCCGGTCGCCCACGAAGAGGAGCATCCCCAGTTCCTCGGGGCAGATGTAGTACGACTCGCCCCAGATCCGGACATGAACATACCCGTCGCCTCCGGTCATGACAATCCCGGCGGAGAAATGGCTCATGCTTCTCCTCCGGTCGTTCGTGTCCATTCAGTGAGGGATATAAAGTCAGAAACAAAATTATGTTTGGCAGTTTCACGGCATGACTGGGTAAGTTTCGCCTGTGAGCTGCCAACTAACTGTGCCTGCATGGTGCCTCCTCTTTTGTAACGATCTTCCAGCGACCGTGTTCAACCATTTTCTTGCCGATACCATAGAAACCGGACCGCTTCTCGTACGCGTCTACGGCTTCCTGCGTGACCCGCAGGGGTTCACGAACAATCCCGTTCTGCATTTTTTCACCAGTGTTGTGTTTCTTGTTCAACCACGTTCCCTGAATTTTGAAAATTTCTCTCTGCCGGGCCGGATAGAGCCATGGCTATTGTCCGGTCATGCACCGTTTTTCTCGAAACGGCAGGTGACCTATCGGACAAACGCCATGAAAGAAATCCGACAGCAGGTTATCTGATGCTACTGACGATCACCAAAATAGGTGAAGAGCGAAAAGATAGGGGCGTGGCTGCTCGTCTGTCTGCACCACTGACCCTTATTCATTGCACGCCGGGTTTCGGACGTGTAGTTGTTCTTCTGGACCGGGTATTTTTCCGGAGCCTCGGGTTCAGGCTGGCCGATCAAAACAAGGAATTTTGTTTTGACGGATTTTGCTGCCGCCTTTATCCGAGCGCTCGTCGTTTTGAAGAATTCCCAGAGCATTGTAAATATTTTATAAATGCGCGGTTGTTTATAGGGTTATCTGAACCAGCGGGTTAGCTGGCTGCTTTTAGGCGTACAAAGTTAACTGATTTGCCCGTTTTTCGCGAAAAAAAAGTGGTGCGCGGCTAAAATATTTTGACAATTTGCACAATCAGATGAACATTGTGGTCGAAATATATTTGGGAGGCGGGAGGTGCCGCAAATTTTGACAGTCCCTTTCAAAAAAACATTTAAGCCCGATCTGAACTCAAAGTTTTCTCATAGCTAAAAGTTTTTCCAATTCAATTGGACGGTAATCTAACAATTCCGCGCTGACATTTATCATGCGGGATTCATTATTTATCAAAGGGTGTTTTTGCAGATTGTTATTGTGATGGTGACCGTGAATTATCCACCAGGGTGTTTCTTTCCACTCTGTTAAGATTTTACCAACATCTGTATGAGCCAATGTTTCCTTGTTATGCCCTCCATCAGGGTCTTCACTGTGTACGAGAAGAAGAGGCTCCCCATTGAATTTTATCACAAGGAATGGAAGTTTACATTTTAGGTAAGTGTCGTGGTTTCCCCAAATGAAAATCTTTATTCCATTTAATTTGTGCAACCATCCTCTGATATTTCTCCCTTTATCCTTGGAAAAAACCAAATCGCCAAGAAAATAAACAGTATCAAATTTACCAACTGTTTGGTTCCATCGCGAAACCATCTCATAATTCATCTGATGGACATCCTCAAATTGGTCCCTATGACAATATTTCATGATATTCGCATGTTCGAGGTGCAAATCAGAAATAATAAAAATTCGCGGAGTTTCCATCTTTTTACCTTCCCGAAAATAATTTACCAATAAATGGGATTTTACTAAGCCACGATTCTTGTTTGATTATTTTCTTTGGGGCAGATCCTACATTCGGATCGTAATTCCCTCTAAAGAACTCTTTAAGGAGATGAAATGTTTTTGTCAGTTCTCTTTCCGAAAGAGCTTCGGTTCTGTTTAACAAACGTCTTTGAAGAAAATCATATTCGCACAATATTCGGCTGTTTTTAAGAATTGTGACTCGAATTAAAATTTGTTCATATTGCGGTTCCGTGACTGTATCAATATATTTTTTTATCTTGGAAAAATCATAATCATTTAAATTCATTAATAATGTTGCATGAAATTTAAAATCCGGTTTATAATCAAACTCTCTTAATTTACAATACCTTGAGATAGTTTGTGCAACAGTCCAGCGAAATATTTTTAGATTTTCACTCGGTTTAATATTGATAAAAATAACTCCGGTCTTATTTTCGAAGTATCCAAACCCGTCTATCGTAAATTTACTCAGGGGTGTTTTCGAACATATTGAATCAAAATCCTTCAGGAGTTGTTTTTCATTATTGGTGGTAAAGCCACCGGCGAGAGTGATGTGGGGGAATTCTTTATCTGAAGGTAAATGGAACCTCTTTTGGAGATGATTAATCATACTCCGTATATCGTATTTCAAAGAACCCTGAAAGCGATACTCAATTAAATAATGTGCGTCGTCCATATTACCATAATTCCGGAATTGAATTAAATGTGTATGATCCATTTCGATAATTCATTTCAATAGGATCAGCCACATTTTTGTAAACCCAATGAGTGGGCGCTTCAACTTCTTTGTTTTTTATATATTCCATTGAAAATTGGGGCTCATTTAGTGAAAAATCTTCTTCGAACATCACGTCTAAATTTTTTAGAGATTGATGAACTTCATATGGATACGGTTCTTCGTATTCTGTTTCATGCCCAAGTGCTTTTTTGAGATTAAACTGAAATCCCATTAATATGAGATAACAAGTTTGAATTATAAAAAAACTTGTTAATCGTTATGCAAATTTGCATATTCTCCTCAATTATCCCATCAACCTCTTGCTCGGATGATTGTTGAATGGTGGGGCCGCAATGTTGATGGAAGAAAAGACCGAATAGTATTGAAATAAAATATCCAGAAACGTAACCCAAATGGTGCTATAAAGAATTGATAATTTATCCCGCTGGAATTTCAACAAAAAAACAAAAAATCGAGTTTATTCAATTTATCAAGATTTGGATTATAATGGATGAGTTTTTCAAAACAATGAATTATTGCATAACCTAAATGAGTCCCAATCTACGTCCAAATATCTTTTTGGTTTCATCATTAGCCTTTTTCATTTTCTTTGCCGTTTCTTTTTGGGCTTTCTCATATTCTTCTATTGCAGTTTTTGGTTTCGAAGTACCTGACCCTTTTTTTGGAAGATATTTTTTATACTTTTCTGGATCGATTCCAATTTTTTCCAGTTCTGAATCCTTTAATAGTCCTTTATCGAATTTTTTATGATGGGTTGGACACATCGGAATAACCTGTGTTCCATTTTTTGATTTTGCCTTCAAATGAGCTTTTTCCAGACCGCCAACAGCTACATCACTTTTTCCGCATACAGCACAGCCCCGTTTCTTAATTACATCCCATTCTAACTTAGTAACCATAAGTGATCATAGAAAATAGAAATTATTTAGTTCTGCTGTTTTTTGACCGGATTTTCTGCAATTTTAACAAAATCTTCCTTATCACCCCTCATATTTTTTAACAGTTTCATATTTTTTTGGTGTAATGAAGAAAGGATTTGTGATATTCGATAGTTATGGCCATATAAAAAATAAAAAAAATCAGAGTTCCCCTTTCCGCTTCATATCCTCAATCTTTTCATCAATGAGTTGCCGCAGGATATCCGGGTTGTCCCGTAAGACGCTTTGCTGGATGCCCTCATCAGTATCGATCACAACACTCGTAAGACTCTGGCCGCAGGAAACGCAATAGTTCGAGACCGGAGGATTGATCTTTTTACAATGCGGGCACTGACAGGGCTCCAGCCGTGATGCATTGCTGTTGTTATCCGTGACGCTGATGCCGTATGACTTGAGCATCGCGGAGTCGATGTCCTGCCCGGTGAGATGGGCGTAGGTCCGGAACATATCAGTACTGATGTTGCCCCACATCATGAGCTTGATCACGCTCTCGGGCACGCCTTCCTTGATGAGATGCGTGATGCGGCTGTGGCGGAAGACATGGGGCGTGATGTGCTTGCGGATACCGGCAGTTTTCGCGATACACTTGAGCCGCTTGTTGATGGTTGCATGGATGAGCGGCTTGCCGCGTTCGTTGATAAAGACCAGCCTCTCCCCACTTGGGTCCGGCTTGTAGCAGGCTCGCCACTGCGCCAGGTATTCCCGGGACATGATGAGCCGGACATACCGGGGCATGTTGGTCTTGAAGTTCACGTTCGCGATGACACCGTATTTGTCGAACGTGAGATCTCCCCAGGTCATGGTCCCGATCTCACCGATACGGAACCCGCCTTCATACAGGCTCATGACAATGGCCCGGTCAATGGTCCGGGTGCATGCCTTCATCATCGCGGTGATCTCATCCGGAGTCAGCAGGTCTGCGGCCACCTTGGTCATGGTGTCCTTGGGCGGGGTCCGGAGTTTGTGGATTTTACTTTCGGTGAGGGGGGAATATTTGTTGTCTATCATCCAGAGGTAAAACTGTTTGAGGATGGCGATGAAATCGCTGATGGTGTTCTGTTTGAATGGCGTCTCACGGCGGCTCTTTGCATTTCTCAACTCAGGGATTGCAGCATAAAGATCACCAATAGGATTGTCAGCAAACGGCCCGATGAACCTGCGCCAGGTAATAAGCGTGAAGGTGAGTTTGTTCGCCCGCCCGGCGCTGATGTTCTTGCAGGACCGGAGTTCTGCAATGAATTCCCGGATCTGGGCNNGTCCTGATGTTGTGAAAAGAGCTTTCAGTAATTAACTGAGCGACTGGGTAAGTCATATACGAGTGTCTGATTGAAGCGGTTTAAAAATAGAACTGAACGATTCACACTTCGCGTCCAGATGCGAGGGATGGGATTCGAACCCAAGAACTCCTACGAGACTAGGCCCTCAACCTAGCGCCTTTGACCTGGCTTGGCTACCCTCGCTTTTGTGTCATAACAAAAAGGTTGTCTACCTAAAAGAATGTTATGTAATCCGGGGTCGTTTTTACGGCCTGAAAGACTACCGGACTCCCGGAGCGCGGATGTGAATTTTCCGGTGAATGTCCGGTTCACTGCGGAAAATTAGCACAAATTTCAGATTCTCCGGATGTTTCGAACCGGGCGAAATAAAAATGCAGAAGATTACGTCAACGGAATTGCTCCGGTTGAATTATTTTTCCCGCACATTCCCGCTGTTTCAAAGCACAGGATTTCGAAAAGTTTTGACTTGCGAACGCTTGTTATTATTTATACCCTGATGTGCGTCAATCATCATAGATGCATATTTATGTCCTCCATACCCAGTGCTTTGTATGTGGTCGGATATCATCCATGAGTTTTCAGACTCTCCTTCCCAGAGCCGGGTCGTACGATTCCTGCTCGAGAACGGTTTTGGCGTAACCTCTGACGGAAGGATCAGCTGTAACGGGATCGAAATGTCGGCAACAGCGGTAGCAAAAGCAATAGGATCCGACCGTCGGGTTGTCGACTCCACGGCACGGCGCATTCTTGAAAGGCCATTTCTTTCAGATATCTTCCTCAATATGCGTGCCACTCCTGACCTTAGCAAGGTCGCCGAATCCCTCGGATATACGGTGATCACTGTTTTACCCAAGAATGCAAATGAGCGTGGGATCGTCGGCGCCGCAGTACGGGTTCTCGCAGAGCACGACCTTTCCATCCGGCAGATATTCGTAACCGACCCCCAGTTATCAGAAGAGCCAAAACTCGTGATCATCGTGGAAGAGCACCTCCCGACCGGCGTGATCGAGAAGATCCG
>PNBP01000193.1 GCA_003136075.1 Methanoregula sp. | reverse complement strand
ATGCGAAGGAGATTGATTCCCAAACCTTCCCGGGGATTCAAGGCGGCCCGTTGATGCACGTGATCGCTGCCAAAGCCGTTTGCCTCCATGAGGCCATGCAGCCTACGTTCCAAGCTTACCAGAAACAGATCGTGGTCAATGCGGCGGCCCTGGCGGAGGGGATGAAGCGGAACGGCTTCCGGCTCGTGAGCGGCGGCACGGACAATCACTTGATGCTCGTGGACGTGGGCGCTCGCGGCGTGACTGGCAAAGAATGCCAGGCGGCGCTCGACCTCGCGGGCATCACGGTGAACAAGAACACGATAGCGAACGAGACCAAGAGCCCGTTTGTGACCAGCGGTCTTCGCGTCGGCACGCCGGCGGTTACTTCACGGGGCATGAAAGAGGCAGACATGCGCCTGATCGGCAACTGGATCTCACGGGTGATCAAAGACATCCAGAGCGAGGCGACAATCGCCAAAGTTCATGCTGAAGTTACCGAAATGTCAAAGAAATTCCCGATCTACCCGTCGTAGGGGTATTGGTTGGCTACGGTCATGGGTATCATTCTCGATGGAAAAAAAATATCGGAAAAGCGGCTCGATCTCGTAAAAGAAGAGATCGAAGAGTCCGGGCTGTATCCCCGGCTCGCAACCGTCATTGTGGGGAGCGATCCTGCGTCCCGGATGTACGTGCGGATGAAACACCTTGCCTGCGAGCGGGTGGGCATCGGGTCGGTGGGTATTGAACTGCCGGCTGATGCGACCACGCAGTGCGTGACTGATGCCATTGCCCGTCTCAACGAGGATCCGGATATCAATGGCATTCTCGTCCAGCTTCCCCTCCCAAAACAGATCAATACGGATCGTGTGATTGCGTCTGTGCGGACCATTAAGGATGTGGATGGGTTTCACCCGACCAACCTTGGACTCCTTTTTTCCGGGCGGCCACGGTTTGCGCCCTGTACACCGCTGGGGATCATGACCCTGCTTGCGGAATATGATATCGGGCTGGCCGGTGCCCGTGCGGTTGTCCTCGGGCGAAGCATCGATGTCGGGCGACCGATGGCGGCACTCCTGACCAATGCGGATGCAACCGTGACAATCTGCCATAGCAGGACACAGAACCTGTCGGACGAGATAAAACGGGCGGATATCCTTGTTTCTGCGATCGGTAAACCCCATTTTGTCAAAGCGGCGATGGTAAAACCCGGTGCCGTTGTCATCGATGTCGGCATCAACCAGCTTAACGGGAAACTGGTCGGCGATGTGGATTTTGATGCGATAAAAGAGATCGCGTCTGCCATCACACCAGTCCCGGGCGGGGTAGGCCCGATGACCATCGCAACGCTCATGGAGAACACCTTCAATGCGGCAAAGTTGAAAACATGCGAACCTGTCTGGTAAACAAGATAGCCATCGGGGGGTCCGCCCCAGTGCGCCTCATGGGCGTGATCAACTGCAGCCCCGAGTCATTCTATACGGATTCGTTTGTCCCCACCAATGAGGTCCATAAAAAAGCCGTGGAGATGATCGAGCAGGGTGCAGATATGATTGATATCGGTGCCCGGAGCACCGCACCAAACACGCAGGCCATCAGCGGGAGCGAAGAGGGTTCCCGCATGGAAGCGGCGTTAAAGGAACTTGATGGCAGCGGTATCACCGTATCGGTGGATACAATGCACCCGGGCGTGCTCGATACCTGCTTAAGGCATGAGATCCACGCGATCAATGACCTCGCGGGGCTGATGTCCCCGGCCTATGCAAAAAAGACCGGGGATTCCGGGCTGCCGGCATTTGTGATGGCGTCGCGTGTGCAGCCGGGCGATGCAGTGGGTGTTGAAGCGACCCGGGCAGCGCTTGAACTGGTCATCAAGCGGTGCGAAGCGGCAGGGGTACAGGAATATGTGCTCGATCCCGGAATCGGGATGTGGACACCGTTCCGTTCACCGGATGATGACTGGGACCTATGCCGGCATTTTGACACGTTCCGGTCTTTTGACCGCCCGCTTCTTGCGGCAGTATCACGCAAGACGTTTATCGGCGAACTGCTCAAACGGGAGCCGATCGACCGGCTGTCTGGCTCAATCAGTGTCACGATGCTGCTCCTTGAGAAAGGTGCCAGCATCGTACGGGCACATGACGTCAGAGAGACGAAGGATGCGATCCGTGTTTACGAACACATGGTGAAGGGGCGATGAAGAGTTCCTTTGAGGTGTTCGGCCTTCCGACCGGTATTATTACCTCCTGGGAGTCTATCGCCGAACGTGTCGTGAAAGCAGCCCTGCGGGAATGCGGGGGGTTTGAAGACGACGATATTCTTGTGCTGGCAGAGACTGCAGTAGCGACAGCGGAAGGAAATATTGTAAGGCTTTCCACGATTACACCCTCGAGTCGGGCACAGGAACTGGGCGAAAAATACCAGATGGATCCCCGGACCGTGGAAGTTGTTCTCACTGAGAGCGATTCTATTGTCGGGGATATCCCCGGGTTCCTGCTGAGCATGAAAAACGGCACCCTGCTTCCCAATGCCGGTGTCGATGCCTCAAACGCCCCGCCGGGATGCGTTACTCCCCTGCCGGTAGATCCGGACCTGAGCGCGGTTTCCATCAGGGATACGGTGAAAGCGCTGACCGGTAAGACTATCGCGGTGATTATTGCCGACAGCCGCACCCATGCGATGCGCCTTGGGTGCAGCGGTGTTGCAATCGGCTGTGCCGGTATCCCGTCAGTCCTTGATGACCGGGGCAAAAGCGACCTGTTCGGCCGGAAACTTGAGGTGACAAAACGGGCAGTTGCCGACAACATCGCGTCTGCTGCCGAACTGGTCATGGGTGAGGCAGATGAGTGCACACCAGCGGCGATTGTACGCGGGCTTGGGCTTCCCCTCGGGGATCATACCGGTGTCGAGACGATCGATGCGACTGAATGCCTGTTCATGGGCGTGTTCCGGAACAGCCGGGTGGACTGGTAATTTGTTTTCATGACGAACAACTATCGACAGTAAACAAATTAAAAAATAGTTATTCCGTTTATACCGGAGATTCTCCTTGAAAAAGCTACAATAAGATGGAACAGACTATTTTTCATGCCTAAATCTCATCTGAATGAATTTATTTTAAATAACACACAATTGACTGTTTAAATGCAAAAATATAATTAAAAATTTAGATAATTTTATGCTTTTTTATTCGTAAAAAATGCGCTTTATTTCCTTCAATTGATCCTTAAAGACTATTCCCATCAATACAAGTAGGATTCCCATTATAAGAAGTCCCACTGTTTTAAGCGTTGCATCAAAATTCGTATTGCCAATAATAAAAACTTCAACTGCTACAACAATACTACAAAATGTAAGAAAAACCTTCACATATTCTAATTCTAACTTCTTGTGTTCGATACGATTTTTGCGTAATACTTCATCAGTCACGTCTTCATCACCCATATTGATGCATAAAGATATACGACATAATAAAAATTTGTTAAAAATTCTTTTTCGTGAAATACAAAAAATCCTCACTTATTCTATATGAGCTAAAATTGATGAACGCCACCGCCCCCAAAGGGACGTCCCCGCGGCGGTTTTAGTGAAAAAATATTAAGACCCTCTTGCCCCGCCGTGCCNNTCGGAGAGGCCCTGAGGCGGGGGAATATCACAAACAAATTTTTTATTGCGGGAAACCGGGTGTTTTAACCCGTCATTTGGGATAACTCCCCGAATTAAAAGAAAGAAGTCCCCTGATTTTCCGTTGTAATCGTGTAGCTTGAGTTATACTGGCAGTCCAGATCAGAAAGTTCCGAAAATGACCACCGTTCAATCCGCTTTTCCACAGGGTTCAACACCGGAATATCGATGGTGGTGGACTGGGGATGACAGTAAAGGCTCAGGGGGAGCAGGTTTACGGTTACTTCGACATTCTGAAAGGTCATATTCGTAGGGTTTTCTACACGGAAATCCGTAGTATACACATCAAAAGAACCATCTGGCACCGGCGTAATATCTCCAACCTCAAGATCGGTGACCCTGATAACCGTGTTCTGCGTTTTTGAAACGCAGCCTGCACATGCCAGCAGGATGATGAAGACTATCAGGATCATGGAGACGTTTTTCATTGCATCACGCCAACAGGATGGTTTCGGTTACACGTTATCTCTGTTTTTTCAGCCATTAAACCGGACGGTTGCATAAAGCGGTCGCCTGCGACACCATGCGGGGATCCTGGCAGCATCCGGTCACTTGACGACCAGCACCTTACACGGCGCTGACCGTATTACCGACTCCGCCACGCTCCCAAGAAGCAGGCGCTCCAACCCTTTTTTCCCGTGTGTACCGATCACGAGAAGGTCAACGTCTTTTGTTTTGGCCAATTCCACGATCTCGGTCGCAGGCCTGCCTTCAAGCACGGACATTTCGACACTCACATCGCCAGCCAGAGACTGCACCCGTGACAACACCTGGCGTCCCTCTTCTTCGAGCATACGATAGGTATCTCCCATCGGGATTTCCCCCGGCGTCGAAGAAAACGCGCTCATATCGATCACGTACACGGCATAGACTGTTGCCCCGCACGCACGGGNNCGCAATCCCTCGTCAAGAGCGGAACGGTTTTTTTCAGAACCGTCAGTGGCTATCAGGATTTTCTTAAACAAGGCATCTTCTTTCATACGATTTACTCCTGTGCCGGGAGCATATAGATCCTACTTTATCTGCTCCCCCGATACCTGTTGCGGTTCTGTTTTTGGCGTACCATCCTTCTCTGCCCCATCAAGTTCCTGCACGTATTTCTCCCCCCGCATCACGCAGAGCAGTGCCGCGACAAACGAGATTCCTGCACCGATATAAAACGAGAGGGCAAGTGAGGGCATGAATGCCTGTGCAAGCGTTGTCGGGAACCAGATCTCCCCGGTCAGTATTGCAAGGGATGCCGGAGCGATACCTGCCAGCGCCAGCGGGGAGAGCCCGGTAAGGATCATCTGGACGGGATTGTAGCCAAGGAACGCGGCAAACAGAGCGCCGGAAGGGGATATTGTGCTCATCGTGGGGACCAGCTGGATTGCCCCGGCGCTTGTCAGGGCAGCCGAGAGGGCGTGGGGAAACTCCCGGGTGAGCCCGAACACAATGATCGTGAAAAACATCCCCATGCTCAGCACGAACCCTGAATTCATCAGCGTCGACATCATGCCGGAGGTGACCCCGCGCTCGGCAGGCGGGACCGAGTTCATGATCGCCGCTGCATTCGGCGAGCTGAACATGCCGTTTCCAAGGCCCATGATAAGGAGTGCGATCGCAAAGGGCAGGTAATCGAAATTGTATGGCAGGACCGCGAGGAACAGGAATGACACCCCCACAAGCACCATCCCGATGGTACTTATCCAGCGTGCACCATACTTGTCGGAAAAAATGCCCGAGAGCGGGCCCATGATCACAAACCCGATGGTCAGCGGCAGCATGTAGACACCGGCCCAGAACGGCGTCGATTCGAAACTGTAGCCATGCAGCGGCAGCCAGATGCCCT
>PNBP01000048.1 GCA_003136075.1 Methanoregula sp. | reverse complement strand
GGGGGATGTCGGGTACTTGATAACGATGGGCGATTTCGCCGATGCAGCCCTGCGGACATTGGAATCCTCGGGAATGATACCGATAACCTTCACACCGAGGACTTTTTCCATCTTCTTCGAGATAATATCGGTCTTGTCCTGGTCCACCCGGTTGATGATCGAACCGAGCACGTGCCCTCCGACAACTTCAGTGAGGATCTTTGTCTTGAGAGCATCCACGATGGACGAGAGTTCGGGGTTGACTACCAGGATCACTTCATCGGCAACGGCAAGAGGTACGACCCCGTCTTTACTGATGCCGGCGGGAGCATCGATAAGTAAAAATTCACACCGTTTGATAATTTCCGACATCACATCGCGGATCTTATCCGGATCTGCCTGCTGGAATCCCTGCAGTGAAATCCCGCTGGGTATCACCTTGAGTCCTGCCGGGCCTTCATAGATCGCATCGTTGATATTGCCTTTCCCCGCAAGAATTTCATGCAGGGTGACCGGAGCATCCTGCAAGCCAAGGATCAACCCGACGTTTGCCATTCCGATATCGGCGTCCATAAGATAGGTTTCCTTCCCCAACTGGGCAAGCATCGTTCCGAGATTGACAGAAACGGTGGTTTTACCCGTACCCCCTTTACCCGAAGCGATTGTATAAACCTTAACCATCGAACACCCGTGGTGAATGTATCTTCTCTAATTTAATATAAGGCTAATGAATTTTTTCCCAATGCGATTCGTTCTTATATTCGTGTTATATCCACCAGTTTAAAATATCTTTTGTATCGTCTTTCAGCTTCTGCTCCCTTTCACTGCCCATGACCGTTTTATTCCTGACGCTCCCGATAATCGTGGATCCCTTATGGTCGATACCAAACACAATGACTCCTGGGATCTTCGTCTGCGGGGCAGTAGAAAATACCTGCGAGAATGTGGCGGCATCAGCAGCAGCACCCGCATCGCGGGAAGATGCAAGCAGAAGTCCATCTTTTGTAGCGAGTGTGATCTGCTCCACAGTATATTTTTTTGCAAGGGCTTTCAGGCTCTCTACGATCGTGGTTTTGCCATTCAGGCAATCGATATGTTCGGGTTCCGGCATCACCACCGGGGTTTTGCGTACCGGTATGTGGGAATACGCCGGTTCATCGCCAGGCAGGATCATTTTGGTATGATACTGATCCAGTCGTTGTTTCATCTCTTCTGCGATCGTGATCGTCTGCACGATCTGGGTTTTGCGAGCATGATACCGTTTGACAAACAGCCATGCGACAATACCGGCTATGACGATGCCCACCGCAACTACGAGCAGCAGGTTCATATCAGTATCAAAAAAAATAAAACCGATGATTATTCCCCCGTCTGATCTGTGATTATTAGCGTTCCATGAGGTGATCAAGATTGAGTNNTTCACCATGGTCTTGCAGTCTTTGCGTATCTTATCGGTGACATTGCTGATATCCATCGTATCGAACGTATCGATATCCTTTTCGAAACTGCTTGTTTCCGGCTGGATCTTGTCCTCCTCACCGTTTGCATTGGGCTTTTTGGACTCTTTTGGAATTGCCAAAACCGGCTCATGTGCGGAGCCTGCACGATGTCTGGCAGATATCGGCTCATCGGGCTGCACCGCCGCTGGTGCCGCGGCAGGAATGGAACTGTTAACGACCGGGCGGGGGATCGTTCCCGGTGTCGCGTGTGCGGGAGTATGAACGCGGGCTCCATGAGCAGGTGCATGCACCATCTCTACGGTCTGGTGAATGATAGGTGCTGCAGGCTCAGCAGGCTTCTGGTGCGCCGAAACGGTCTTAGCGCTTTTAATGATCCGTGCAGCTTTGTTGAATTCAAGTGCAAGCTGGATTTGTGCTTCGTCAAGCGTTGAGAGCGCGGCATCAACTTCCTGATCGGGAATCGTTCCTACTTCATCGTATGCCGCGTCACCGGTCATGTGCGCATATGTTGCAAGAATGCATTTTCCGGATTTCATGACAAGCGTAGAGATGATATCATCAAATGATATACTGCAGATGCCAGAAAATCTGCTGCGCCCAAGCTCTTCAAGAAGATCCTCTAGTCTTTGGCCTTTTTTGATTTCGCGGAATGTACCACGCGGAAGTTGCATTATATGTGTAGTGATGCGTTTTCCNNTGAACGAGTATTGCGTGGATCCGCAATTAAAAATCCGGCAATGCCCGCTCTCCTTTGTAAGAAAAATTGCTGTGATATTAAACCGTATTTTTCATCAGGACGGTTATTTATGCAGCAAAAAGGAGAACAAAGACCAACCTTTTAATATAGTGAAAGACAGAGAGCTACATTTATTAAGTGGTGTCAAAATGCTGAAGCCGTTATTGGAAGAATTCCTGAAAGTAGAAGGGGTATCAGCTGCGGTGGTTGTCGGAAGAGACGGGTTTGTGATAGAAAGTGCCGTATCGGGAAAAGTGGATAATGAGGCACTGGGTGCAATGGCTTCGACGGGTCTTGGAACCTCAGAAGCGATGGGATCATCTCTTGGCAAAGGAGAACTTGCACAGATGCTTGTTGAACTNNTATCATTCTTGCACCGCTATCAGCTGATGAATTGATTGCTCTTGTTGCAGATTCGACTGCTAATATCGGAAGAATCCGCTATGAATTAAAAAAGAATAAAGAACGCATTGTTGCGGCCCTATAATTTATTAAGTTTTTTTCATGAAATTGCCGGCAGGGACTGATGGCGGCGTCATCACAAACCTTCAGGATGAAGGCTTGATCCATCACCTGATGACGCTCCGTGGGGCGATAGAGATCGATACCGTACATGGTCATGGGTTCCTTCTCACTGATCGGGGGAATCTTACCGCTGCATTTTTTGCCGATACCACTGCCACGTATCGTGGAAACATGGCTCTTGATTACCTTATGGGGGATGCAAATAAAACCGGTATGCCCCAGCAGACGTTTTCCCTGAAAAACTACAGTGATGCGGAATTTGAGGACGCACTGGCGCAATGCACACAGGAGCATCTCCTGCTCTCCTTTAAGGAGCCGGGACCGGTGAACGATGAACGTGTCAGGCAATCACCTGCGAGCCCGGATCACGTTCCCGCATCGTTTGACGAATCTGTTCTGCAAAAAATACTATCACAGCCCGGTATCATTGCCGCATCTGCATTTTTTGAAGGATTTCCGGTCCTGTCGCGAGGGGATGCAGATTTTGAACGTATCGCGGCACTGGCAGAAGACTTCATGCGGGCAGGGAGACGGATTGCACAGGAAATGAGCATCGGGAATCTGAACCAGCTGATTCTTGAAACAGAAGACAACAAGATCATCATCGTACCCTGCGGGGACTTGTTTCTCTGCATTGTGACAAAGGCTGATGCACAACTTGGTCTCATCCGTGTCCTGCTCAAAAGCATCCAGATGGAGATGAGCACATGAATTCTGGTGCAGCAGATGAGCGCTTTTTTGGTAATTGTTGTCCGGACAGGGATTCAGAAGAGAGAGTAGATATAGTCAAATACAAAAGGATATTTTATGTGATTACGGGGAACCGGGTTTTCCCGTAACAGGTGGTGTATGGGTTGAAAGATAAAGGAGAAGAATCAGATACTGATATGAGTAACCTCCTGAAAAGAATCAGCGGGCAAAAAACGGACGTCCCTGATCCTGAAAAAGGGAGTGCCGATCAGGAAAAAACGCCCGCCAGCCCGGACGAGTCGGGAAGCACCGGTAGTTTTTTAGGGCTCATGAAACGGCTTGGAATAGAAAAAACAGAGGAAACTTCCCAAAAAACCACCATCACTGCATCATCACCAGAAGATATGGCACCACCTGCTGATGTGGTGCAGCCTGTTCTGAATTTTGATGATCTCCTTGAGGATGATCCTACCGAAACCCCTCTTGAAAAAATGACGGATCTTTCAGGACGGGATGTCCGGTTAGCACTTGAAAAGATCCTGGAGAAACCCGGATCGTCTCCTGAGCCCGCTTCTGAACCGATTGTAAAGGAGAAAATACCCGCTCCTGAAAAAGAACCCGTGCATGAACCGGAACCTGTTGTTGAAATTATAGACGATGACCCCCGAAAGAGGCCCGGGGTTCCATCAGCAAAAAAGGTACTGTCCTGGACAGAATCCGGAGCAACCGGTGACTCAGGCACCGATGAGCGGATTATCAGTGTCGACCAGTTATCCGGGTTGTCCGGGCTCATCCTCCCAAAAGGCGCCACCTTTAAAATTGACGAACTGAAGCTTCACGGGCGCATCAGTGCTTTTGAGAGTACCGGGACAGGTACCCTGCCCCCGGAAATGGCAGAGATCTGGAAGCGTGAATTTTCCAGTATCGGGTTTAAAGATCTCGATGTTGATTCTGATTTTGGACTGGAGGAGGAAAAAACAAAGATCGCGCCAGCCAAAAAATTCGGTCTCGCAGCTCTTTTCAAGGCAATTCGTTCTGAAGTTGAGACCTATAATCCGAAAGTGCATGGCCCACTTGTCGATCTTACCTTCGAATCTCATCCTGGTATCGAAGAGATGGAGATGTATCCGGTTAATGATCCCTATGCCTTTATCCGGGTCATATATGACCATTCTACTCACGAGTACACGTACCAGGTTCTTGAGCCAATCCTTACTGAACCTGAAAAGGAGTTATTAAAAGAGCTTAAAGAGCGCCTCTTTGAAACGCTCGACATCAATACAAAAGACATCTCAAAGGAAGAAGCCAGCAGGCAGCTGCGCGTCGCAGTCCTCGACATCCTTGCCGATTACGGCTTAAAACTCAGCCCGGTTCAGACTGAGAAGATCCTGTACAACATGCACAAGGAATTCCTTGGCGATGGGCTGATCGACGCGATCATGCACGACAAATACATCGAAGATATTTCCTGCGATGGCGTGAACAGCCCAATCTTTGCATTCCATGCCAGTTATGAATCGATGAAAACGACACTCATGTACCATAATGCTGAAGAGCTGGACTCGTTTGTCACAAAACTTGCCCAGCGTTCGGGTAAATACATTTCCATTGCAGAGCCAATCCTCGATGCAACCATGAGCGATGGTTCCCGTATCCANNCAAGTCACCGCACATGGGTCGACATTTACCATCCGTAAATTCAAGGACGAGCCGATCACCCCGACGGATCTTATCGAATGGCACACGTTTGCCCCGCTTTCCATTGCCTATATCTGGCTTGCCGTGGAAAACGGGAAGTCTGCTATTTTTGCCGGGGGAACTGCTTCCGGGAAGACCACGGCACTGAACGCAATCTCATTGTTTATCCCCCCGATGTCTAAGATTGTCAGTCTTGAAGATACCCGTGAAGTGAAGCTCCCGCACCCCAACTGGATCCCAAGTATCACCCGTGACTCGTTTGACACTGCCGGCAGAGGAGAGATCAATATGTACGAGCTCCTCCGTGCTGCAATGCGACAGCGTCCTGAATACATTATCGTGGGTGAAGTCCGTGGCAAGGAATGCCAGACACTGTTCCAGGCGATGAGTACCGGTCATATTACCTATTCAACAATCCACGCCGACTCGGTATCAAGTGTCGTGCACCGTATTGAAAACCCCCCGATGGATGTCCCGCGGAACATGTTATCCGCACTGGATTTTGTCTGTATTCAGGTTCAGGCACGAGTCGGGGGAAAACGTATCCGCAGGAACAAGCAGATCATCGAAATTCTCGATATCGATCCCCGGACAAACGAGTTAATCACAAACGAAGTCTTCAAATGGCGCTCGGCTACTGACGAAATCACCTATTCCGGGAAATCCTACCTCCTTGAAGAGATCATGGAAGCCCGGGGATGGAGCGAGAACCGGATGCGCGAGGAGCTGAAGCGCCGGCAGGAAGTCCTTGAATGGATGCGGATCAAGAAAATCCGTCACTACAAGGATGTGGCAAAGATCCTTATCTCTTATTTCCGTGAACCTGAGGTGGTTGTAGAACGCGTAAGGAAGGATTTGTATGAATAGTTACGAACGGCTTTGCTTCAACCTTTTGGGTATGCGCATGAAGGGCCAACGGGAACAGTATGCCCAGTTGAGAAATGATCTGATCTCAGCCCGGCTGAAAACACCGTTTGAAGTCTATCTCTCCACCGCATTTGTCAGTTCCATTCTTGTCGGGCTGATTGCATCGGTGTTCCTTGGCTTGATTACCTGGATGCTCAAAATCCCCCAGTTGATCAAATACAAAGGTGAAGTCCCTGAAGTGTTCATGGTTCTTGCGCAGAACAGCCTCATTCTCGGCACGATATTTGTTGTTATTTTTTCACTCCTTGTGTTTGGGGGGATCACGTATGCGATTTTTATCGTCTACCCCAGTGTTGTTGCAGGGAACCGGCGCCGAAATATCGATGCGACACTCCCCTACGCGATTAACTATATCACTGCGATGTCAACGTCAGGAATTACTCCTGCAGAAGTGTTCCGCCAGCTTGGCGACAGCCCCATCTATGGGGAGAGTTCGGTTGAAGCCCGGTACATCTCCCGGGAGATCGATATCTTTGGCAGGGATCTTATCGATGCCCTCAGGATAGTGTCTTCGAGCACACCCAGCCTTCGGCTCAAGGAATTTTTACAGGGATCGATGGCGAGCATCTCAAGCGGGGGGAACCTGACCAATTATTTCCGCACAAAAGCAGACCAGTATGCCCTCGAAAACCGTCAGACGCAGAAGATGTTCCTTGACACATTGGCACTGATTGCGGAATCCTATGTCACGGCAATGGTTGCAGGCACGTTGTTTATGATCATCCTGCAGTCCATTATGTCCGTCCTTGGCGGCGATTCAAAACCGATGTTCCTGTACCTGATTATTTACCTTATGATCCCGTTTGGCACGTTGATGTTTGTGATTATGATCAGCTCCATGACGCCGGAGTCCTGATATGGCAATAACGGATAAAATTACGGGTCTGCTGGGACAAAAAACGCCACAACTCCCCCCGCTTTCCCGTGGTGAGATGGATGCGGTAGAGGGAGAACTCAACGAGATTACCGTAAAACTGGAGCGTGAGCGCAAGAGTCGCGAGGGCATCGGGAAATTTTTCAAGCACCCAATTCAGGTGCTCACCGAGAGGCCAGAGAATATCCTGATTGTCTGCATCCCGATCTCACTTATTATCTTCATCGGCGGCTTTATTTCGATGGTCCAGGCATATGGTATCAAAGTGCTTTTCACATCTACGGTTGTCGATGATTTTGCCGTTTTTGCCGTGCTGGCTTCGATTATTCCTGTTGCCCTGCTCGATTTTAAGGAGCAGAACCGGGTCCACAACCTTGAAGATGCACTGCCAAACTTTTTCCGGGATCTTGCAGGTATGAATGATTCTGGTATGACACTTCCCAATGCGGTCCATCTTGTTGCAGGTGCGGAGTACGGGACGCTCACGCCCCATATCCGGAAGCTTGATAACGAGATGTCATGGGGTGTCGGGTTTGTTGAAGCGATGTACCGGTTCGGGAAAAACCTTGGCACGCCGATGGCTGACCGGAGTGTTGACCTGATCGCAAAAGCAAGCAAGGCCGGCGGTGATGTGAGCGAGGTGCTACGGGCAGCAGCGAGGGATACCTTTGAAGTGGTAAACCTTGCCCAGGAGCGACGGAATAACATGTTTATTTACGTTATCATCGTCATCGTCTCGTTTGGCGTGTTCCTCTTTGTGATTGCGATTCTCGTGAGTACGTTTTTGACTACTATGGCAACAGCGGGTATTGCAGCATCGGCGTCCGGTGCCGGGAGCCAGTTTATGGGGAGGATCGATCTCCCCGCGTATAAACGGTTGTTTGCGCATGCTGCGATGATCCAGGGATTTTTTTCCGGCTTGTGCGCTGGCCAGATGGGTGAAGGGCGAGTGGTTGCCGGTCTCAAATACTCAGCACTGATGCTCATCATATCGTGGGTCACGTTCCGGTTCTTCATCTGATTTTTTCTTTTTTTTGGATTTTTAAAATAACTGCACATTGAATAAACGGTACTTTAATCTCTTTGTTACTGTAAATCCCATCGGTAAATTCCCGGTATTGATCGATTAAAAAAAATCCACCGGTGGAGGAATATGCTTCGGTATCTCTATTCTGCACAAAGAATCCAATCTCTGTGTAAACCAAAAAAGACAAAAAAATAGACCTGAAATGAAGTCGTTACATCATATCTCAGGAAATATTCTCGGTATTGTACCCTTTCATGGAGAGAAGGGCTTTCACCCGATCACGGTGATTCCCCTGCAGCTCAATTGAGGTGCCTTTTACCGTCCCGCCACAAGCGAGTTTTCCTTTCAGGAATTTGGAAAGGTCTTCAAGATCAATATCCGTTGGATCAAGGCCTTCAATAACCGTTACTTCTTTTCCATATCGGCGTTTGTTGACTTTGACATTGATCCTTTGCTGTTCCTTTGCTACTTCCTCACAGATACAGAGTTCGTTAGGAAGTCCACACGTCGGGCAAATGCCACCAATCATTACATCTATTTTTTTATATCCCGGTTATTTATTACTTGGCATTGCATTGACCGTTTTGAGGGTTTTCTCTTAAATATATTTCAAAAAGAAAAAAGAGTATCGGTTTTAAGGTAAGGTGTTCATGATCTATTGATATGTCCCTTTTTGTGGTGGGAACGTCTTCGCATGCCGGAAAAAGTGTGACCGTTGCGGCAATCTGCCGCTGCCTTGTACGCCGCGGCATCTCTGTTGCACCCTTCAAATCCCAGAACATGAGCCTGAACTCGTTTGTGACGCAGGATGGGGGGGAGATTGGCATGGCCCAGGCGATGCAGGCATATGCTGCACAGCTTTTACCCGCTACTGACATGAACCCCATTCTTCTCAAACCCAAAGGGGATGGTGTTTCACAGGTCGTCCTGTATGGACGCCCCTACAAGGATGTCCCGATCACAGACTATTACCGGGAAACCCCCATGCTCCTCAAAAGAGCACTTGAGTCATTCAATCGCCTGCAAACAACTTATGGTCACGTTGTCATCGAAGGGGCCGGTGGCGCCGCGGAAGTCAATTTGTATGACCGTGATATCGCCAATGTTCAGCTGGCACTGGCGCTCCGCCTGCCGATGATCCTTGTTGCCGATATCGAGCGAGGCGGGGTGTTTGCCCAGATTTACGGCACGTACCTGCTCCTGCCGGAAGAGGTGCGCCCTCTTGTAAAAGGTATTATCATCAACAAGTTCCGTGGCGATCCGGAAATCTTTGCCCCGGGTGTGAAAATTATCGAAGATCTCATTTCCGTCCCGGTGCTGGGCATTGTACCGTATTTTTCGATCCCGCTACCAAGCGAGGATTCCCTGTCAATCGGGGATAAGAAAACCACCGTTTTTCCCGTGCGGATCGCGGTCATCCGTCTCCCCCACATCTCAAATTTTACAGATTTTGAACTGCTGGAACAGTATGCCTCTGTCGAATATGTGCTACCCGGTACCCCCCTTGCTCCTTATGACTGCATCATTATCCCCGGTACAAAGAATACTATTGATGACCTCGCCGTGTTAAAAGAAACCGGCACCGGGCACGAACTCCAAAAAGCCCGTGAACGGAAGATCCCGATCATCGGCATCTGTGGCGGTTACCAGATGCTGGGACGGCAACTGGTGGATGCCGGTTTTGAATCTGCTGCTGGTACCTATGAGGGACTGGGACTGCTCGATTCTGTCACCCGGTTTTTGTCATATGCGAAGAACACGACACAGGTCCGGCGGACAGCACACCCGGTCCCGCCTATCCTTTCCGGGATAGGGGAGGTCACGGGTTACGAGATTCATATGGGTATAACAACCGCCGGTAACGAACGGGAAGCATTTGTTGGCGACGGGCTGGCAAGTGCTGATGGGCTGGTCTTTGGATCAAACATGCACGGGCTCTTTACAAACCCATCAGCGGCAAACGCGCTGTTGTCATTCCTGTACCAGAAAAAAGGAGCAGCGTTTACGCCTGTTCCCCCTGTTAATGGCGATCCGTATGACGCACTTGCGGATATTTTTGAAGAGCACGTGGATATGGATGCAATCGTTGCCCTGCTGGTTGCCTGATCCTTCTCGTGTAAAAAAAGGTAATTATCAAGAATCAGCCCCCAGTGCGACGAGAAACACGTTTCTGAGAGTTTTGTGATTATTAATNNAGATGAAAAGGATTTAGTGATATTTGGATGACTCCCCGCCTCAGAGCCTTTCTTTAGGCACGGCGGGGCAGACTACTGGATCCGATGAATGAAACACATTGAGGCCGCCACGGGGCGCCCTTCGGGGCGGCGGCAGGCATCGTTTTTCCATCAAAAATGATTACTGTAAATCAAATTGGAGGCTGATATTTTACAATCACCAAAAAAAATTTACCCGATGATACTTGCAAAGTTGTGAAATCCTTCCTGCTGGCGATCGGCGCACTTTACCGCTTCAACCTTCGAAAGGTCAACCTTTCCGGTAACCCGGGATTTTACACAATAGGCAAGTGAGGGGGATTTCACCCATTCGCCGTTAATTCTGAATTCGCGGCAGTGAATGCAGAACCGGCAATGATCCACCGGCTCCTGTTTTTCCAAAAGGCACTGGACGTTTCCTTTCGTTGCGATAAGTTCACGGTATGTGTCGGCACCCATATGCATCCCTCTTACTCCTTCTCCAAGTCATGTTCACTGACACTATACTTAAAGTAATTCAGCACTAAAATTGAGGTATGAAGGTGTGTATCATGTGCGGGGGAGAAGGGACACGGCTTCGCCCCCTCACGTTCGAACGTCCAAAACCCTGTATCCCGATTGTCAACCGCCCATCCATACAACATCTGGTGTCGCACCTGTCCAATATGGGCTTTCGGGAAGTCGTGATGACCTTAGGCTACATGGGTACCGATATCGAAGAAGCGCTTGGCGATGGATCGCTCTTTGGTGTTGACATTACCTATGTCCACGAAAAGACTAAACTTGGCACTGCCGGTAGTGTAAAGAACGCCCAGCAGTATCTCGATGGCCAGGATTTTTTGGTGGTTGGCGGGGACCATGTCACCGACCTCAATGTCCTGGAGTTTTACCGTGCCCACCAGAAAGAAAAAGCAGTTGCAACCATCGGACTGATCTCCATCGATGACCCGGGCGAATATGGTATTGCCGAGATCGACGTCAGCTACGAGATCCGGCGGTTCAAGGAAAAGCCTTCACCGGGAGAGATCTTCTCAAATCTCGCAAGCACCGGGATGTATGTGTGCAGCCCTGAGGTCTTTGACTATATACCGTCCGGTGAGAAATTTGATTTTGCCCGGGACCTCTTTCCCTGCCTGATGGAAAAAGGCCTTGTACTCAAAGGCTGGCTCGCACGCGGGAACTGGACGGATGTCGGAAGTCCCCACTCCCTGCGGCAGGCAGAACGGTGGAAACTTCAGGATATTTCCATCACCGATATTATCGGTGATCTCTCGATGCACGGAGCCCATGTCCAGGGCCCGGTGCAGTTGGGGGATTCCATAACACTTGGCAAGAACACGAAAGTGATCGGTCCGGTTGCTATTGGGTCCGGAACGACAATCGGTAACAATGTACTGATCGGCCCCTATACGAGTATCGGTGAACGCTGTATCATCCGCAACAATGCAAAAATATTCTCCTCATCGCTCTACAACCGGGTTATCATCGGGGCAAACACGACAATCTCGGGAAGTATTATCGATAACGATACCCATATTGGGGAAGCCTGCAGCATTGAAAACGATACGGTAATCGGGCCACGGGTTGTGCTCCGCAACCATGTGGTCGTTCATTCAAAGACCCGGCTCTGGCCGGAAGTGGTGGTCAATGAGAACACCATCGTAAAAGAGCATATTTTGAATGATAAGTTTGATCTCCGGTGTGAAGGCTCCTAATCCCTTTTTACCAGACGGTGCGTAATCGCTACAAGCGGATGGCGGGCGTAATCCAGCACTTGAACATCGTCAAGCGTTTTCAGGTTCATTGCGGCTGCCGTTCGCTCCATCCCCAGCTCGACATTTTCGTTTATCTCAATAATGTAGGCATCGAGCGCCGTAATGCCCAGTCTTTTTGCGGCAATTGCCCGGTGGTGCCCGTCCACAAGAATGGTCTTTCCCGGGCGTTTTACGACAATAATGGGTTCAGCAAGACCTTTTTTGATCTCATAAATGCGCCCTTCCAGCTCGTCTTCATAGACTTTGGACTGTGTGGGCAGCAGTTCACTCACCGGCACAATTCCCCGGTTGAGTGTCGGATCGACACCGTATAATTTTTTGAGGGTCGTCATGAAATTAAATACTTTTTCCGGCGAAACATGCTCGATCTGCGAGCGTATCACATCAGAGTTGGAGATGATCCCAAGAAGGTGATTTTTCTCATTCACAACGGGTAGTTTCTGGATACCGGAGCGGAAGATCACCCGCGCTGCATCGGTGATATCCATATCCGGGTCAGCAACAATCAGATGACCGGACATGACCTGCTCGATGGTCTCCGTGGGTTTGACAAAAAGCAGGTCCCGTGCCGCTATGTATCCTACCACGACATCACCATCGACTACCGGAAAACCGTCATGTTTTGTCTTCTGGATCTTTTCAATGACGTCCTGCGCAGTTCCGTGGAGATCCACGCTGATGACATCATAGGTCATATAATCCCTGACCTTTTTCTTGTCCATCTCTACAACATTTCAGCGCAGATAACTAAAAGGAATCGGTAAAAAGAGGATGAGAGGTATTTTTCTTATTCGATCTCGATGCGTGATTTGGGTTAGATGTGAGCCTTTTTTAAAGTGGACTTCAAGAACCCCGTTTTTAAAACGTGCTTTTGAATCTGCCGCACTCACATCAGAGAGTTAACCTTTAGTTAGTATCAAAGCCTGATAACTATTACTTTTAAAGGCAGGTATATGCGGAATAGTTTATGACGGTTGGATAATGACTTAATAAGGAGGATGCAATAATGGGCGAAAAGAAACAGGCAGAGAAATCAAGAAAACGATGGACCAAGGTGCTTGCAATCGTCGCAGGAGTGCTTTTTGTGGTGCTGATGGTAGTATCATCGATGGGGAGCAGCTGGATGACCTCACTTTCTTCGGTCAAACCCGGGGATGTCGTCGTGCTTGATTATACAATCCGCGATTCACAGGGCTATCCTCTGGTCACTTCTGACCAGTCAATCTACACAAAAGCCATCGCTTCCGGTGAAGGGGTGCTCTACTCAAAACAGCTGACCATAACGGCAAACCAGTCATTCCCCCAACCGATATTTCCCGTTCAGGTATACACCTCACAATCCGGATGGGGACAGAAGTACGCGATCTTTGCCAGTGAATACAATGCGATCAGCTCAGCTATCATCGGGTTGAAAACAAATGACAAGAAAACGATCAGCACAGAAACCGGTAAGCCAATGACCCAGTTCTGGTCGCAGGACCAGCTGATGAAAAGCAATCTCACGCTGTCAAAGATGCAGGTCGGTGAAGTGCTGGCACTTGGAGTATCCGATAATCCCGATGCAGCAGTTACCAACACGTCTACCTATTATATCCGGATGGGTGAAATTACAAACGTAACCGGTGATGGCATAACGCTTGACTTTGCCCACCCGAATATGGATATCAGCGTTGTTTCGATCAACAAGGGATAACCCCCGGCAAAACTCTTTTTAATAGTTCGTGACCATCTCTGTGCATGGTAGTACGTGTAATCTGTTTTTTTCAACCAGGATGCATGGGCTGTATGGAGCAGACCCCGATAAACAAAGAAGTAAGCGCGCTTTTAACCATCCCCATAGAGGAAATTGATGCAGTCAGCAATCCGGAATATATCCGGAAATACGAGCTGAAAGTGACACCGACCATCATTGTCATTCAGGATGGTGCTGTAAAAGAGCGGATGGAAGGTGTTGTCCACCGCGAACAGCTGGAAATGACCCTGAAAAAATACCTATGACCGGATCCCGTATACGCGCTTAATCCGGTGTGCGATCGTCTTCCAGCCCTCTTTTCTCATGAGGGGACCATCCCGCAGTTTCAGGTGAGAAACCTTGAACCGCTTTGCATCAACTACGTATTTCTCACCGACAACAAACTCGGTTTCTCCCTCGCATTCCATGTAGAGCGGAATGGTCTTGCGCCCGTCATGGACCGAAATTTTCACGACGACCTGGTCAATCGTGCGTGTCCAGAGGGTAGTGACATCTTTTGCTTTTGCCCGTTTGGGACGTTTCGCGCCGCATTCGATGGCTGATACTTCAACGCCATACGCCTCATCTCCAACTTCGGCAACCAGATGGTCGTCAACAAACACTTCATCATCCTGTGCAAACTCGATGTTCCCGACCGTGGACTCTCCTTCGCGGGAAACAATTGTTTTGACAACAAGGGGCTGCGGCTCTTTCTCTTTTGGAATGTGGTGGTGGTGCCCGCAGGTGGTGCACCGTACAAGGAGGTCCCGGGATTCGGCGACAACCTCATGTTCAGTTTCGTCTTTGCACTCCGGGCAGGTAACGGTGATAAACATTAAAATATGAATGGCAACCCTCACATGATAAAGCATGAAGGCGCAGGAAACAATCTGGTGCCGGGGACATCTGCTCGTCCTTGGTACCCACCCAACCACATTTGAAGTGACTACTGAAGAGCACCTGACCACCAAGGGGAATTGCATCATCGGCATTGGTGCGGATAAAGGATGTGCAGGGCTATCTGCGGCGTTCAAAGCAGTACTGGCACAGGACAACGCAGTGCTCGTGACGCAGCTTTCCTGCAACGGGATTGAAATAATAATACAATCAAAAGGCTCGTCACAGTTCACCCTCGCTCATCCAACCGACCTTGTCTGGCGGCGGAGCACGTTTGTCTGTTCCCGGACAATCGGGATCCTTTCGGATCAGGTAGCAGCAACGCTGCCAGAAGAACTGATTGCTACATTGAAAACCGGGGCGCTGGTGGNNATTGCTGCATTGAAAACCGGGGCGGTGATGGTGGTGACGCTAACCGCTACGTGTCCCGGCTGAGCGTAGAAATCTTAACTTCTGCATCGGCAAGAAGCGTCTCGCACTGCCTGACCAGAACCGCGCCCTGCTCGTAGAGGCGCATGCTCTCGTCAAGACTGGTGTTCCCATCCTCAATTTTTCCAATAATCTGCTTTAACTGTTCGATCTTCTGCTCATACGTTTCTGTCATGATCCACCTGCTCTACGGTAACGATGCTTTTTCCATCAGAGAACCGGAGATTCATCCGTTCACCTTGCCTGATCGTAGTTACTGAATGCACAACACGCCCCTCTTTTTCCGCTACGCAATACCCCCGAAAGAGAACCGCAACCGGGTTTCTGCCCTCAAGCGCGGTCTGTAACCGGGAAAGTATCAGGCGCTCGCGTTCAGCTCTTGTCTGGTATGCCCGACCGAACCGGTCTGCCAGATCAGCAAGATTTTGTTGTCGCTCCTCAAGTTTTCTCAAGAAACGCAGGGGCCTGATCCGGTCCCGGAGATCTGTGCATTCCGCTTGTGCCCGTTCTATCCGGGAAAGCAGCGTAGCACTCATCTGGTTTTTGAAATCCTGCAACCGCTCCCGCAATTCTTTTTGATCCGGCACGACCAGCTCCGCTGCTGCCGATGGCGTAGGTGCCCGCATATCGGCGGCGAGGTCGGCAAGCGTCACATCCACTTCATGCCCGATTGCTGAAACCACCGGCACCGGGCTGGCGACAATTGCCCGCACGACCTCTGGCTGGTTAAACGGGAAGAGATCCTCGAAACTTCCCCCTCCCCGAGCAACGATGATCACATCCACTTTTCCAAAAAGCCGGTGTATCGCACGGGCGATCTCGCAATGGGCATTTTCTCCCTGGACTGGAGTAGGGGAG
>PNBP01000091.1:5192-20665 GCA_003136075.1 Methanoregula sp. | reverse complement strand
ACCGCAGGGGTGGGGGGAATTATAAGCCCCTCCGGGGCAGTGCAGGTTGCGTCAGGGTCCCCGGCGACATTTACTATCACGCCAAACAGCGGGTACACTATTCTTGATGTAATGGTGAATGGCAGCTATGATCAGGGTCCGGTATCTTCCTACACCTTCCTGAACGTGACCATGGGACAAAGCATTTCGGCCACGTTCAAAGCTGTTGCAACAAATACCTTCTCGATTAATGTTACTGCCGGCCCCGGTGGAACGGTCACTCCTGGTAACCAGACCGTATCCTTCGGTGCCAACCAGACCTTTACCATAACTCCCAACTCCGGGTACCTGATCGGTTCGGTAGTGGTGAATGGAACACCGGTGATCCCGGTACCGTCCTCCTATACATTTACCAACGTGACCACCAACCAGACCCTCGCTGCCACGTTCTCTTCGAACTTCGTGCCAGGCTGTATAGCAAACTATTACCTTGGGCAGACCTGGACGATTAATGCATCTACGAATATCGCGAGCAGGATACATTTTGCAGATACGGCAAGCGGGTATGCATCGGATGATCCCAACGACTGGGCAATGGATATTATCGCGAGGGACGACAATTTTTCGGTGAATTTCACCGGGTATATCCTGATCAGTCAGACGGACGACTATACGTTCTATCTCACTTCGGATGACGGATCATGGCTTAACCTGAACGGGGCGCAGATCATCAATAATGGCGGACTTCATTCACCAACGATGGTCCAGACAACTGTGCACCTTACCCCCGGGTATTACTCGTTTGCCCTGCCGATGTTCGAGAATACCGGAGGTTGCGTTGCGTATCTGGAGTATTCATCCCCAAATATCACCCGCACATTCAACCTCCCCTATTACCATAATCCTGTAACCCTGCCGACTGCCAGTTTCACTGGTTCTCCCCTCTCCGGCAACGCCCCGTTGGCGGTCCAGTTCAATGACACCTCACTTGATGCCACTACGTGGGTATGGAATTTCGGGGACGGGTCACCGGTCTCCTATCTCCAGAACCCGACTCATACTTATACGTCGATTGGCACCTACAATGTTACACTCCTTGCGGCAAATTCATTCGGCAGCAGCATGGTAACGCAGAATAATTACATAACGGTGGGCTCCTATGTCCCCGGATTTCTGGCATCCTATTACTACGGTCAGACCTGGACATTCCTCGCAGGTATGCGCACTGACCCCGAGATCCGGTTTTCTGATAATTCGTCGCAACCCGGTGAGCCATCAGATGAAATAAACTGGGCAATCCCTATGACCGGCAGGACTACCAACTTCAGTGTAACCTGGGATGGTTATCTGCTGATTGCCGCCAGTGATTCTTATACATTCAGTCTCAGGTCAGATGATGGCAGTTCGCTTGCCATTGATGGGACGACGTTGATCACTGATCTTTATGATCATGCCCCCACGACGTTCACTGGTACGACATACCTGACACCCGGGTACCATCATCTTATCGTGAAAATGTACCAGAATGGGGGATACGCGGTGGCGCGTCTCCAGTACTCGAATACAACGATGCCCCTCCAGCAGGTGACAAATGTCTGGCACGTGGCAGTGATCTATCCGCCGGTTGCGGGATTCTCCGCTACACCACTCACCGGGAATGCACCCCTTACGGTTTCTTTCACTGATACATCGTCCAATACGCCGACATCATGGTCATGGAATTTTGGGGACGGGGATACGACGAACTCCACCGTACAGAATCCCGTGCACCGCTATGCGGCAGCCGGTAACTATACGGTTGCACTGACTGCAGCTAATGCTGCCGGTAGCAACACCGCAACCTCTATGAATTATATTACCATAACCGCCCTGCCAACCATAACCGGCATCTCACCGGCGTCTGGCCCGGCAAGTGGAGGCACTGTGGTTAATATAACCGGAACAAACTTTGCCGGCACGACCAGTGTAACCATTGGCGGAACAGCGGCAACTAATGTTTCGGTTATCAGCACTTCTTCAATCACCGCGATTACACCCGCCCATACAGCCGGAGCCGTAGATGTTGTCATTACCACACCCAATGGCACCGCAACCGGGACGGGTGCATATACCTACGGCGCAGTCCCGACGTTCACCAGCATCACACCAAATTCCGGCACACCATTGGGCGGTACTTCTGTAGCGATTGCTGGCGGGAACCTGATCGGAGCGAATGCTGGTGGCATTTACAATGTGACCATTGGCGGTTCACTGGCAACCCTTATAACCGTCAACGCTACTTCGATCACGGCAACTACGCCCGCCCATGCATCCGGAGCCGTAAACGTTGTCATCACTACCCCTAATGGCACTGCAACCCCGACGGGAACCTATACGTATGATGCAGTACCGACGGCTACAATCGTATCCCCGTCAACCGGCACGCCAAACGGCGGTCAAACAATAACGATTACCGGAACGAACTTTGGTTCCGCGGGGCCGGTAACCGTAAAAATTAACGGTGTAGCCCAATCGAGTCCCACCTGGGTAAACTCCACTGCGATAACTGCGGTAACAATAGCCGGAACAGGAACCAGTCTGCCCGTCGTAGTGACTATAGCAGATGGCCAGAGTGCGACAGCGACAGGTACCTTTACCTATGCCTACACCTACGTAAATTGGACTGCTTCAACTACTTGGACAGTGCCCGCAGGCATCACTACCGTTCAATACCTTGTAGTGGGAGGAGGCGGTGGTGGAGGGCGTTACGGCGGTGGTGGCGGTGGCGGTNNCCCCCACAGGATTTGCAACTATTACCGCAATTGGCGGTGGTGGTGGCGGTAGTTATTACACTACTACTGCCGGGAATCATAACGGAAATAATGGTGGTTCCGGTGGTGGGGCCGTCGGAGCCGGAAGTACTGTCGGATTGGGCACACAAGGAAACGCAGGTGGGCTTGGATTAAGTTGGCCAACCACCCCCGCCTACTATATGGGTGGCGGTGGCGGTGGCGCCGGTAGTGCTGGTTTAGCGGCCACAGGTACAGCCACGCCGTATAAAGGTGGAACTGGCGGTGCTGGGCAAAGTTATCTGAGCATGACTGGGACTAGCACCCTATATGCTGGTGGCGGCGGTGGCGGTGGCAGTAACAACGGGGCGTCAACAGGTGGTACTGCCGGTACTGGTGGTGGTGGCGCCGGTGCTGTTGGTGGAACTAACGGGGGCACTGGTACTGCTAACACCGGAGGCGGCGGTGGTGGCGGTGGTAGCACTGGCAACGGGGGCGCAGGTGGCTCCGGTATTGTCATCATCAAGTACTAGTGATCCCAGATCGTGGCCGGGTGATAATGGATAGCAAAGAGAGGACTTCAGCTACAACAACCAGCTATCAATCCTTTTGTGTGGGGAAATGCAGGGCATCGTATGCTGCAAGCGTTCTTTTCATTCATATTGGCTGGATGTTCCGGTTTGTAACAGAGCCAGAGATTCAACGCATCCTTTTTTTGATCTAGTTTCCCTTTTCTTTGCCCGGGATCATGGCAGCCCCCGGAAGCCCGCTATAGTGCAGGGTCAAATCCCGATAAAATCGGCTATTTTCAATAAATAACCATTTAAAACGATATTTTTTGACCGCGTGGACACCATTTCCCCTGGACCATGAAAACAGTATCCGGAAAACGGTCAAAAGAGCCCGTATTGCGCCCGGAATACCTCATGTCTTAGGCTCGGGCTCACCCTCATACTACCGGGGTCTATACTCGCAGACTATACCTGAGTATGAAAGTCGACAACCNNTGACGGCGATCAGTGTCCCGTCTTTATAGACTGCAAGTTCCATTTTGTCCACGGACCCATCCTGCTTCTCGATAAATGCATCGATAGGGCCATGATCTATGGGCAACTGGTAATACCAGGTACCGGTCCGATTCACATCAATATTCCTGCCAAAGGTACTGATATACCCCCTATAATTACCGGGATATTGAACCCGCATCCAGACGCCCTTTTGGGGAATCAGAAAGACCGGGGCGGATGCCTGCTGCGACCCGGTGGGTATCTGGACTTCCGGCGTTGGGATCGGGGTTGGGCTTGCGGTGACTGCTGCAGGAGTCACCACTACTGTGGCGGTCGGGTGAATGGGGGTNNCGAGTCACCACTACGGTAACGGTAGGCTGAATTGGGGTTTTGTTTGCAGGTGTTTCTCGCCCTCCCATAATGAGCGCTGTGCTGAGAACAACCGCAATCACAAGAATTATTGCAACGACGGTGATCCAGGGTGATCGTTCCATAGGCTCATCATTATCTGGCTGTGGTGTCTGGCTCTGGTACCGTAAAAGGACAAATTCCGGAACTTGTGGTCGCGTCGCAGGTTTATCATGTTCCAGCGTGTCCGGCTCAACTTCCTTACCCATGCTTAAAAGATTGCTATCCCCCTCATGACGATCTACGCGCACGGGAACGTTGTGCTCTCTAAAGAGGGTAATGCATGCGTCGCGGTCCGGGAAGTTCTGCATGCCGTGATTCCGGATGAACCTGAGTTCGATATTTCGTATCTCGCCATCGGGGGATTTGACGTTGAGCGCCAGTACCGGTTCCCGCATGTAATTTGAACATGCAACCGCGAGTACAATATCTGACAAGAGGAGATCTTCATGGATCTTCCCCGTATCGCATTCAACGAGGATGAACCGTCTGCTGGTGAGTATCGCTTCGTATCGGACACCAGAGATAACAACGGTCTGCGTCTTGTGAATAATGGACTCATCGCTGTCCAGGTTCAGGTTATCCATAGCCTACATTCAACTCTCTCTCTAAACTATAAAAATCAGGATAGTGGGATAATTTTTTTTGCTCCTGCAGAAAGGAATTACGCCGGCATTGAAAAAATGTTCAGATCTTGTCGTGAACATCGGCAATTCTCGTGCTCCGGCTGACGAGCACGTTATACGCGTCATGCTCCTTGTTGTACCGTACCAGTACCCCTTCAAGTTCAAGGACTGACCCGTACGGTGCCGATAATATCACCTCATTTTCCGGCGTGATGTGAAACCCGGGCAGTACTGCGTATACCGGTTTTTCTGCTGAGCCGTCGCAGAGTTTGAACATATGGTTCTCCTTGTCCCCAAGGTCTTCTGACATTTTCGACGCGATGATATTGATCCGTTTTTCCACGTGCAGGTGGATCCGGGACAACCGCAATACCCGTGAGCCGTGGGGGACACAATACGGTTCGCGTATCTTTCCATCCCGCCGGAGGATGACATAACTGTACTTGATATCGGTGTTCACGTACCGGAAAGGTTCATCGCATGCTGCAAGCGTATTCATCAGCGGCGTTGGCCGTATAGGTGGAGCCGTAACAAAACTCCAGCACCGGTCCGGGGTGCAGTTTGTCTTCCAGATAAAAGAACACGGGCTGTAGATGGAGAGCCCCTGTTTTTTTACCGCGAGGGAAAGCGACCGCAGGCCAGAAGAAGTGACCTCTTCTGCCGGCTCGGCAATCAGGATCGATCCGTCAGGCGCCAAGTGCTCTGCAAAACCCATGACAATGTCTGCCCGATCTTTAACTGAACCCGGCAGCTCGTTGAGGACATTGGAAAATACCATCAGGTCGATCCCGTCCGGGAGCTGGTCTTTGACAGCACCGGTGATATCTGCTTTTATGGGCGGTTCTATAGTAGCGCGGGTTTTTGGGGTACCTCCCTGCTGCGTGAGGTAGGTAAATGCCTCAATGTGCTCATCAGAGCGCTCGATTGCGTGGATAGTTGCTGTTGCCATGTCCAGCCGGGAGTAGAAATCTGCAATCGCGAGCGGGACCACACCCGGCCCGGCCCCCACATCGAGAATCGTCATGTGGTTTTTCAGCAGACCTTCGCGGGCGAGCATCGCCATCAGCAGCCGGGTCTGCATGAAATAGACGGGGAAATGATACGCAAGATACCCGAGCACCGCATACCCTTTGGTGTACTGCAATGACCGTTTATGGGCGGGTTTCCAGTAATCATCTTTCTGTGCGACGATCGCCCTGCGGAGCCGTTCAAGGATAACCGGATCGGTCCAGTCCTTTCCCACTTTTCTGGTGATGTACTGTTCAATTGCCTGCTCAAGGGCCGGGGGAAAAGTATTCTCATCGGGCAGACTATCAATCCGTTTTGATTCTGTCTCGTTTGGGAAGTAGATTTGAGGCGGAAGAACCCGGGAAATCTCAAAATCCTCTCCGCATTTTTTTGCCGCCAGCCCGAACTCTTTGAGGTGCGGGCGAAGTACCGCGTAGATCTGGCCTGCAGACTGCGGGGCATCCAGATACACCGCGATCTCCGAGAGGAGAAATACCGGTTTTGTGCCGGCCACATATTTTATCGTGGACAGGATCTGTTTTTCGGTCACGTTGGTGCGGGTACTTTGGCGCCGGGCGTTCATACATCTTTGGATGGTGGTTTTAGACACAACACATTCGGACTGCAGGGCGTTACCCTCATATAGCGGTTCAGCGGAGATCAAACCAAGAGGAAACAAATTTGTGCGGCAGGTATTCGCTGGTCTGTATCGATGATCTCGGCAACAGGTTCAGGGTGTATAACCCGATGATCGGCACCCGTTCCCGGTTCAACATCGCGCCGGTAAACGAGATGCCGGTAATAGTCCATACGCAACAGGATGAGCTTGCCGTCATGCGCTGGGGGCTCGTCCCGCACTGGACACAAGACCTGCATGCCGCCAGCCCGCTCATCAACGCCCGGGCTGAGACGCTTACCGAAAAACCTTCGTTCAAACCCCTGCTGAAAAACCACCGTTGTCTTGTCCCGGTGTCGGGTTTTTTTGAATGGAAAAAAGAGGGCACGCGAAAGATCCCGTTCTATGTCCATCTCCCGGAAGATCCCTGTTTTGCCTTTGCCGGGCTCTATGACGAGTGGCATGATCCGGCTGGGACAACGCTTTCCACGTACACGATCATCACCACAGAAGCAAACGCGCTGATGGCACCTATCCACAACCGGCAGCCGGCGATCCTGTCACTGGAACAGGAAAAAGTGTGGCTTGCCGGTGATGTGCCCGGACCCGACCTGCTCAAAGAAATTCTGGCACCGTGTCCTGCTGAACGGATGGCGATGTATCCGGTCTCTGCGCGGGTGAACTCCCCGGTCGCTGACGATGAACAGGTGATCCAACCCCTTAATGCGCCCGGCAGCACACTTTTCGGGTAAGGTGTGAACCTATGCTTGACCATTGTCCCGGTGCGGCAAATATCCGCACACCCACGCTTGCAATCAAAAAGTGCCCGAAGTGCGGTGCAGACGTGGAACTGTTCTCAAACGACATATCCGTCAAATGCGACCAGTGCGGGTTTGTCGTCTATAATGACATTGCCTCCTGTGTGCAGTGGTGTAAATATGCAAAGGAATGTGTCGGGGAAGAGATGTACCGGAAGCTCATGGCACAAAAAGAAAAATAATCTCTTTTCATCCGGCGTTTTCTTTTACAGCACAAGCATGCGTTCAATCGCACCGCGTGCCCGGTTCGTGATCTCTTCCGGCACCGTAAAACGCGGGTACATGTTTACCAAGGCATCGCGAACTTTGACGAGATCCGTTTTTTTCATGTTCGGGCAGATCGCGCGTGCTGACAGGGGGTAGAATTTCTTTTTCGGGCACTCTTTTTCCAGCCGGTGCAGGATCCCGTTTTCCGTGCCGATAATAAATTCCTGTTCCGGTGCCGTACTGACATGCCGGATGATCCCGGAGGTGCTTGCGACCAGATCTGCCCGGTCAATTACTTCCGGACGGCACTCGGGGTGGACGAGGAGTACCGCGTCCGGATGAGCGTGTTTTGCCGTCTTGACGTCTTCGACTGTATAGCCATCATGTACATGGCAATAGCCATCCCATGGGATGACGGTTTTTTTCGTGAACCGCGCCGCATACTGCCCAAGATTGCGGTCCGGCACAAATAGGACCGTATCGGCTTTAACCGAGTTTACTACCTGTACTGCATTTGCCGATGTGCAGCAGATGTCGCTCTCCGCTTTGACATCGGCAGTGGTGTTGATATAGCAGACAACCGCCGCATCGGGGTGACGGGATTTTGCATAGACCAGTTCATCAACTGTGATCATATCTGCCATCGGGCAGCCGGCATCCCCGGCCGGCAGCAGGACACATTTTTCCGGTGAGAGGACCGCCGCGGTCTCTGCCATGAAATTGACGCCGCAGAAGACAATCACGTCGCCGTCCATCTGTGCCGCAGTACGGGACAGTTCAAGGGAATCGCCGGTGATATCCGCGATATCCTGCACCTCGGGCCGCTGGTAATTGTGCGCGAGGATGATCGCGTTTTTCTCTTTTTTGAGACGGCGTATTTCCTGCTGTATCTGTGATGCTGCCTGCACGGAGCTGCACTCCTTGTATCGTATTGGTATGTGTGCCTGCATCAAAATAGTCACTGGTGATACAGGGAATGGGCATTGGCGCTTTTCGTGCCGGAGCCGGTTACCGCACCCGGGCACTCCTTTACCCGGATATTTATGTCCGCCGCTCTCCCATCTTCTATACGGTTATGAAGATCATCCTGCAGGACCAGAGCACCCGTGTCGTTGGTGATAGTCCCGGAACTGTTGAAGAACTCCTGCTCGTGCTCGGCATCAACCCCCTTGAAGTGATAGTTTCCCGGAACGGCGCACTCGTGTCTGAACATGCGGTTATCGGAGATACAGACGAGATCCGAATCATCCGTATCGCACACGGGGGATAAATGGCGGCACCTGACATCAGTCCCGCAGGTGCGCCGGTCTGTGTCTGCTGCACGGAACCTGCGGTTGTTTACCAGTGGACAACTGATCGCCATCTCTGTACAACCCATTTTATCGCTGATATCGAGGCGCGGGTTCATACGACCATCGCAGAATCCCGGCAGATCCGTGCGGGTGACCGGATTGCCGTTGCGTTCAGCGGCGGAAAAGACAGCACCGCGCTTCTGGTCATCCTCTCGCGGCTCCTGCCGGTATGGACGGATGTCAGCCTTGTCGCGATTACGGTTGATGAAGGTATTGCGGGATACCGCCAGGACACTATCCGTGTGGCAAAAACCCTGACAAAAAAACTGGGCGTGGAACACCGGATCGTGTCGTTTAAGGATCTTATTGGGGACGATCTCGATACGATCCTGGCCGGGCGCGAGTCGCAGGCATGCACCGTCTGCGGCATTCTCCGTAAAAAAGCCCTCATGGATGCGGCAAAAGAGGCCGGGGCGACAAAGATTGCAACCGGTCATAACCTTGACGATGAAGCCCAGTCGGTGCTGATGAACACGCTCCGAGGCGATCTTCCCCGTCTCGTCCGCGATGCCGGGAAAGAATCAGGCGGCTGTTTTCTTCCCCGGATTAAACCACTGTCGGGCATTTATGAAAAAGAGATCGCATCATACCTGTTCGTGCAGGACCTTTTTCTGGTGCTTCCCGAGTGCCCCTACACCCGGTATGCCCTGCGTGCAGAAGTGCGGTCAATGCTGTCAACGCTTGAATTCCGCTATCCTGGCACGATGCAGCACCTGATCGAGAGCAAGAAAAAGATCGAGCGGTACTGCGCCGGGGCACCGGTTATGGATGCGCTCCGCCACTGCCGGGAATGCGGCGATCCCTGCAGCGGGGAAATCTGCCAGGTCTGCCGGCTCCGGCATTCACTGGGGAAATGACGGGGCGCCCTGTACGTGTTCAGGGTGGGTGTAAATATTCATCTTGGTGCTGCGGACGAACCCGATCACGCACACTCCGGTCTTCTCTGCAATCCCTATGGCAAGCGTCGTTGTTGCGCCTCGTGAGACCATGACCGGAATGTTTGCGACGAGGCACTTGCGCACCATCTCTGAGGAGATGCGCCCGGAACAGATGGCAAACGTCTGTGAAAAGTCGATTGTGTTTTTCAGCCCGAAACCAATTACCCGGTCAAGCGCGTTGTGACGCCCGATATCCTCTGACCGGGNNAGATAACGCCGTCAGCAGATGCGAGCCCGACAACATGAATGCCGCCGGTCTTGTTGTGGAGTTCGGATTCAAGCACCTCCCTGACCGTAGAACGAATGAGTGACGGGGCGATAGCAAAGTCAGATTTTATTTTCGGGAGTTTTTCCGTATCGATAAACGAAGTGGAACCGCCACACCCGGACAGGATGGTCTTTTTTAAGCCAAGCACCTTGAAGAGGTTTTTTGTGATGACGCTGATCCGGTTCTTCTCGATCTTGATCGATTCAATTTCGTCGATCCCTTTGATGATCTGTTCGGTGAAGAGATACCCCGTGACAAAATCTTCCAGTGCCGTCGGGCTCATCATCGCCGTCACCGCGTGGCGTCCGTTGACAAATATCGCAATCGGAAGTTCCTCAATGACTTCGTGGAGAATCTTCTCAAACCGCTCTTCCTCAACCTTCAGGCAGGGCACCTGCTGGTACATCCGGAGGGATGCAACAGGTTGATCACGTGCGGGGGAATCATGCTGGGGTGATTTTCTGTCAGGTTTCATAGTACCTCATCCATGCTGCCGCTGCGATATCCTTCAAGATCGAGGGTGATATAGGAAAGTCCCATTGATTTGAATGCGGCAACAACCGCATCCTGCATCGCAGGCAATTTGGTATGATCCTCTTTTGGCAACTCTATCCGTGCGACAGTTCCGTGTATCCTGACCCGAACCTGTGAAAAACCCTTCTGGTGCAGGAACACTTCAGCATCCTCAATCAGGTGCAGTTTCTCCGGGGTAATCTCATCGCCGTATGGTATGCGGGACGAGAGGCAGGCAGCGGACGGTTTGTCCCAGAATTTCAGGCCAAGATCGCGTGCAATTGCCCTGATATCCTCTTTGGTGAGGCCTGCTTCAATGAATGGATGCACAATGCCGGCTTCAGAGCTTGCGGCAAGTCCGGGCCGGTGTTCTCCCCTATCCGAAACGTTGATCCCATCAGCAATGCATGGAAATCCCAGTTCGTCCGCCCGCCATTTGAGCACCGCTGACGAACTTTTTTTGCACCAGTAGCAGCGCTTGGCCGGGTTCTCTCGGAACTTAACATTGTTCATGATATGGAGCGGAATGATGTCTAGCGGGAGCCCGAATTCTTTGGCAATCTCCTGTGCTTCTGCGATTGCCGCACGCGGGACAACCGGGCTGTCAAGCAGGATGCACCGGCACTTGTCTTTGAGAACCTCTTTTGCCAGAACCGCAAGAAGACTGCTGTCGACGCCTCCGGAAAAAGAGATGAGCATCGATCCTTTTTCTGCAATGGTTGCCAGTAACCGTTCACGTTTTGCTGAAAAGTCCATATAACTACAAAACCTTGGTTATTCTCTCTTTATAGCAATCGATAAAAAACCCGATCAAGTATTTAGCTGCCGCACCGCTCCGGTGTTGGGCTCCCGCATCCCCCGTCTTCTTCACGCAGCTGCTTGCAGATATCGCAGATGCGTTTGACGAGATCGATCTTTTTTTCTTCCTGTAAATCCCGTGCGAGCTGGCTGATGGACTCTTTCACGTCCTGTTCAAATTCGATACGGTACCCGCGTTTACCGGATAGATACTGAGATACTGCCGAGGGCGCAATCTCAAGCATTTTCGCTGCTTGTACCTGGGACACACCGCACCTGACGAGTTCCACGGCAATTGCAGCACGGATTGCAGGTAGGACATCCCATACAATTTTCTGACACGGCGCTTCCACTCACATCACAACCTTTAAGTTATCACAATTGTGACATAATACTGTGTATTCACAATTGTGAATTTGTTTGGAAACCATAAATACATTGTCCACATTATCCTCACAAACGAACGGTTTGTGCCTCACGACGTGGGAAAAACATTTGGATCGTGTGGCTGCGAACAGATCTTCGCAGGTTGTACCGGCAACAAAAGAATAATCAAAAGAACCGTAGACATAATCAGCTACAGGAGATACGCATGGGAGATAAGCATATCATTTATATGGATCATTCCGCAACGACCCCGGCAAAAAAGGAAGTCGTGGATGCAATGATCCCGTATTTTACCACTCACTTCGGCAACCCCTCCTCGATATACGGCATTGCACGCGAATCGAAAAAAGCAATTGATACGGCGAGGGCGCAGGTTGCCAACGTCATTGGCGCCGAACCGGATGAAATTTATTTCACCTCGGGAGGCAGCGAGTCGGACAACTGGGCGATCAAAGGGGTCGCGTTTGCCAACCGGAAGCGGGGGAACCATATCATCACCACCAGCATCGAACACCATGCGGTCATGCATACCTGCCAGTTCCTCAAAAAAGAAGGATTTGACGTGACCTATCTCCCGGTTGACACGTACGGACTTGTCGATCCTGCGGTTTTAGAGAAGGCGATCACGGACAAGACCATTCTCATCTCGATCATGTATGCGAACAACGAGATAGGGACCATCGAACCAATCGCTGAACTCGGTGCGATTGCCCGCAAACACAAGGTCTACTTCCACACGGACGCGGTACAGGCAATCGGGAACGTGAAGATCAATGTAAACGAGCAGAATATCGACCTGCTCTCGCTCTCCGCCCACAAGTTCTATGGCCCCAAAGGTGTCGGGGCGCTCTATATCAAAAAGGGCGTGCGGATCGAGAACCTGATCCATGGCGGCGGGCAGGAGCGGAAGCGGCGTGCGGGCACGGAAAATATCGCTGGTATTGTTGGACTGGGAAAAGCGATCGAGCTTGCGACGGCCGATATTGACGGGCACAATACCCGGATCCGAGCGATGCGGGACCGGCTGATCAAAGGTGTTCTTGAGACGATCCCCAATACCCGTCTCAACGGCNNGTTTCAATATCAGCTTCGAATTTATCGAAGGGGAGTCCATGCTGCTCTGGCTTGACGATGAAGGGATCTGCGCATCCACCGGCAGTGCCTGTACCTCAGGATCTCTTGAACCATCGCACGTGCTGCTTGCCACCGGTTTACCTGTGGAAGTGTCGCACGGTTCCCTGCGGCTGACGCTTGGTGATGCCAATACCGACAAGGACGTCGACTTTGTGCTTGAGGTATTGCCAAAAGTTGTATCCCGTCTGCGGGACATGTCTCCCTTATACCAGAACTCCAAAAAAAATGGAGGTTGCAATGTATAGCGAAACCGTGATGGACCATTTCAAGAACCCCCGCAACGTGGGTGAGATAGAGAACCCGGACGGTGTTGGCGAGGTCGGGAACCCGGTCTGCGGCGACATCATGAAGATCTTTTTAAAAATCGAGAACAACATTGTCACTGATGCAAAGTTCAAGACCTTCGGGTGCGGGGCAGCAATCGCATCGAGTTCGATGGCAACGGAACTTGTCCGGGGAAAGACGCTGGAAGATGCGTGGCTGCTCNNAAAGTTCAAGACCTTCGGGTGTGGTGCGGCGATCGCATCGAGCAGCATGGCAACAGAACTTGTCCGGGGAAAGACCCTTGAAGATGCATGGCAACTCTCCAACAAGGCGGTTGCTGAGGCACTTGACGGCCTGCCTCCCATCAAGATGCACTGCTCTATCCTCGCAGAAGAGGGTATCCACAAGGCAATCAACGATTATCGCGTTAAGCACGGACTCGAGCCGTGGCAGGAAACATCTTCACATGCTCACGATCACGGTGAAGAACTTGAGTGTCAGCAGTAGGAATAGTGCATTACCGGTTCTGATCCGGTACGAAAACTCCAGGTGAATGAATGTTTTCAGAACGCGAACGCGAACGGTACAAGCGACAGATGATGCTCTTTGGTGACGAAGGGCAGGAACGTCTCAAAAAAGCCCATATCCTCATAGCCGGGGCCGGCGGTCTTGGCTCACCGATCTCGATCTATCTTGCGGTTGCCGGGATTGGGACGCTCACGGTTGTCGATAAAGATGTCGTGGACCAGTCCAACCTGAACCGGCAGATCCTGCACTATGATCGGGATATCGGCAGGAAGAAGACCGATTCTGCCGAGGAAAAACTGCGGGAGATCAACCCGGATATTACGATCAAGGTAATCGATACAACGATTGAGGAATCAAATGGGGCAAAACTCGTTGGCCGGGCGGACGGTATTATCGATGCGATGGATAACTATCCAACCCGTTACCTGCTCAACGATATCGCGATCCAGAAAAATATCCCGCTCTTCCACGGCGCGATCCGGGGGTTCTATGGGCAGGTAACCACGATTGTCCCCGGAAAAACCGCGTGCCTCCGCTGCATCTTCCCCAATCCTCCGCCAAAAGAAGTATTTCCTGTAGTCGGCGTTACCCCGGGTTTTATCGGGATGATCCAGGCAACCGAGGTGCTGAAGTACCTTTTGGGGAGCGGCGAACTTCTCGCGAACCGGCTCCTGATCTGGGATGGGATGCAGGCACATGCGGAAGAGATTGCGGTTGTAAGAAATCCTGCGTGCGTTTCGTGCGGTAAGAAGAATTCAACGAAAACAGTTCCTGCGGGAACAAAAAAAGATATTAAAGGGAAGAAAAAATGACGGTGAAAGTCCGGTTTTTTGCACGGTTCCGTGAACTGTTCGGGACAGATATTGTTACTGACGTCCAGAACGGCACCAGTTTTATCGATCTCATCAAACGCATTGCCGGGAAGAACACGGAAGGGTATGCCGCTATCTTTGATGAGAATGGATCCTTTCGGGAGTTTGTGGTCCTGATGCAGAACGGCAGGCGGATCGATTGTGCTGATGCGGCAACAACACCAGTTGCCGATGGTGATGAGATTGCCGTATTCCCGCCGGTTGCGGGGGGCTGAAGTACAGGGGATGTGTCGGTCATGATCGCAATCCAGACCAAAGATGTTGACATCGGGCAGCTGATCAACGCGGCAAAGCAGCGGGGCACCGGGGCGGTGGTCGTGTTCGATGGTGTTGTCCGGGACGATGATATCACTGAAATGGAACTGGAAGCCTACGAGGAAGTTGCCGTAAAAGAGCTCGAGAAGATCGCGGGTGAAGCAAAAAGTCTCCACAAGCTCCTTTCTGTCGATATCATCCACCGGATAGGGCGTCTTTCTGTGGGGGAAAATATCCTCATCATCGTGGTCAGTGCCGGGCACCGGGCAGAAGCGTATGCCGGCTCCCGTTTCATCATCGAAGCCATCAAAGCCGGCGTCCCTATCTGGAAAAAGGAGCTGACCAAAGACGGTGGGCGATGGGTGACGGGCGAGCATGCGCATGGATCGGGAAAATCCCGGTAAGTGTCGTGTCCGCAATCATTTCACCTGAAACTCTTTTAGACGGTTGATTGGTTTTTTTAAATGACCTGTGTTCATGAAAACAAAAAAAAATCTTGTTTTAAACATTATATCTTGAAGACTTGTCCCACCTCCAAAAAAGGCGCATCGTTGTTTTCTTATGGATAACGCATGAATTGAGTAGATTATGACTATGGTAATTGGTGTCCTCAACACCAAAATACGATGAATGCCGCCGCCCCGAAAGGACGCCCCCGCGGCGGATGAGGCCTAAAAATAATTCTAAAAACCTCTTTGTCCCGCTGTGCCTCGGAGAGGCCCTGAGG
>PNBP01000091.1:0-5166 GCA_003136075.1 Methanoregula sp. | reverse complement strand
TCACCACAACTGCCCCGGCAAGGGTGAACAATAGCGCTGTATAGGGACTCTTGAGCAGCAGGAACGGGAGGATAAGCAACGCAACAGTGGCGATATAGGTCAGGCCGGTGTAAATGGATGCTTTGATCGGATTAGTCCCGTTTATTGTCTCTGATTGCTGCGAAAGGTATTCGGAAGCAGCCATGGNNAACGACCGAGCCGACATACCTCAGCCGCTCCTCGTCGATCATGTCAATAAGTTCTTTTTCATGCGCCTCTTCATGGGCGAGCATCGCCGGCATTTCCGGGATTGCTGCGATGAGTCCGGCATCGCTTTTCTGGGCGCGGCTTTCAACGCCCTCCATCAGCTTGATCGCAAAGGTCAGCCCGAGCACACGGGCGATACCGCAATAATAGGCGATCCTGAACCGGTCCGGTGCAACATCCTGGTGTGTATATCTTTTCCATATCTCGTAATGGCCAAGCTCTTCTTGTGCGATATGCAGTAATACGTCACGGTTGTGTTCATCGCTGGTGGCAGCGGCAATTTCGGTATAAATATGGTGTTCGGTGATCTCACTTTTCTGGCGGGCAAGAACATTCTGCTCATGTATGCGGCTCAGGGTCATTTTGCCGGGTGCTCCTCTTGAATGTAAACAATTTTTTGTTATCCGATATCGGGTATATGATGATGTTAACTTGGTTGTTGTTTATAGATTTGTTCCGTGAGACAACCCGATGGTCTGCGATGGTTACCCCAGTACTGGGGCATCAGGTGCTGTGATGGAAACGGTACCGGTCGGCAGGGATCAGGATCTCGAACCGGACTCCTTTGCCCGGCTCACCGTTCTCGGTAATGGTCAGGCCGGTTATCGCAAGGATTTCCCGTGATAAAAACAACCCCAGTCCCGTATGTTTGCCAAATCCTTTCCTGAACAGTTTTGTCTTGTCTTCCTCTGGGATACCAACACCATTATCATGGTATACCAGTTTCATATCCTTACCCGATTCAGTGATCAAAAACCCGATCTGTGTCACATTTCCGCCGTGTCGCAGGGAGTTCTCGATAAGGTTGTAAAACACTTTCTCGATCAACGGGTCTGCAAATAGTTCAAATCCCGAAAATGTGACGCCAAGCGTCATGGTGGTACCCAGCAGCAACTGGGATGCCTGTTGATGCACGGCTTTTTCTACGTCTACCCATCCCGGTTCCGTGACACCGATATCCTGGTAGAACCGGGTAAACTCGATCTGCCGTTCGATTGCTTCTGCCGCTTCTTCTTCCTTGATAATGAATGATAGCAGTTCCGGGTCCTTTGACAACTCTCTTGAAAGATCCAGGTAGACTCTCAGGCCGGTAAGTTTGTTTAAGATATCGTGACGGGTAATCGACGCGAGCATATTGAGTTTTTCATTTGCGACACGGATTGCCCCCTCCATCTTTTTACGGTCGGTGATATCAATAATAACCCCCACCAGTCCCTCGAGATGGCCCTCGCTGTCGGTGAGGGTTGTTTTATTAAAGATCACATCACGGAGTGTCCCGTCTGCATACCGGACTTTGGCTTCATAATTCTGGATACCGGGAGATGTGAAAAGTTCCCGGTCTTTTGCAGAATAGATATCTGCAAGCTCTTTTGGGGAAATATCGTACACGGATTTGCCGATCACCTTCTCCCGGGGAAGTCCGATGTACTCAAGGAAAGCGGTGTTGCACCCGGTATATCTCCCATTCTGGTCCTTGTAAAAGATCGGGTTTGAGATGGTCTCGATCAATCGCTGGAGGAACCGTTCATGCTCAGCAAGTTCCTTTTGTGTCTTTTTAATCTGGGTGACATCGATAGCCATACCCCTGAAACCAAGGAGTTTTTGGGTCTCCCCGAATACCGGCTTTGAATATATTTCAAGAATGATCTGTTCATGGGTCAGGTGATGTGATGTTTCCACTTCAACAAGGTGCACCGCGGAATCCTGTGCATGTTCCATGAACGACTGTCGAAACGCGTCACGTCTTTCCGGTGTGGTTAACTCCATGAATGATTTTGTTTCCAGTTCTTTTTGTGTATACCCAAGGAGTATCTCACTTTGTGGACTGATATAAACAAATTTTCCGTCAGAGTCTGTTTCCCAGATGATATTGGGTGAGGTTTCTACAATCGCCCGGTACTTTGCTTCACTTTCCTGCAATGCACGCTCTGTACGTCTTTTTTCCGTGATGTCATGACCGATGGATGAAGCGCCGATGATCTCGTTCTGACTGTTTTTAATGGGAGAAATTGAAAGGGAGACCTGGATTGTATTTCCCTCTTTTGTTACCCGCTCGGTTTCATACCGTTCGAAAACCTGATCTTCGCGAATCTTATCAAGAAGCCGGGGCATTTCATTTGCCCGTGAGGGCGATGATAACCGGGAGATCGGTTTTCCCGCCATTTCCATTTCGGTGTACCCATAAAGATCTGCAGCCGCATCATTCCAGTCGGTAATCGTCCCATCTAGGTTCAGACCAATGATTGCATCGTTTGAGGAGGAGACAACTGAGACCAGCCGGCGGCACATCCGGGCGTCATGGTGCATTCTTGCGCTCAGGTAGGAAACAACACCGGCAATGAAAATAAAAACAATTGCCCTTGCAGCTGCTGAAATGACAATGTCCGGTGATGGATTCCCGGTAAAAAAAACAACACCACAATAGATCGTAGATAATGTTACCGCAATGGGAACACCGTGGCGGGGATAATAATATGCAGCGAGAATAATTGGTATGTAGAAAAGATGCGGGAGGACGTTTGTAATCCCGATGGAAATGCCATAAATATTAACCAAAATGGTGATAACGGCACTGAAGAGAATAAGGGAGGGGATGAGGTAGGGTTTTTTGTACAATTCATCCAGATAAAGAAAATTCATCTATTGCCCTCACACCGTTTGTTACATTAGTTATTCCCGGATCATTTAATTCTCGTGATTAAGCTTAGATAAACAGGGTATATGAGGTTCTTCACTGTTTCATGTGAGTAAGATATGTTACTAAAAATTTGTTTGTGATGCTCCCCATTTGTTTCAAAAAAATAAACCTACCCGGAACCTCTCGTTTACCTTCCGCGTGTCGCCAGTATCTCTTCTTTGGTGAGCAGGTGTACATCGAGCCCTGGCATCGCTTCGCCAAGACTCCTGCTTGCACCGGCAATAACGGTGGCATCCGTGTAATGGTTGACCGATTCCACAATTGCCTTTGCCCGCTTCTTCGGGTTCTGGGATTTGAAGATCCCGGAACCGACAAAGACCCCCTCAGCCCCCAGCTGCATCATGAGTGCCGCATCTGCTGGTGTCGCAATACCGCCTGCGGAGAAATTGACCACGGGGAGCCTGCCCATCTGTGCTGTTTCAATGACCAGCTCCGCAGGAGCCTCGATAACGCGGGCATACGCAATGAGTTCTGCTTTTTCAAGGCCGCGAAGGGACCGGATACCACCTTGGATTGCCCGCATGTGACGGACCGCTTCCACTACATTACCCGTACCTGCTTCACCTTTTGTCCGGATCATGGCAGCGCCTTCGTTGATCCGGCGGAGCGCTTCGCCAAGGTTCCGGGCACCGCAGACGAACGGCACGGCAAACTTCGTCTTCTCGATGTGGAATTCCTCATCCGCGGGAGTCAGCACTTCGCTCTCATCGATCATGTCCACGCCAAGGACCTCGAGCACCTGTGCCTCGACAAAATGACCGATTCGTACCTTGCCCATTACCGGGATCGAGACCGCCTCCATGATCTCCATTACCCTCTCTGGGTCAGCCATGCGTGCGACACCCCCTGCTTTTCGGATATCTGACGGTACACGCTCCAGCGACATCACTGCCACCGCCCCGGCCTCCTCCGCGATTTTCGCCTGCTCCGCATTCACGACACCATGATGACGCCGCCTTTCTGCATGGACGCAAAACCCCGTTTGAGGAGTTCGGTGCCATGCATGAGTTTGGTAAGATCCATTGCTGCTCCCCCATTCTTTACCGGAAGAACTCGTTTTTAGATCCTTGTAGGGATATGCCCGGTTCATCACGGTTGAATGTATCATATCCTATTGGCAGTCAGGAATAATAAATATATTCACAATTGTGAATTTTGTCACAACCATGGATGGTATATGCCGGGAATATATTGGGACTAACAAAACTTCATCAAAAATGATGCCTGAATTTAATGGCAAAAACAGTCGAAAATGGCGTTGAGAAATGATCACAGGTTTTGTGAACCCATTCCTCCACCTTATATCTCTTTTAGCGTTCCTCGTTGTTTGACAAACCGGTCCCAGTTCCAGGGCTCGTCAAGAACGTTGAGCACGACACTAGTTATACCGCATACTCCGAGTGTCTTGCGTCGCACCTGTTCGGAGAGGTGATCGACCAGCGGGCAGGCTTTGCTTGTCAGGATCATGTCGATCTCTGCAACTGGTCCGTGGACGCGGATCTCCTTGATGAGTCCGAGATCAACAATATCGATGCCCACTTCGGGATCGATCACCTCTTTTAAGACCTCACGGATCTGGTCTTCGCAGACATGTTCGGATTGCAATGAGCCGTCCTCGGGTGAAGGGAGGACATGCTCCATCCGGTGGAGCCTATCCTCAAGCTGGTTCTGCCGGTCAAGAAGGCGGCTTACTACGCGGAGCATCGGGTCCGGCATACTCTCCGGTATCTGATTAGGTGGCGTACTGCATTCAGGCCCGGCAATTCTTCCCGGCACCCCGACCAGGGTTGCACCCGGAGGAACGGATCTGACCACCACTGATCCAGCCCCGATTTTTGCACCTTTACCGATCCGGATGGGCCCAAGGACGATCGCACCCGATCCGATGATTACATTATCTTCAACGGTAGGGTGGCGTTTGACATTTTCAAGCGCCGTGCCTCCAAGGACGACGCCCATGTAGATGAGAACATCGTTGCCGACCTCGGCAGTCTCCCCGATCACGACTCCCATGCCATGGTCAATAACGACACTTCGCCCGATGATTGCCCCGGGATGGATCTCGATCCCGGTCAGAAACCTTCTGATATGCGATATAAACCGGGCTGAGAACCTGAACGTATGAATCCAGAGCCAGTGAGCCCTGCGGTGAAACCAGAGCGCATGGAGCCCGGGGTAACAGAACAGTACTTCGCTTGTTGATCGGGCTGCCGGATCTTTTG
>PNBP01000179.1 GCA_003136075.1 Methanoregula sp. | reverse complement strand
GGGGGTGCCACAGCGGCGGGGGCGAAGGCAAGGATTGCCGGAGCCCTCGAGGAGCGTTATGGCAATTTAATTTGAGGATTTCTACAGAGCCCAACTTTCTGATGATTATTATAAATAATGGGGTGATGCCCAAGTGGCCGAGACGCAACCGCATGATTATCTATAGGATTTTAACAAAGCTGAATCTAACAAAAAAATTTCATCGTTTTGATATAGAATCTGCTGATTTCATATCAGGGTTTTTGATTCTTGTAAATTTTTATTTCACATTCCCTTTGAAAACCCTCTAATGTGCAAACGACAAGATCGTTTACTAGAAAACCAGACTTGATGGTGTTCCTCTTTCCATGACACAACAACAAAAACGTGTCCTTTCCGTGCGACCATTCCTCAAATGGGCCGGTGGAAAAACACAATTACTCAATGAGTTTTGTAAACGCCTGCCGCCCGGGCTCAAAACCGGGCACATCACAACGTATGTCGAACCCTTCATTGGCGGGGGGGCATTCTTCTTCTTTCTTGCCGAGCGCTACTCCTTTAAGCAGTGCACGATCTGCGACGCAAACCAGGAACTTATCATTGTCTACCGGGTGATACGGGAATCGGTAAATGAACTTGCCGAAGAGCTTGCTTCCTTTCAATCTGTGTATCAGGAAAATAACGAGCGCGGACAGGAAAACCTGTATTATGAAACCCGGGCTGCATTCAACCGGGATTTACCGGGCATATCCATTGACACCTTCCAGCCCTCCTGGGTGGAGAGGGCGGCACAGATTATTTTTCTGAACCGCACCTGCTTTAACGGGTTGTTCCGGGTCAACCGGAAGGGAGAATTCAATGTGCCATTCGGCAGATACAAAAATCCTGATATTTTAAACAAAGACAACCTTAACAACGTCGCGGCAATCCTTAAAAATACCCGGATCCTGCACGGGGATTTCACAATGTGCCGGGATGCGATAGATGAACACACGTTTGTCTATCTTGATCCCCCGTACCGCCCGCTGAACCACACGTCATCATTTACCTCGTATGGAAAATCTGGTTTTTCTGATGCGGACCAGGCACGGCTGGCAATATTTTACCGGGAACTTGACTCGCTCGGTGCAAAACTCATGCTCAGCAATTCCGACCCAAAAAATATCGACCCGTCCGATAGCTTCTTTGACGATCTTTATGCTGGCTATACCATCGAACGGATCCCTGCCCGGCGCATGATCAACAGCAATGGCGCCCGGCGCGGGGAGATCAACGAACTGGTGATCACAAATTATTCCCGGTAACTAAACCATTCAGGATTTTTTCACATTCCATGAATGCGGCGATACCACGACCCGACTTTTTAACCCAACAGGTTTTCCCAGTGGCAGACTGCATGTTCAGGCTCACCATACCTGCCTGAAGGGAAACGAACATCTTGAATAAACGCGTATAGTCAGAATAATGGGGCTGGAATTCAAAAACAATGTCTTGATTATCGGGTATGGTGCCGTGTCCAAGTGCACACTCCCCATCTTACTCCGGCATGTCAATATCCCGTTGGAAAACATCACGATCATCGATTTTAAAAACAAGGCGCAGGACCTTAAAGCATGGACAACCCGGGGTCTCCGGTTCTTCCGGCGCAAAGTCACCCCGAAAACTCTTGACCGTATCCTGTCAGAATATCTCCCAAACGGCGGGCTTGTTATCGATCTGGCATGGAACATCGATTGCTGCGACATCCTGCAGTGGTGCCATGACCATAATGTCCTGTACGTGAACACATCGGTGGAGATCTGGGACCCGGAACGGAAGCGGTTCACTGCAAGCCCGTACGAGAAATCGCTCTACTACCGGCAGATGCGGCTCGCTGAGCTTACCCGAGACTGGCACAGTGATGCAACCTGTGTTGTCGATCATGGGGCAAATCCCGGGCTGATCTCGCACTTTGCCCGGCAGGGCCTTTTTGATATCGCCCACCAGATGATCTCCGATGACATCGCACCCGACCCGCAACTGATAAAAGATCTGATCCGCAAGAAAGACTATGCGGATCTGGCAATGGAGACCGGCATCAAGGTGATCCACTGCTCTGAACGGGACACCCAGATCTCCCGCTCCCCAAAAGAGGTCGACGAGTTTGTCGGGACCTGGTGTATTGAAGGCCTGCATGAGGAAGGCACCGCCCCGGCCGAGATCGGGTGGGGGACGCATGAAAAAGAGATGCCCGAGTTTGCCCATGTGCCCCCGGCAGGGCCAAAGAACGGGATCATGCTTGCGAAAATGGGCATCAATACCTGGGTCCGGTCCTGGCTTCCTCACCAGGAGATCGTGGGCATGGTCATCCGGCACGGGGAGGCGTATGGCATCTCCGATCGCTGGACGGTCTGGAAAGATGGCAAAGCAATCTACCGGCCGACCGTTCACTATGCGTACATGCCCTGTGACGCGACGATCGCCTCACTCCATGAGCTGCGGGGCAGGAACTACGAGCTGCAGCCCAAGCTCCGGATTATGAACGACCGGGAGATCATGTCCGGGTCAGATATTCTTGGGGCCCTTTTGATGGGTCACCCGTATAAATCCTGGTGGACGGGCAGCATGCTTTCGATAGATGAGGCCCGCAAACTTGCCGACGGGCAGAATGCGACCACAATCCAGGTGGCGCTGGGGATCGTGTCTGCGGTGATGTGGATGATTGACAACCCGCGCAAAGGCTTCTGTCTCCCTGACGATCTGCCCCACGAGTTTGTCTTATCTATTGCAAAACCCTACCTTGGTGAATTCTGGTCCGGACCCTCTGACTGGACACCGCTAAAAGACCGGGCCGTATATTTTAAAGAAAATCCGCTCAATAATTATGACCGGGAAGATGTCTGGCAATTCAAAAACTTCTTATTTGTCCAATGATTCAAACATGTACTGGTAAAGGTGGGAGCACACGTGAAAAAGGCTACAAAACCAAAAAAAGAGGAGGGTATGGTTCACCATATCGGCAAAACAACAAAGGAACTGCTTCAGGATCTTGCGCACGAACATGGGACTCCCCTTTTTGTGATCGACCATGAAAAGATCCGGAACAATTACCGGGAGTTCAAAAAGCACCTGCCTGACATCCAGGTCTATTTTGCGGTCAAAGCGAATTCCAACCCGGAGATTGTAAAGACGCTGTTTGACATGGGTTCAAGTTTTGATGTGGCATCCATGCCTGAATTCATGATCGTGTATGAATTCATCCGTGACATGCCCGCACGGGAACGGCAGGACTGGATCTGGGACAAGATCATCTACGCCAATCCGGTCAAGGATAACCGCACGCTCGAACAACTCGACCAATACAAGCCACTGGTCACCTACGACAACCTCGCCGAGGTCGGCAAAATCAAGAAACACGCCCCGCATGCGGGGCGTG
>PNBP01000007.1 GCA_003136075.1 Methanoregula sp. | reverse complement strand
AGCTTCTTCTCGCCAATACCGATCCTGCTCAACTTGTCACGAATTAATTTAATGTTTTTCTCTGTGTGCTGCATAAGATGAATGTACATTTGGCGCAGAACAACATAAAGAGATGTATACAAAACCCGGTTTTCTGATTCCCGATAGCGGTACTCAGATTTTGAAAAAATTATTGGATTATTAAAAAAGAATCAGAGATACCTGTTCTTGCGCAGCCAGTCGGCCTGCGGGGGAAGGTACCGGTAGATGATATCGCACTTTTCGTCCTGGAACGACCAGGGACATACGATCAGGATGTCGCCTTCGCGGATCCAGACCCGCTTCTTGATCTTTCCTTTGATCCTGCCCATCCGGGTGACGCCATCATGANNAGGTCGGCAAATGCAAACTGTTCATTAGCCCATTTCTTGGGCAGACGGACGCGAACAGTCGGCGTGCCGTCCGGATTTACTGCGTTAAGATCAACATCATCGTTGGCCTTTTTACCATTATCCCGAATTACAACAACTCCTCTTTTCAGTGTATATGAAAGGCGCCTGATACGATGAATGTATGCTTTGTGGTTGGATGCCAGTCTATCGCGGTCGCAAGCTTCCCGACGTTTCCCGGAAAGATTCCGGTCAACCATCCGGATCCGGACAAAATCCGGAAATGATGACCGGGACTTTGTCAGCTACCAGACACGTCATCGACGGTCAGGTTGAGGGGAGGCTAAAAAATATCCCCAACATTAAGACCGCTTCGCAAGCGATTGTAAGCGATTATTTCTCGTCGCACGTTTTGCAGTCAGATTCGTATTCGACGACGTCCTGCTTGAGTGCGGACAATACCTTGGCGACGAAATCGTCAAACGTAGGAATGGCACCCCACTGTTCGACGGTATAACTCTCGTATACCTCGGGGTTCTGGAGGATGAGGACGTTCCCTTCCTGATCCCTGCCGGAGACATATTGTTTTGTCCGGTGAAGCCGGTGGAGGCTGTTAATTTTTTTGGGCATCTTGGCAGTGACCTCCCAGTACGACTTCTGGTCACGGGCCTCAACGTAAATTNNCATATCCTCTGTCTTCTTGAACATGGTGTCTTCTCCTCTGAATGATGCACGGAATATACCTCACGGATTATAAATGCGTTTCTGTAACCCGGAGGAGTCCGATCAAAAGTGTTCACTTCACAGTTGTGACGTCCGGCACGTCTGCAGTACCTATTTATTCCCGCCCGGTATCTGGATCACTATATCTCTCCATTGCCGGAGGGGAGTCACTATGCTGGAATTTCTCACGATGGGCACGTGGTCGCCCTACATTGCAGGGGCAGGGATCGGTATCCTCAGCTGCTTTGCTTTCCTGCTCTCGAACCGCCCGATCGGGTGCTCTACTGCGTTTGTCAAGGCCCGTGGGCTGATCGGCCGGACGTTCAACCCCGACCGGGTCATGAGGACCGAGTACTACCGGGAGATCGTCCCAAAAATCGATTGGCCGTTTATGATCATTCCGGGAATCATTATCGGGGCGTTTCTCTCGGTGATGCTCTCCGGGCAGTTCCATATCCTCTGGGTCCCGACGCTGTGGGGACAGGCATTCGGATATAGTCCAGTACTTCGGATCATTGTTGCACTCATCTGGGGCATTCTCCTCGGTCTGGGTTCCCGGTGGGCAGGGGGATGCACGAGCGGTCACGGGATCAACGGTTCGATCCAGCTCTCGCTTGCATCTATGATCACTGCTGCATGCTTCTTTATCGGGGGAATCGGGGTTGCGATGCTGCTCTTCAGGGTAATAGGAGCGTGAAGGCATGCCACTCCTTACTAACCTTCACAAAAACAGCCGTGCGCAGATCATTCTCGGCCTACTCTTCGGGATAGCATTCGGGTTCCTGCTGCAGAAAGGCGGTGTCACCGATTTCAATATCATCGAAGGGCAGCTCCTCCTCACCAATTTCACGGTGCTGAAGGTGATGCTCTCGGCAGTTATGGTCGGGATGATCGGGTTCCACCTCCTGAAGCATTTCGGGTACGTGGAGTCGCACGCCGCTGAGGGAACGATCGGGTCGAACGTGATCGGGGGCCTGATCTTTGGTGTAGGATTCGCCCTGCTCGGATACTGCCCGGGAACGGTTGCAGGAGCCGTCGGTACCGGTGCGCTCGATGCCCTCTTCGGCGGGATGGTCGGGTTGCTCATCGGCGCCGGGATCTTTGCAGAGCTGTATCCTTCCCTCAAAACAATTCTCATGAAATGGCCGTTACCGGTCGTGACCGTCCCGGAGTTCCTGAAGCTGAACCTGTGGGTGACCATCGTCATCATGGAAGTGGCGATGCTTGCCTTCCTGCTGGTGCTCGAACACTTCGGGCTGTAATAATTTTTTATCGTTACCGGCCTGGCATTACAGGTCTATTTCGCCGGATTCAGTGTGGTGATGTTTTTCATCACATCGCTTCAAAAACGATCTCTTTTTTCTGATAACCTGATATTCTGCATTATTGGAATTTTATAACCTGCCGGCCCCGGGTCAATTTTACGATACGCATCCTCTGGATCTGTTGCCATCACAAAGCAAGAACGACAGAACAGGCAAGATGCAGGGCCAAAGAAAGTTTATAGTACAAAATGTAATGTAAACATTACATTAAGTGGGGTTCAAATGACATCAACAGCTGATGACCCGGAATCGCAATGTGCAAACCCGTCAGTCTTGCTCAAATTTTATATGACCCGGGTAAAAAACCGTCTGATGACCTCGAGAGAGCATGAAAAGGATCCTCACCGGAACCGCAGGTCGAGAAGGGAAGCGGACAGAGGAGGTTTGANNCTTTAGAAGTGAATCCGTAGTCGTTCTGCAATGGGCAAACGGGTTTTTAAAACCGGAAAACGGGAACTGTCACGGTATTCCGAGGAAACCGGTTACCTCAACCGTGAACACTTTCTCCCCCCGCACCAAACCCCTTAACATCAGGCCGGAGAATATCTGACAAAACCATGATCGGGAAGGGTGCATATCTCAAACAGCTGACC
>PNBP01000003.1:732-4567 GCA_003136075.1 Methanoregula sp. | reverse complement strand
CGGTTCGGGATGCCTCCCCATGCCGGCTGGGGGCTAGGGGCTGACCGCCTGATCATGACGATGCTTGGGCTTTCAAACGTCCGTGAAGCGGTTCTCTTCCCGAGGGACATGCACCGGCTGGTCCCATAAACCCATACTATTTTTATTGCCCGGGTCAACCGGGTTACAATCAAATATTCCGGTTATCGTATGGCAAAAGGATATTTCATTAACAAAGTGCTCGCTACCACAGTCGTCGGGAGTTACCCCGTGGTGAAAGGCGGGGGATTACGCAGCCTCCTTGACCCGCTGCATTCCGCTGTCGAGACCGCGGTTTCCGACCAGATCCTCGCCGGTGTCGATATCATCTCGGACGGACAGGTGCGGGGGGACATGATCCAGGCGTTCTCTTCCCACCTCGCCGGTATCAAGGGACAGGATGTGATCGGCAAGGTACAGCCGGCATCAGGCCCGATCACCACGGGTGACACAAAGTATGCGATAGGAAAAGCCCCAAAGGTGAACGGGATTATTACCGGTCCAGCAACCCTCGCCCACGGGCTTCATCTTGCGACGCCGATGTACCGGAACAAGGAAGAACTCGCAATCGATCTTGCCGGTGCCCTCGCTGTCGAGGCACGGAGCCTTGAAGCCGCCGGCATTACGCTCCTCCAGATAGACGAGCCGATGTTTTCCACAGGAGTGGCCGATCTGTCGGTGGGCAAACAGGCGATCGAACTGATCACCGGCCAGCTCCGCATTCCCACCTGCATGCACGTCTGCGGGAACCTCGAAAGTGTTATCGACGAAATCCTGAAAATCGATGTCAACGTCCTCGATTTCGAGTTCTCGAAAAATCCCGGCAACCTCGACCTTTTCGGGTCACGGGACCTAGCGGGGAGGATGATCGGGTACGGCTGCGTGGATTCAAGCTCGGAAACGATCGAGAGTGTCGAAGAGATTAAAAAACGGATCGGACGGGGTGTGGAGGTCTTTGGTCCCCGGTCAATGCTTGTCGATCCCGATTGCGGGATGAGGATGCGGACCCGGGAAACAGCCTTTGCCAAGCTGAAGAACATGGCCGAGGCGGCACGGGAAGTCAGGAACGCACTCTAAAATACTCTTTTTAAACAACTCTCGATGTTGTCGATGCCTCGATCCCTTTTTCGGTGATGATGAACGGAAGGAGCCTTTGCGGTGCAGCAGCGTCCTTGATCTTCTGGACGGCGAGGGTCCGCTCGATCTCGGCTTGGTGGGTATCGCTTTTAAACTCGATGACGACATCGGCCGCCTTCATGATCCTCGTCATCTCCATAGGCGAATGGATACCCGTGTAAACGATGAACACCAGATTTGCACCCCGGTTTTTTACCTCTTCCCGGGCGAGCTTCAGGAACTTTAATGCAACTTCGATCCCGTACTTGACAATGATGGTGGAGAGCGAATCGACAACAATCCTCCGGCCCGCCATCTGGGTGAGATATATTTCCGGGTGCATTTCGGTTGCATCCACCATCCCCACATCAACATCACCGTCGTTGATCAGGTACGTTCCGTCTTCCCCTTCCACTTTCCAGAACTGGTTGGCAGCAAGGTCGATTCCGGACAGGGGGGTGCCATAGAGCATGACCAAGGTTCCCTCAGTAAACCCNNCCCACGATACCGGTCGATCGTTTCTTCGATTTCCCGGCTACAGCTATATCCTGGATGCGGCTCTTGGTGTCCATTGGCGATACTACGGCTAATATTATTTAATAACACATAAAATACTTTGTGTAATCCCCACAGACGTTTGTCGCAGAATTTTCCGCTTTTATTCAATTACGGGCACGATCCGCCAAACTTTTGCCGGAGTTCTCTTCTCAGCAGTTTCCAGCCATGCACCCGGGGAAGAGCGTCAACGATTACTAGTTTTCTCGGGATCTTGTAGCCGGCCAGGTGATCCCGGCAGTATGCCTCAAGCTGGCCTTCGGTCAGACTGGTTCCGGGTCCGAGAACGACTGCAGCGACCGGAACTTCGCCCTTCCTTTCATCGGGAACCCCAAAGACCGCGACGTCGGTGACAGCGGGATGCTGAATGATCACGTTCTCGACTTCCGTCGGATATATTTTCCAGCCCGACATGATGATCATATCCTTTTTCCGGTCGGTGATACAGAGGATGCCGTCCGCGTCGATATTGCCCACATCTCCCGTCAGGAACCAGCCGTCGTGCAGGAATACCGCTGCAGTCGCCTCAGGCATGTTCCAGTACCCTTTTGCGATAGCCGGCCCGCGAAGGGCGATTTCCCCGGCCTCCCCGACTGCAAGCTCATGATCAGGATCCTCCGTGTCAACGATTTTTACTTCGGAGTAGCCTACCGACACACCCACACTCTGGTAGCCTTTCGTGAGATGGGGGTACTCCGGCAGCGTGGTAGTGCCCGAACCGATAACGATTGTTTCCGACAATCCGTACGAATTTGCGACCGGGATGTGGAACCGGGAATCGAACGCTTCCCAGACAACCGGCAGGAGCTGTCCGCCCCCAGATATGATAACACGGGCAGTCGCAAGCGATCGTTCGCTGCCGGGCGGGCTGGTGTTGAGCGTATGGATAACCGGGGGCATCCCGGCAAGGACCGTGACCTTGTACTCTTCGGCTAGGGAGAGATAGTGATCGAGGTCGAACCGTTCCATCATCACGTAGGTACCTCCTGCACGGAGCACCGAGAGCCCCCATGAGAGCCCCACATGCCCCATCGGGTAGATACCGAGATAGACATCGACAGGGCGGAGNNTGGGTGAGCATCGCACCCTTAGGCTTTCCGGTTGTCCCCGCGGTGTACTGGATGTGGCAGAGATCGTCTATTGAGCAGTTCGCTGCCCGCATCGTTTCAGGAGCATTGGGAAATGAATCCCATGCGACCGAATTCCTGCCCGATCCGCCGACGCATACTATATGGGAGAGTCCCGGAGCATGACACCGTATACCATCGACAACTTTTACTCCTGCTCCGTCAGTTATAACCGCGCAGGCACCCGCGTCGTTGATCGCGTGAAGAAGCTCTTCTCCCCGGTAGACGATGTTGGTCGGTACTGCCACTGCCCCGATGCGCCAGATGGCAAAATAGCTGATAAGGTATTCGGGCGAGCTGTCGAGATAAATACAGACCCGGTCTCCTTTCCTCACTCCGAGCGATACGAGGCCGAGACCAATCCGGTTCATCTCTTCGCGGAGTTTCCCGTAGCTGTAAGTCTCGTTCCGCGTGGGGCAAATAAGGGCGGCTTTTGCGGAAGGAACGCTTTTTGCATCGAGGAGTGTGCTGACGTTGGACATGGAGCGGGTCGCTAGTTGGTTATCTACAAAATTGATCGCCGATGTATATAGGTGTTCATTTTTCGATGAGAAAATTGTGGAATGGAACTGCAGCCAGTCCAGTCCCGAAAATATCCTTGTTGTGATCAGGACAAGATATTTGTGATCCCATCCCGAATGATCTGTCAGGATATTATGACCGACGAACCCCAGCAACAACCCCAATCCCAACCACAGCAACAACCCCGAAGAGATGCCCAGCGGCATCACGGCAGGCCCCAGCACCGGCAATACCGCGATCAGCGCCAGCGTTCTCCCGAAAACCAGCAGTCAGCACCGGCGGAAGCGATAGAGACAAAAACACCCGGCCTCGACGATGCAGACACCGAGGAAGAGACGGCGACCCGTCAGTCTCAGCCACGTTCACACCGGGGGAGACCGGAGAAGAAGAAATACGAAGAATGGGCAAACGATCCGTACTGCAACTGATCGTTTCAGGGGTAGTTACTCATCCGGCAGGCTGGGAAAAATATTCGGTCTAAAGCCAATAAAATTTCT
>PNBP01000003.1:0-727 GCA_003136075.1 Methanoregula sp. | reverse complement strand
CCGGCGGCTGGACCTGTTTTGGCAGGCCGCCTTTGAAGTGCTGCTGGATCTTGCCGTAGTAGTCCCGCAGGTTATCGTTCATGGTCGGGTGGACCTTCTTGATAGCTTCCTCGAAATGTTTCATGGTGACCGCAGGGGCGCTCTCGCGCATCGCGAGCATGCCTGCTGCCCTACAGAGTGAGCCAAGATCCGACCCGACAAACCCTTCAGTCATACCGGCGAGCGTTTCGGCAAGTTTCTCACGGGCGGGATCGGTGAACTTCAGGTTTTTCTCGGTCATCATCTCGATGAGACGCTTCCGGCGCAGTCCTAAGGGGAACCCGACGCTTGTCTCCGCGGTCGGAGAGATTGCCGCTTTCAGTTCGTCCATGGTGATGGTTTTGTTTTTCCCGAGTTTCTCGACAAACTCCCCAATTGCGTCCTCGTTATAGCCGGACGTCATGCGGATGATCTCCTCAAAGGCGGAGCCTTCCATGGGCATGAACCGCGTATGGATGCCAATGATCTTTGCGCGGTCTTCCCTGATGGGCTCGCCGATATAGACGAGCCGGTCGAACCGTCCTGCACGGAGGAGAGCCGGGTCGACGATATCCGGGCGGTTGGTTGCGCCCATGACCACGACGTCCTTGAGCTCCTCGAGGCCATCCATCTCGGTAAGGATCTGATTGAGCACATTGTCGATGACGTGCGAGTCATGGGAAGAGCCCCGGGCAGGTGCAAGGGCATC
>PNBP01000102.1 GCA_003136075.1 Methanoregula sp. | reverse complement strand
CTGCTTTTGAAAGGTTCTTTTTGCCCTTCTCGTTCAATGCCGCTGAACGCTGATTGCCTTCTTTTATGATTTCAGCGTGCTTAAGTGCCGCCTGGTGCCGTGCTTCTTCCAGTTTCAGCTTCTTGTACTGTTCAGCATTGCTCTGCGCTTTTGTAATCAGGTTATCCGATTCCAGCTCAGCTTGAGAATGTTTGCGCTTCTTCTCATCCTGAGCGGCACTGATCACCGATTGATAATCTTCTTCTGTTTTTTTGATGTCTCTTAAGACCTCAGTTTTCATCCAACCCTCCTCTCACGGCAATACAATAATTGGTGAAAAAAACCATATATGTATTGTTATTTATGATCTTTTGCAGTTAGGTTTATTCAAAAAAGATAAATAAATCAACACGAATTATGTAAAAACCACCGGCATTGATCCGTTTTTTATCCGTTTCAGAGTGAGCATCGGTGGCAGGGATGAAAATGTGATCCCGCTGGGTGTTCCCGTGATGCTTATACCGGATAATTCCCCGGCAGAACACACAAGGTGCTGTTCCGGATGAGTCCCCCGGCAGATCGTGCAGTTGGTAAGAATTGACGGGCCGACGGAAACGACATAGGAAATCCGTTTCGATCCCGGATGATCTTTTGGCAGCACGAGCAGAGGTATATGATATTTCCTGATAAGTTCAAGCAGCATTATCGCAGGTTCAACCGGTCCTCCTTCCGGTGCAGAAACCACCACCACATCGCCCGGGCTCACACCCTGGCAATATTCATCCTGCATGGTTTCAATGCAGAGAGGAAACCGGTCTTTGATAATTCCGGTGAGCAAAAAAGAGTCTTTTCCACTGATCAGCAGCAAATCGTCTGCCAGTGAAACGTTCATATCTCCGTTACTTGTTCTGACTGGCAGCTGGGGCACATGGGCCGTTTTCCGATACCCTTGAACCGCTCGCCGCATTCTTTGCAGCGATAATCTTTGCCCGTCACCCGATCAGGCGGGAGATCAATATCGGTAGGTCCACCAACACTACACATATCCACATCACCTCATCACAACATCTTCATATCATTATTTATGTGTTTCTCAATCGCAGTTTTTCGTTATTTTTTCAGGCAATAATGAAATTAAACGTTACAAGGGCGATGAGTAAGAGAACGCAGGAATGTTTCACTCCGGCAGAAAGCGAGGATTCGCCCAGCTGTCCTGCAATGAGCCCAGAAAAGATTGCCTGCACCAGACATGCATGGTACAGGAGCCGGTTGAATGTTACTATCGGGATCGCTCCCAATCCTGACAGGGGGCCTGTTGTCGGGAGCCCCGATGTTCCGATATGGGCAAGCACCGGCAGAAACTGCGCACTTAACACACCCACGACAAAGATGAATACAAAGAAGGAGAGATAGACAATCGCCGTGTAGATGAACATCTCTCCAAGGCGTTCTTTCTTGAGCGTTTCGCTCATCTTTGCATCGCTTGCAGCAATTGTCAGCACTTCCCCAATCTGCCCGCTCATCTCGCTTGCTTTTGTGATGAGAGTAACGGTTCGGGAAATGGCGGGAGTACTGATGCGTTCCTCAAACCGCATCAGCGCTTCGGTGAAATTTGAGCCCCAGTCCATATCGCGCTTGATACGTTTGATTTCATAACTCAGGAGACCAAGATTGGTATTTACCATGATCGCGATTGCCTGGACGAGGGTCAGACCTACCTGGTTGATCCCCGCCATCCGCTCTAAGAAATCCGGGACCAATGCCTGGATACTCAGTACTTTTCTCGCCCAGATTTCATAGAATACCGCATAGGGGATAAGGATGATCAGCAATGCGATGATCAGATGATCGTCCACGACATCAATGAAGGTTTCAATATTTGCGTAATATGGTAAACGCATTAACATTGCCACGACGTATATAATCGCAAGTGGAACCGTCACATAGAGGGTGTAGGCTGCATTGCTGACAAAACTCTCCAGCGGGTGTTTGAGGTGATGAAGGATGGTCCTTACCCGGTCGTATTTTTTTAACTGGCCATACAGGAGATCTTCACCAGATTTTTTGACGATTTTTACATCTGCATAGGTATTGAGCACGGTGGATTTCACGTACCGTTCCGTCTTTTCCGCTTTAATCGAGACCAGATCGATCAGTAAAATAAAGATAGCCGAGCCGACGGGGATGATGGCATAGGTGATCATTGAAAGCTGGACAACTGCCGGCCCACCCATCATCCCCATTACTACCATAATAATGATCAAAAAAAGCGGGCCTGCAACAAAGAGTGTGACATAGGATTCCGCCACCATCGAAAGGAGGTTAAGGAACTGTTTCTGCTCAAACCGGGCTTCTTCCTGGTACAGCCGGACCCGTATGGCAAGAAACTCCGATATATTTCCCCCGCTTTCGATAACGGACAGGAGATCCTCAAGGAAATCTTTCATCTTCTCTGAAGGTGTAGTCTCGGAGAGATGGCGGATTGCGGTCATCACATCATAGCCAAAAAAGTCCGCATCGCGCACGATCTGCCGGAACTCAAGAGCGACCTCCCCGTAAATATTGGACCGTTCGGAAATGGCGCGGAAGATGGTCATCATCTGTGCACCACCGCGTCTCATCGCGTACATGTACGCTACGGCATTATGGAGCGTCAGGTTGATTTTTACCTCACGGCTTTTTTTCTCAATATGGGGGAGTTTAAGGAGAAGCGTGTAAGCGATGTAGGTTCCAAAAATAAAGGATATGACAACGGAAAGCGATTGAATATACGCTCCAAAGGGAATATTTGTCAAAAAATCAGGGAGCTGAAGATAGAAGACATTGTAAATACCGGTATTTCCCGTTTCAAGCTGGAGCGAAAAAAACGAACCGACAAAGTATCCGAGAATCGCAAACAGAATGCCGGATAATAAGGCAATTTTTAGGGATCGCCACAAAAACTGGTCGAGCGTCACTCCCGCACGTGCTGATACTAAATCGGCATGGAGACTCTGATAGCGCAATAGGTCATGTTTGATCCATTTTCTGACATACCGGTTTATGTTCATTTCATTACCCGGGCTAGATCGGAGAGATTGGAGAGCACTCGCTCCCGGTCAATATTATACATGTGAAAGATCGAAGCAGAGGAGACATAATCGCTGATTCCTTGTTTCTGCATTTCCTCAAGTACTTTTTTCCGGATAGCGATCTCAGCATCGAGCTGATCACGGGTCCACCCACGTTTTTCTGCAATATCACTAAAGACCTGCGATCTGCCGGTGTAGATAAACCGGTCATGAACCGGGTCATACATGAAGACGTTATTCACCCGCAGGTTGCCGGACGATGGGTCAATGCCGGCTATTTCCACGATTTCCTGAGCGCGGCGCACCCTTTCGGCTCCACGATAGATAAGACCCTGGACGCTGATGATGTTGAGCGCCTGCACCATGTTTCGCGGGACGTTGAGTGGTTCACTTTCCAGACGATGAATGGCTGCATCGACATTTCCCGCATGCATTGTAGAAAATGTCGTATGCCCGGTGTTCATTGCCTGGAAAAGCGTCTGCGCCTCAGGGCCTCTCACTTCGCCAACAAGAATATATTCCGGGCGCTGGCGCATCGCCGATTTAAGAAGATCAAACATCGTAATCGCGTTGCCGCCATCGGTCACGGAATCGCGGGTCACGCTCGCTATCCAGTTATCATGGAACAGCGTGATCTCCCGGGTGTCTTCAATGCTTACGACCTTTGACACCGGGGGAATAAAGAGGGAAACGGCATTTAATGACGAAGTCTTTCCTGATGCAGTTCCACCAATAAAAATAAGACTTTTATTATTTTCAATGGCAAGCCAGAAATACACCAGCTGATCCGAGCTGAACGTCCCGTACTCCATGAGTTCAATCGGGGAATACGGTTCTTCCCGGAATTTCCTGATGGTAAACGATGTGCCCCGCGTGGTCACTTCTGTACCCAGAGTCAGCTGAAGCCGCGATCCATCCGGTAACGTTGCATCGAGCATGGGTGAGCCTGTGGAAATATGCTTACCGGATCGCTGGGCAAGAGTGATGGCAAGTGAATTGAGCACATCGGATTCAAAGCGGATGTTCGTCTTGATATTGCGGTATTTCCGGTGATAGAGGAACAGTGGGATTCCGGTACCATCACAGGAGATATCCTCAAGGTGGATATCTTTCATGAGGGGATCAATTCTTGACCAGCCGATAAAATTACGAACCAGATAGTACTGGATCTTAAAAATTGTGGATTTCTCAAGAGTGAGTCCATAATCATCAAACAGATGGAACATTTTTTCGAAAAGGATTGTTTTCCGATCTTTTCTGATCTCGGCAGAGGTCAGGATCAGAACATCGCGAAGATCCTCGAACAGTCGTTCAAGCAGCTCATATTCGAATTCCGAGAGGCTTGGTTCAAAGAGAAGATATTCATTCTGGTTTGTTTTCTTGTTGATCGTGATATAGACTAATGTTCGCCCTTCATCGATCCAATACTGATCGATTAGTTCGTGTCCGTCTGGGACTTCCCCTTCAACAAGTGTCCCGTCTTTCTCAAAATCGTATTCATCAATGATGGATTTCTTTTTCCCAAGTATCAGTTCCAGGTAATGGCGATAGGTGTTATCGGGGGCGTTTGGTTTCGTCTGTTCCGGCGCGGGTGTTTTCGGCCCCGGCACGGTTTCTTTAAATTGTTCTGCCAACAGATCATCAGAAGTTGACTTCGGCCCAAAAAGGCCAGTTACCGCGGTCTCCAGCTCTTTTTTCTGTGGAGCTTTTCGCAGGGACGCAAAAAAATCAGATAGACGCATATTACCCGTTCCTCACACCAAAAGAGGATTCTTTCCCCGGTTTATAGTTCGGGAGAGCATTCTATATATAGTGTTTTACGTTATCTTTACTCTAATCCAACGGGTTAGCCGTGTAGTAGTGCTGTATTGATTTTTGACTTCCCGGAATACCACAGCATAATTATTCAATTCTGATAAGAACGTACAGGATACATTTTATATTCCTGCTTATGCTCGCACAGACAGACACATCAGGTGATTTTCCCGATGTGTCGTATCACGCTCTATAAAGGCATCTCCGTAANNGCTATCTTTATCATTCTTTCAAAGATAGTTCATTTGCGAATGTCTTTTTATTGTTTTGATGGGGTTGTCTGATGCAACAAACCAAACAACAGCGAATGCCAACCGGGATTACCTCCCTTGATCCGATCCTTGAAGGGGGTGTCCCAACGGGATCGGTTATCCTTCTTTTAGGAGAGATCGGCGCAGGCAATTACGAGTTTGTGTATAGTTCCATCGTAAATACCCTTGGACTTATGAAGGTGGAGGCACAACCGGGATTGCTGGTTCCAAAAAATATCCATTATGTGACGTTCACCCGGATAAAAGAGGACGTAATGCATGAAATTGTCCAGTCATTCCATGTCGAGGGTCTCACCGACACGATAAGCACGATTCAATTCGACGACCTTTCAGATCTGTATTTTGATCGCAGCATCGTTCCTGACGACTGGTATAGCCACAGTGATACTCTGACCCGGTTGCAGAAAAGGTCAGACCGTGAAAGCATCTTCGTCCGGCTGTCGACGATTTTTAATTCGGCAGAAAATGACAGTATTGTCATTCTGGATTCCATTACCGATATTGCCACCCAGACAACCATCCCCAATCTCTGGCAGGATCTGACCGGTATTCTCCGGGGGATCCAGAGGGTTGCAAAACAGCGGAATATCACCACCTATCTCCTGCTCAGCAAAGGCATTCTTGGTTCTGCACAGGAAATGGAACTTGCAGATATTGCCGATGCCGTGATGCTCTTTAAGTGGGAGGAGAGCACGGGAGCACGGAGGCAGCGGGTAATGTATTTTGAGAAGTTCCGGGGGGTTATGCCACACCTTGAAGAACAGGATCTGGTTAAATTTGCGGTTCGTATATCTACAACAAGCGGGTTTGACGTGAGCAACATCCGGGTGATCATATGAGTGCTGAACGGGTGAAAGTCGGTATTTCGGGGCTTGATGATATGCTCGGGGGAGGTCTTATTCCCGGGAGCATCTGTTCTATTATCGGCACCTATGGTACAGGTAAAACCACCTATTCTCTTATGTTTGTCTGGGACGGCTTACAAAAAGGTGAGAGCGTCATTTACATCAGTCTTGAAGAGCGGGAAGAACGGATTGTCAGCTACATGAAACAGAAAGGCTGGGATGTGGATAAATATCTCAACAAGTCCCTGTATGTCATCAAGCTTGATCCGACCGATTTCAACCTTGCAAACAACCGGATAAAAAACGAGCTGCCGAACCTGATCAGCGAGGTGAATGCCAGCCGGGTGGTCATTGATCCAATCTCACTGTTTGAAGATCTGTTCGAAACAGATGCCATACGACGCCAGGAGATGTACCGGTTTGTTGAGGGGTTGCGGGACAAGCAATGCACGATAATGATGACATCGGAGACTCACCGCGATAATGTATTCTCGAGCAGGCATGGTCTAATCGAGTACCTCGCTGATACCGTTATCCTGCTGCGCTATGTCCGCCCAAGCGATCTCACCGATGTCCACCTAGCATTGGAAGTTGTCAAGATGCGGATGTCGTCTCATTCCCGTGAGATTAAGCCCTACGAGATCGAGCAGGACCAGGTTATGGTGTATTCTGAAGCTAACGTGTTCTGATTTTTTTATTTTTTTTTATCATGTTCCCACTCAAAAAATAAGTGGTGGGGGGTAGGGGATACCACCACCCCTTTTTCCTGCCCATGATTGCGTGAACGTGAAATGTACCCACAAAATGCACGAACTAAAAAAACGTCCATTCACCTCTTTTTTATTGGCCTTCCTTATCGATCGTAACCTTCTTTGAGATTTGAGAGATTCGAACCTCTGGCTATCCAGTAATTTTGTATGTTTTGGTATCCGACAGAGGGTATAGATCGAGCAACAGATCTGGTGCTATTATCTCCCCATTAAAATAAAAAAAATGCGAGGGATTTTATACAGTAATTCCGAGGATATTGAGCAGCACAAGAATAAGCACACCGGGAAGCCCGCCGATTGCACAGATCAGGATGGTGGCAAGGCTGTACCCCAGATCAGGCTTTCCTATCCATCCCATCACGTGCAGAAAATTCAGGCAGAACAGGAACAGGAGGCCAAGAACTGCGTTGACCAAGAGCAGCGCGAGTTTTTTTACCAGATAATACGCAATGACGAGGATCGCAATAATAATAAGGATCGCAATAAGAACTGAACTCATTATTCGTTACCACCTGTTATGATTGAACACTTTTATTCACTCAAATTAATCCCGCGTTACCCGTATTTATGAAGGGAAAAACCTGAATTTATGACTGTATTTTGCCAGTAATCATTTATATGGTTGCCTCTTAAAAGCGAGATTTGTTTCATGTGTGCATGTGTTCTTAATCAGGATTACTCCCCTTGGCAGGATGCATCTGGTCGCAGTTTCTCTGCTGATCCGCTATCCCTTTTCTGATGCGATAAAGAATGAATGAAAATCTGCAACGCATTTTTCCTGCAGAATGAGTGGGAGGATACGAAAAAAAGGTCACAAACTCATGAATAAATTTTGGAAATAATGATGCGATGTGGTGAACGTGAATAGATATTGTAAAAAATAATTGATAAAAAGAGAAGTTTTATATTACAAAATGTCAAATATACTTTACAAGAAAACGTAAAGACCAGACTGCCGGGAGATCTGACCGTCTATTTCTGGAACTGTTTTCCTTAAGCGAATGTGATAACCCATGAAAATTCAGGATCTAAAATATCTTAAAAGCTGCGGCTGTATCGGCATTATTGCCGTGGTGCTTCTTATCATGAGCATCGTAGTCGCTGGATGCACTCAGACTTCTTCTGATACTTCCGGCCAGTCACCAGCGGCACTGTCCCCCACCGATACCGCCGGGAACAGCGCACCTGCCCAGGCTGCCGGCTCCGCTGCACCATCAGGTACGTATGCAAATCACCAGCACACCGGGGGAAATTTCCTGACAAATGAAACCCGGCTTGCGGCAGCAGCGCAGACCCTTGGGATATCCGAAAGCGATCTTACCTCTGCCCTGACTCCCGCCCAGGGTGCACATTTCAACCTCACGACCGCTGCAGCCCAGTTATCTGCTGCATCAGGTACCACGATAACCGCGGACCAGCTCAGGGCCGCACTCGGGATGCCTGCCAGTGGAGTAAGGAATGGCACATGGCAGGGGAGCGGACAGAATGCCGCCATGAATGGCAGAAACACTCCCTCTGGCAATACTCCTCCCGGACAGTGAGATACACAGGTATCACTGGCAGAGAAGTGTATGACTCTTAAAACTTTTTTTCTGGTTTTCTGTCTGACTATTGTAATCATCGGATGTATTACCTTACCAGCAGCTGCGGATGGCAATGCAACAGTAGCAACAACGATACCCACCACAGTACCGACGGCAATCCCCATGACCATCGCCACAACTAGTGCAACTACGGTACCCGTAACGACTACTGTGCCAACAGTTTCCACTACCGCTGCTACACCCCCAATTGTCACCAGCATCTCACCGTCATCCGGCACCACTATCGGGGGTACTTCAGTAACTATTTACGGGTCGGGTTTTACGGGCGCGACTGCTGTAAGCTTTGGCAGCGCAACAGCAGCCATATCGACTAACACCGGTACACAGATCACAACAACTTCACCGGCTGGGACGGGGACTGTAGACATTACGGTCACCACGTCTGGAGGTTCATCGGCAACAGGAGCAGCCGACAAATTCACGTATACTGCACCGGCCCCGGAAGTGGACAGCATTTCACCGTCATCGGGTACGATTGCCGGTGGTACGGCAGTAATCATTGCCGGGTCAGGTTTTACCGGGGCTACGGCAGTAAAATTCGGTAGTACAAACGCAGCGTCCTACACGGTCAACACCGATACACAGATCACAGCACCTTCACCGGCGGGTTCAACCGGGACGGTTGACATCACGATTACAACACCCAGCGGCACATCCGCGACAGGATCCGATGACCAGTATACTTATTCCGCGCCGGGAACGACTACAATCCCCGTCGTGACTGCCATCTCACCGACATACGGTACGGTATCCGTCAGCACCCCCATAACCATTGCCGGATCGGGTTTCACCGGAGCGACTGCCGTAACCATTGGTGGTACTGCAGCCACGTTCACCGTTGTCAGCGATGCAGAAATTACTGCAACTACCCCGGCCAGTTCAACCCTTGGGCAAGTTAATGTCATCGTCACAACACCCAGTGGCACATCCGCGATAGCAGATGGCGATAAATACAGCTTTGCTGCAGCAGCAACGACCATCCCCCTGCCGCTCTTTTCAGCTTCACCGACATCCGGCACAGCACCCCTTACCGTGCAGTTCACGGACGAATCGACCGGGAACCCGGCAACATGGAGCTGGAATTTCGGGGATGGCAATACAAGCACTCTCGAGAATCCAACCAATACCTACGTGAATGATGGGACATACTCAGTGACATTGACGGAAGGAAACTCAGTGGGCCAGAATGAAACAACTCAAGCCGCGTATATCGTGGTGGGAAGTTCGGCTCCCGTAGCGGCATTCACCGCGAGTCCTGTGTCAGGTACAGCCCCGCTGTCTGTCCAGTTCACCGATACATCGACTAACTCACCGGTGTCATGGATATGGAATTTTGGAGACGGCGGAACGAGTACTGAGGAAAATCCTTCTCATATCTACTCAAATCCCGGCACCTACACGGTCTCGCTTACTGCGGCAAACACAGCCGGAGAGAATACTGCAACGGGATCTGAGACTGTCAGTACGAGCGAGGAAATGGTCGCCGTACAGACACCAACGTTGAGCCTGACCCCCATTCCGGATACCGAACTGCCCGACATCTCAATCACCGGGCCCGCTACGTCCGGTTTAGCCCCCCTCACCGTAATGTTCAGCGCAAATACCCCAGGTTCCCCGGAAGGATTCTCATGGGATTTCGGGGACGGCGGAACGAGTGCTGATGAGTTCCCGTCCTATACCTATCTGAACCCTGGCACCTACACGGTCACCCTGACGGTGAAATATCCGTCCGGTACAAAAACTGCGGTCAAGAACGATTTTGTCACCGTGAGCCAAAAGACCTCCACCAGTTCTCCGCTTCCACCGGTCACAACAGTTATAGCTATCGCTGTTGCCGCAGTGCTTTCGTTGGTTATCTCAGCTAAGAAGAGAGAGTGAGACAGGGTATCTCCCTACCCTTTTTTCATCCAGTTTTTTCAAATTGCATTCATGGTGTGAGTGAATAAAAATGGCAAAAACAGGAATAATTACGATTATCAAAGAGGTTGTGTAAAGGACCGTGCCCATCCACGAAAAATAGGTCGTTATGATTATTTGCCAATGAAATGTGGTTGACAACGCATTATTTGTTCAAATCGCTTGTAATTTGCCCGGATTACGCTTAAAGGAAAACCGGTGTTTATTGTTGTAATTCAATATTAATCCATAAAATCTTACCTCAAGAACAAGATTCACCATCCAAATGGACAGTCCTCATCTGAACCGGTATGAGCCTATTTGATTTTTCATTCCATATCTGTAAAGAGAGCCAACAAAATCGCATTTTGGGGATCGTAACCTATAATCGATACGCATCTTTCGGCACCGTGATCTCAAATCGTGCGCCCTTTCCCGGTTCACCGTTCTCTGTGATGGTTATGCCGGTAATTGAGAGGATTTCACGGGAGAGGAAGAGGCCGAGACCGGTATGTTTGCCAAATCCTTTCGTGAATAACTGCTTTTTGTCATCGGCGGTGATACCCACGCCATTGTCTTCGAAAATGATCCGGAGATCATTCTCTCGTTCTTCAGCGGTTATCCAAATGGCAGTCATTGTATCCCCACCATAGCGGAGTGCGTTATCAATAAGATTATAAAACACTTTATTCAGAAGCGGATCGGCAAATATCTCAAGCCCGGAGCAGGCAATCTCAAGCCCGACATTCCGCATCGGGAGTGCCGTGACTGCATCCCTGACAAGCGCACTTACATCCTGCCATATCGCGGATTCTACGCCAAGATCTTCATAATCCTTGGTGAAATCGATCTGGCTGGTGATTGTATCGGCAATCTTCTGCTCCTTTACAAAAAAATCCCTCAGTTCGGCCGGATTGTTAACAACATCTCCGCTGAGCGAGATATACGCATTCAGTGCCGTCAGCTGGTTCCTGATATCGTGACGGGTGATGCTCGATAGAAGGTTCAGTTTCTTGCTCGCAAGTGCCAGTGCCTCCTCGGCCTTCTTGCGTTCGGTCATATCGACAGCAAACAATAATACCCCGGTGACGATACCGTGTTCATCCATCAGCGGGATCTTGTCGGTCTGCACGCAGATCTGCTCTCCGCTTGCAACGGTCATCGGCTCAACGATACTTAGCTTTGGTTTCCCAGAATTGATCACTTCCAGATCATCCTGGTAATATTTTTCTGCAAAGTCGGGAAAGAGAGCAAAGCAACTTCTCCCTTCAATCTGATCGACAGGCATCCCGAATGCCCGTGCACCTGCCGGGTTGACGCGGATGAAATTATTCTTAGTATCCTTGTAGAATATCATTGCCGGCGCATTATCGATGATTGCCTTGTGATCTGCACTTAAGCGGTGCAGTGCAGCTTCATCCCGCTTGCGTCTGGTGAGATTACGGACAATGGAGAGCACCAGTTTCCTGCCCTGGATCACAACTACATGGGCGTTTACTTCCACCGGGACGACACTGCCATCTTTTCTCCGGTACCGGGTCTCGAACAGGGAGGAGCCTTTTGTTTTTATCTCTTCCCCGATCTGTTGGACGGGGCGGCTGTGAAATTCTGTTGTCAGGTCGAGCGGGCTCATTTCCAGCAGCTCTTCTTTCGTGTACTGGACCATTTGACAGGCAACGGTATTGACATCAACCATCTTCCCCGGCAGACCCCGCTCATCTATTTCGTGCAGGTGAATCGCGTCATTTGCGGAATTGAAAATTTCCCGGAATTTTTTCTCGCTCTCCTTAAGGGCTTCCTCCACCTTCTTGTGCTCAGTGATATCCCGGAGGATATGGACACTTCCAAGAACAGTACCGGAAGAATCCCGGATGGGTGAAACATTCAGTGAAAAATCCCCGTGTAAATTATCCTCATGGATATCCGTTGAATGGCTCTGCCCGTCTCTGATCAGCAACTGGTGTGGACAGATACGGGGGGATTCTCGGTGTGATGCACGACTTCATAGCATTTCAGTCCCACGGCATCTTCCGGAGAAACACCCAGACGGTCAGCCATTGCCTTGTTGACCTGGACTATCCGGAACTGGTCGTCGATGATGGCGATCATATCCGGAACCGCGTCGAATGTGAGTTCCCACCGGTCCTTTGCTTTCAGCAACTCATCCTGGACCCACCGGCGCTCGGTGATATTATGGGCAATCTCTGACACGCCGGAAATTTCCCCGGCGTCGTTGAAGATGGGAGACAGAGAGAGGGAAACACTGATGCGTGTGCCGTCCCGGGTAATCCGTTCCGTCTCGACGCGCTCGACCATTTCCCCCTGCCGGATCTTTTCCAGGAGCAGGTGTTTTTCTTCCTGCCGTTCCAAGGGGACGAGACGGAAGATCGGGTTTCCCACAATCTCCCCGGACGTATACCCATAGAGTTGTTCGGCACCGGTATTCCAGTCCGTCACCATACCGTCCAAAGTTTCACCAATGATGGCATCACCCGACGATTTAACTACCGAAACCAGCCTCCGGCACATTCGAGCATCCTCATGCATACGTCCGCTCAGGTACGATACCACACCTCCAATCAGGATAAAAACACATGAACGCGCAATCGCTGAAAGCAGATCGCCGGGTGCCAGCGTAACAACAACAAATGAAACTACACAATAACAGGCCGAAAGGACAAACGCAAAGAGAACCCCGCGCCGCGGATAATAATATGCGGTAAGGATTATGGGGATGTAAAACAGGTGCGGGAGCACATTGGTGATGCCCCGGGTGAGCCCGTATATATTGAGGAGAAGGTTCTGTTAACTTGGTGGGGGATAGAAATGAGTGTTAACCAGAGGGGGATACTTTGAAAAAATGGTTAGTAAAATTCAACCTGTTAAAAAAACCTTAAACGCTGTTTGTAATTCGCCCATAAATTAGAATTCCAAAAAAAACAATACAAACAACAATTGTAAAAACTTCAAGAAAATCAACTTTGATATTATCGAGATTTAACATAACTCAAAATAATGAGTTTTTTTAATATTTTATTATTTT
>PNBP01000043.1 GCA_003136075.1 Methanoregula sp. | reverse complement strand
AATCCTGTTCGTCGTTATTGATGGTTTGTCCGATCGGCCCTGCCCTGAACTGGGCAATCTTACCCCCCTTGAAGCCGCAAAAAAACCTGTTCTCGACCAACTTGCCCGCGAAGGCATCTGCGGGATCATGGATACGATTGCTCCGGGGATCCGGCCCGGGTCTGATACCGCACATCTTGCCCTGCTGGGCTATGATCCGCATACCAGTTATACTGGGAGGGGCCCGCTGGAATGCGAGGGATGCGGCATCCACATGGAGCCGGGCATGATCGGGTTCCGGTGCAATTATGCAACACGGTCGCCGGACGGTCTTGTCACTGACCGCCGCGCCGGAAGGATCCATGATACGACCGCCCTCTCAGAAGCTATCCAGAATGGTGTCAATCTTTCAGCGTTTGACGTAGAGTTTGTGTTCCGGTCTGGTGCAGGACACCGTGCAGCACTTGCCCTGAAAGGCAAGGGGCTTGGGCACTGCGTTTCGTCAAATGACCCTAAACAAGACGGTGTACCACCGCTGACGGTCACCGCACTCAAACAGGAGGCCATCCACCAGAAGACCGCACAGGTATGCAACGAGTTTGTCCGGCAGTCGTCAAAAATTCTTTTTGACCATCCCTTAAACATTGGGCGGACAAAACAGGGACTCAACCCGGCAAACATTGTATTGATGCGGGGCGCCGGCGAGATGGGCCACCTTGTACCCTTCCAGCAAAAATACGGGCTTTCCGGCAGCGTGATTGCGGCGGCAAGCCTGATCACAGGCATCGGAAACGCCGTGGGGCTCCCCCATATCCCTGTTGCAGGCATCACGGGTTCACAGAACAGCAATATCGAAGGTAAAATTGCCGCAGTGATTCACGAGCTCGAAACCAAGGATTTTGTCCTGGTAAATATCAAAGGCGCTGACGAGTCCGGGCATGATGGTCTTGTGTTACAGAAAAAAGCGTTCATCGAGCGGGTGGACGGAGCGCTTGCACCGCTGCTTGACCTTAAAGACTGCATTATTATTGTCTGTGCAGATCATTCGACCCCCTGCTGCATCAAGGATCACAGTGCCGATCCGGTGCCGGTGCTTATCCATGGCGATGGTGTAAGAGTGGACGATGTTGTCCGGTTTGAGGAACGCACCTGTGTGAAAGGGGGGCTCACCCGGATCACCGGCGCAGCACTCCTGCCAACCGCGATTGACCTGATAAACCGGGCTCACAAGTACGGGGCATAAGTGAAAAACGTGGAGAATCGATGAACGAGAGATCCGCAAAAAACTGGCACCGGCACTGCCTGTTGCCGGACGGCACAGAACTGCAGGAGCATAGTATCAAGACCGACAGGAATATCGTTGTCGGGGAGTTCTGCCAGATCGATTACGGTCTCCGGGGTGCGGATGTCTACGTTGGTGAGTCCACAAAAATCCGGGAATATGTCTGGGCGAACGGTGACGCACGGATAGGGAACTGGTGCGAGATCGGCAGTGATGTGATCGCCAAAGAGGACGCCTATATCGGCGAAGGCGTGAAGATCAACGGGAAACTGGTCGTCAGCGGGGCGCTTGATATCGGTGAAAAGGTCGAGATCAAGGAAGGATTTGAGGCAAAAGGGGATATCGAAGTTCGAAACCCGATGCCGGTGCTCATTTTCATCATTATTTACTTGATGACGATGCTCCGGATCCAGCGGGAGGAAGAACTCGACCGCATCCTCGACGGTATTTTTGCCGAAGAAGAAGAGAAAGTCGAGATCCCGCTTATGATACCAGCCCGATCCCGGCTGAACATGAAAGAGTTTACCGTCCCTTCCACGATGAAGATCGGGAAGAAATGCCGGCTGCATGGCAACATCCATGCCGGGTCTGTCGATGTCCAGCAGGACACCGTGATTTTTGGCAGCCTGCGTGCACGGCACCGGATCAGTGTCTTTGGCGGGGTCACCATACATGGGAACGTGGAGGGGGGCGGTACCGTCCATATCAAAAAAGGTGCCCATATCCTTGGTGATGTGATCGCACGGTCGCTTGTCCTCCACGAGGATGCAAAAATTGACGGTACAATTGAAGCCCCGCACGGTATGCGGATCGAGCGGGGATCATGAACGCGGCAGAGATTCTCGAACTGGATACGATTACGTTTATCGAACCCCTGTTTTCCGCGTTACGGGATCCCATTTTCACTGATCTGATCACGCAAAGTGTGGCGGATGAAGGCCGGCTGCTCCTCGATGAGCACGAAGATCCGATCGCTGTCGCGTTCCATGAACCGTCCGGCTGGATCGCCGCGTCATTTCTCTGCCACAAACCAAACCTCGCGGTGATCGAACGGTTCGAGGAAGTAAACGGGGAGATCTTCCAGGAAGACCGGGCCGTCTGGGGAGCTGCAGTCCGGGAATATTTTAGTGCAATTCTCATGCAGGAGGTATCCCCGGCAGTCGAAGACCTCAACCCGATCCGGAAAAGCATCCTGTCTGATGTCATCACCGCTGCGTGGGGGAAAGGTTCCGGTGAAACCTGTCTTGACTGCGGGTGCGGTTCAGGCGTCGGTTCTCTTGTGCTCCGCGAACTGGGATATGCACCGCTCTCATATGACAACGACCCGTCCCTTCTTGCCCGGGGGATGGTAGAAAAACGCCTGCTCCCGGATGAGACGATGTGCCTTGATGCCACAGCCGCCTCCGCGTACCTTGACCCGGTTCCCAGGGGCATTGGCATTATGATGGGCGAGATCAACACCTTTTCTGAAGATATGTGGCACGCGATTATCAACGATTTCTTAACTGTTGCCGGGGAGTGCCTGATCACGGTCGGGACTGAAGAGGAGACAAAACTGATCCGTAACTGGGGAGAGGATATGCAAAGAGTCGTCGAAGTGCAGGAAAGCCCCGGGGATGCGTTCTACGATCGCTGGGTATGCATCGTCCATCCAACAGAGAAATAAACGGGCTTTTTTAATTTTTTATTGGATAACTGGATTCATTAATACACGAATTGTCGCAAGGGGGGTGTCCATTTTTTGATGAAATTTTTCTGGCAACCACCAAATCACAGACAAATGTGTTCACAAACTTATGCTATAAAAATAATCTTTTTCGAATTCATTCGAGCGAAAAATAATTGCACTTTCATTAATCGACGATAATTAATAGCGATTTAATTTATACGATTCTTCCCACCCCTTACGGGGTCGCTCGGCCGCCTCGTCGGGGCCTCGCTGGGCAGAACGGTTTATCTCATCATTAAAAAGTGTGGGTTTTCGCCAAGTCTAAGGTAATTCCATTTCGGAACCGCCGTGGGGGCGTCCCTTCGGAGGTGGCGGGGTTCATCATAACCGGGGGTATGGGGTCATCAGCTCCCATCAATGAAATCAATTAGAGAGAAACTTGATTTCAAAAAGGGTCGATACTTCAAAAAAGTTTCATCGTGCCAGTGCGAGACCCCTTGGTTTTATCCCGGCTATTTTTTACAGCCCTGACCATTACCGCCGCCCATGCCTGCCGCCCCGCTGCTGTCCTTTTTTATCCAGCGTGGGGTTTGTTGCCTTCTGCAGCTCTTCGCTTTCCAGTTCTGCGATAATATCAAGCGGGTCCTCCATGGTTTTTGTCAGCCGGACAATCTCCAGCAGGCGTTCGATNNATTGCATGCAACAGCATTTGCGACGTACTCTTCCGAGCTCTGCTCGATATCATGGACCGGGGCGACCTCTTCCATCACGCCTTTTAAAAGCCTGATCGCCACTTCTTCTTCTGTGAACGGGTTCTCGCGCGAATAACTGCCACCGGGCTCTGCAAGAAGAACGACTTTGCCCAGATCGTGGAAGTCCGGCCGTCCTGCCCTGCCAGCCATCTGGTTGAATTCCTGTACCGACAGCCAGTCCCTGCCCATCGCGAGTGCATCAAAGATTACCTGAGATGCGGGAAAATCCACACCGGCACCAAGCGCCGCCGTCGTCACGACCGCCATCATTTTTCCCTGCAAAAACCGGGTCTCCACATCCCGCCGCTCCTGTGAGGTCAGACCTGCATGGTATGCCGCCGCCCGCATCCCAAGTGCATCTGCAATCGTGTGGCAGCGGGCCCGGGCATTGGTGAAGATGATGGTCTGGCCGCGGAAACCTTTTGACGACGTCTTCTTGTATTCCTCGGTGGTCAGCTGCTTGATGGTCGGGATCTTCTGCTTGCGCTCCATAAAGAGCAGGTACCGTTCCAGTCCCACCGGCCGGTCATCATACCGTACCAGCTGGCAGTTGAGTTTTTTTGCCAGCGTCTTTGGCGAACCGATAGTGGCAGACAGGTAAAGGAACTGTGCCTGCGGGGCGAGATACTTGAGCCGGGCAACCAGCCCGTCCAGACGGTGTCCCCGCTCGGGATCCTCCAGCATCTGCACTTCATCGATAACGACCGTGCCGATGTTATGCATCTTTTGTCCGCGCCGGATCATGTTGTCCACGCCCTCGTAGGTGCCGACTACCATCGCAGCCTGCGGGTTCCGGTCACCGACTTTGCGGGTTTCGGGGAGGTTGAGCCTCGATACACCGGTCAACAGGCCGGTCTTTGCAAACGCCGTGTATCGTTCCGTAAACCGCTCGTACTTCTGGTTTGCAAGGGCGACAAGCGGGACCAAAAAAAGCATCCTGCCCCGTCCTTCAAGGAAGTTCTTTATGCCGGCCATTTCACCAATGAACGTCTTGCCACTTGCTGTTGCCGCAACAACAAGCAGATCCTTGCCAAATAACAACCCGGCTTCGATGGCAAGCTGCTGGACCGGCATGAGTGCCGTGACACCGGATGCGACAATAAAATCGTGCGGAAGCGGCAGCTCCTCCAGTGACGATGTCACAAGCACCGGGTGCGCTTCGATCTTGTCAAACAGCGCTGACGACATCGACAATTTTTCCGGCTGGATAAGCGCCAGCACCCGGTCAAGGTTGCGCGTATCAGCAAGCAGGGTCTCAAAATGCCGGATCGTATCCTTTCCGATCCGGCCCAGGGGAGCAATCTCTCTCCGCAACTCCCGCCGCCCGCAGTCAAGGCAGATCTTCTCGGTTTTGCCAAAGATAACATAATTGTCATCGGTGAGGGGAGTATACCGCTCGTCCAGCAGGCACATCCGACATGCATCAACCTTGCCGGTTTTCACCTGGAAGTCATGGAGGAACGCTTCAAAGAGCGGATCTGGTTTTACCATCCGCACATCCCCTTCCCGGAGCTGGTTGATCAGGTCTTTTGACGGTGTGTGCTGGAGCTCTTTTTTTGATCCCCATTTCAGCCGGTATTTTACCGGGCGGACACCTTTAGGAGTCTCGGTGAGCTCAACAATGCCGGCACCTCGTACATGCCTGCCGTCAAAAAAAAGGAGTTTATAGCTGCCTTTTGCAGGCTGGACAATGATCATCATGGGGCGATCAGATCATGGATCACGTAGGTAAGCTCAACATTCTCCAGTCGTTTTAAGAAATCCGTGAACTCTTCGTCAACAATGACAATAACACAGTCAATCCCGTGAAACGCCGCCTCAATCACGCCTTCCCGCGCCCCAAAGAACATATCGGGTTTTTTTCCCGCGGATTTCAGCGCGATATACGCTTCAAGCCCGACGGCGGCAACCATCCCGGACTGGTGAATGACGTCTTTGAGTTTTCCCATCTGCACACACTTTGAGCCGCCATGCTGGATACGGGGTACTTTGCAGACGTGGATGACACCCTCCTTGTGCTCAATGATGCCGTTTAGCCGGGCGACGCCGACATCCTCATCCTTTTTCGCATCGGACGTGACCGTCCCGGTTGCCTGCTGGGATTTTTTCCCGGCATAGAGAAACCCGGCTTTCATATACACGCCCACCTCGTCACCCTCATGAAGATCTTCACCGGCAATTGCCGCCCAGACAGACACCTGCTGGATGATATCTCGCCTGATATGGCGGGGTTACGATTCAAGGGACTCCGCATTGGCAAGCACCCATTCGATGCCCGATCGGGTGACTTCATAATTGCCGCGCCCGATAGCAGAAACCATGCCTTCATCGACAAGTTCCCGGATATATTCGGAGATAGCCTGCGGGGTGACGCCCATTTTCTCGGCAATCTCCTGCTGGCGGACTGCCGGCTGGTGCTCGGCAATCTCTACAAGGATCTGCAGGCGCGAAACTTCACGCTTGCTGCGCAAAATAGAATAAAGGGGATCCTTAACGCCCTGTGTCAATGTGCACCAGTCCCTGTCCCTTCACATCAAGCTCAGGAATTCTTTTGGCAAGTCCTTTGATAAATACCGGACTGACATTGAATTTGCGGGAAAGGTCATTGATGGA
>PNBP01000013.1 GCA_003136075.1 Methanoregula sp. | reverse complement strand
AACCGGCAGATCCAGCAGTACCGGTTGCGGAAGGGGACACCATTCTTTGCAGTCGAGAGCGCTTCAAGTTCAACGGCAGCGGTATTCCCGCAGGCAAGGACATCGGTCACCCGGAGCAGCACGCCTTCTTTCAGCACCGCTTTGAGCCGGCGGAACGTTCCCGCGATAAACGCCTGCTTGTTATTATAGGTCCCCGCCAGCGGGTGCGTCCCCATCACCGTCCAGTTCACGTCATCGGCAACATGGGAAAAAAATCTGTCGGCGTCGCCCTTTTCGAGCGAGGCAAAGAGTGCCCGGACTTCTTCTGCTCGTACCTGATCCATGGTACAAAAACGGGGCCCGGGACATGATAACGCTCGCGGTGAGTGAAAAAATATTTGGGGTTATCGGGGGGGAAAAAAGTGAGAGTTCCTAATCTGCCTTTACGGTCAGCGTCTGGTTGATATCGAGATACCGGCCCTGCTCCCGCGTGTATTTCGGCCAAGTGACGTTCATGCCACCGTTCGGGTCTCCGGTCTTTGCGAACCGGGACCACATGTCAATGAGATTGGCCGAGACTGAGTTGGTCACCGGATCCATCGGGATCGGGACTTTGAATAACAGGATGGTCTCGCTGCCGTGGAACGCCCCGTACGGTTGCCCCGGGAGGACATACGAATACTGGTACCGGTACGTGCTCACGTTCAGGTCCGCCATCGATCCCGCAACAAACTTCGCAGCATCGGTGAAGTCATAGTCGGTCATGATCTTCTCCAGCTGGACCTGGACCTCATCGGTCGAATTGGCCGGATATTTTGTAAGGACCGCATCCGCATCGCTTCCGAACCGGCTCCTGATGAAGATCCTGTACTGCGGGACGGTCATGTTCGCGCCCGCCGCAAGCGTGACGCCGTCATCGGCATTGTTCCCGACAATGAGGGGGACCGGGTTCTCGCGGTGGAGACGATACAGGGTGTCCGGGGAATCGGGAACTACCCCCCCGTCAATCGTCGGCTCAAAGTGTTTCGAGTTCACGATCTCAAACGAGGAGGCCGGCCATGGCGTAGCGTTCGCGATCTGCTGGTAACTTAAGGATCGCATCCGGGAAATTGTTCCGGGACCGGAGTACCCGAAACCCTGCGCGAACGTTTCCCCGAGCTGCTCGGCAGTTGCCTTTGGATAGATAGCATCGATCTCTGCCCCGTTCGTCCAGAACGTGCCGCTCTCGGCAATTGCCTGCTGGAAGAGCCCCTTGCTCTGCGGGCTGATGAGATGGATGAAGATACTCTCCGCACCTGCTGACTGGCCAAAGACGGTTACCCGGGACGGATCCCCGCCGAAGGCCCCGATATTGCGCTGGACCCACTGCATCGCGGCGATCTGGTCGAGGAGACCATAGTTACCGGAGACGTTGTGCGGTGACTCGCTGTTGAGCTCCGGGTGGGCGAGGAAACCGAGGGCGCCGACCCGGTAATTGGTCGTGACAACGACGACTCCTTTCTCTGCGAGGGCTGTTCCGTTATAGAGCTGCATTTCGCCGGCGATCTTGCCGAATGCTCCGCCATAGAGAAAGACCATGACCGGCAGTTTTTCATCTGAACTTTTTGCCGGGGTCCAGACATTGAGGTACAGGCAGTCCTCGCTCGTCACTACGGATGCGTTCAATGGAGCCTGCTGGGGGGGATTTGGCCCGAACGCTTTTGTCTCCTTAACCCCGCTCCAGGGCTGTACCGGTGCCGGGGGTCTCCACCGGAGTTCTCCGGTCGGGGGAGCAGCAAACGGGATGCCGAGATACACCCGGAGGCCGTCCTGCTGGAGGCCGGAAATTGAGCCGGCGTCCGTCTTCACCACGCCGGGCTCCGTTCCGTTCTGGATGCATCCTGCAAGAAAAGAAGATCCGATGAGGCCCAGGCTGCATACCAGGATACATCCTGCCAGTTTCCATGAATTCGTGTGACTCATATCCTTCCCATGTCTCTTTCAACTGATGAGCCGGGTGGACCCGGGTGGCGGGCCGATCGTTCCTGATCGTCCGACACCCTTGTAATCACCGGTGATCAGACTTTTGTCCAGTATCCCGCTGTGACACAATAAGACTTTGTACCTGCCGGTGCCGGCAGNNCAACCGGGCAAAAAATATTTTTGGCCGGCGAAGGTGTCAGCGTGCGGACACCGGAGGGTCGGGTCATATTCCCGGAGGAACCGTCTCAACTTCAAAATCGTGCTCACACTTCGGGCATACCGTATGTATCTTTCCGGAACCGTCCGCGTTGATCCGGTTGTAAAAATTCTGGAGGTATGCCAGGTCCGAAGCAAACAGTCCCTCGATTACTTTTGTATTGATATTATCGAGCTTGCCGAGTTTCGTTATAACCCGCGAGAGGATGATAATTCTCAGGTAGGCCGGGTTTGCCTGTACTTTCGGATCCTTCATCGGCAGAATTTCATCAGCCGCAGTGGCAAGTCGCATCACTCCATTTTTGTGGAGATTTCCGTCTTCATCAACATATCCGCGTGGAAGCGTAAAAGTNNGAGTCTGAAGATTACAAACTCCGCCGGTTTGACCGGAGCAACACCAATCACCAGGACCAGCCGGCCCTGATTGATGTCGTCCTGCGTCATCGTAGTCCGGTCGCACGTAACAAAGAATGCCACTTCAGGTTTCGATCCCATCAGCGCCCCGTCATGCCACACTATTGTGAGGAACTCAGTGATAGTAGCGCGGACATGGGCCCAGAGTTTTTCGTTGCTCGTCTCAAAGACAACCCATC
>PNBP01000190.1 GCA_003136075.1 Methanoregula sp. | reverse complement strand
CGCAAGTTTGAGATGCCGGCAATTATTGTGCTGTTCTCGGTCATTTTCTGGGGATGGCTCCTTGGCCTCACCGGTATGCTTTTTGCCGTGCCGATCACGCTGATGCTGCTTGCGGTTTTCGAGTGCAGTGATGATCTTCGCTGGATCAATGAGATGCTGGGGGTCAGCCACCTCTTCAGGGACCGGGCAACGTAAATAAAAAGATATCGCCAGGAAGGGACTGACGTGTAATCCCCCGGTTTGACACGCGGCCGGCTTGTTTGGACACGGATATTATGAAAGGATGTAAAAAATCAAGTATGAAACCCGCGGGGTTCGCACATAAATAATGAAAATTTTTTAGGGTATAGTGTCAGTTTAACCACCTACTATTTTTAAAAGGGAAGACAGGAAAAACTGGATAATCAGATAACTAGAATTATTTTCAAAAAAGTGAATCCTTGATGTAAGGTAACTTGAATTCGGAATTTGTTTACTGCGTTCGTTTTATCGCAATGTGGGGTCGCCACAGCGGCGGGGAGAAGCCAAAGGCGAAGTCCCCTGGAGCATCTGCGTGAACAAGTTACATTCAACAAATACGACATTTTTAGTCGCTAGAATGGGACTATACTCTTTTTTTTAAAACCGGAAGAATTATTGTGATAAAACCCGGAACGATTATCCAAGAGCGGGAGAAGAACCCGCCATGAACCCGGGTACTATTCTGCCGGGTATTTCTCCGATTATGTTTGGCATCCCGTCACCAGCCGCAACGGAAAACTCAAAATCAGCCGCTGAGATACCACGCGAATGCGATCGGCTCGCGTCAATGAAGACCCGTGGCGATCTTGGCAGGGCGATTGCCGCTTATGTGCTCGCGTACTATCCCCGGGATCTTCAGCAGATGAAAGGAAACTTCTCCGAAAAGATCCGCGACATCAATCCCGAGTACCGTAAACGCCTTGAAGAAACCACAACAGAGTACCTGCACGGAACATACCAGAACGTGCGGCTCATGAACCAGCAGGGAGCATTTGTTGTGATGAAGGAGATCGTAGCCGACGCTGCACCAGCATACTGGACGAGGGTCAGTCAGCAGTGCTCAACGGGAAATGATGAAGCCGACCAGCTCAGGTTCTTAAAATTTCTCCTCGCCGGGTTCTGCATGTTTGTGCAGTGCCTTCCCGGCCATCCGGCCGGCATGCCATTTCCCGGCGGGGTCAGGGTGGAGGTCATCGAGGAGGTCTATTACTGCCCGGTCCGGACAATGGCAAACGATGTCGATGCCGCCCTCTGCCCGTTCTGCCCGGCGCTCCAGACACCCGCAATCGGGTATCTCAAACCGCCGGTGAATGCCAGCGAGCACCGGAAACAGGAATTCATCAGGAACTGCTACGACTTCCATAATTTCAACGGGTGAGATGCCGGGATAATTAAAAAAAATCCTGCAGTCCAAGGAGCCAACAGATCTTCATCGCACATGCTCCAGAGCGGTATACATGAGCTGTAGGTGGATCGCTGTCAGGTAAAAATTCTGGAGAAAAGACATTCCTGCACCGTAGTATGACAACAACCTTTATTATTCGGTAAACCCTAACTAACAAAAGGAAGATCCATGACTGAACAAGAAGAGCATTTGCTCCGGGTTTTTGATAACCTGTTCAAAATCAGGAATGAATGCTCGTGCGGGATCTTCTCGGAATGCGGGTTGTCGGATATGACGGTAAAGCAGATCCGCTACCTGAAAACCATTGATGAAAACGGCGACGTGACCTTTGGCAGGCTCGCAGAGATCACGAGATGCTCAAAACCGACCATTACCGAGACGATCAACAAATTTGTCAGGATGGATTGTGTGTACCGGCAACCATGCCCGGATGATGGACGGATCCAGTATATCCGGCTGACAGAAAAAGGGCAGACAATTGCCCGTGCCGAACAGCAGGCCCTGCAGCGGGTCGTTGAAATGATGGCACAGTCACTGGACGAACAGGAGATCGATGTCCTTACCGACATTCTCCGAAAGGTCAGATAATTTTTTTATCTGGCATTTTGGTTAGGTAAATGCAAACTAAATGATTGAAATGACAACCACGAATTCAACACCAACAGAGGAAAAACAGTCACACATCGTCCTCCCGCTCTTTGAGATAGTCGTCTTCCCCAAAACCCGGACAAAAATCCAGGTCGATAAAAAGACCGGGGAAGTCCTCGCACTGGCGATGACAGAAAATGATAACGCATATGCAATCGGGCTGACGGTCAGGACACGCGATACGGACACGCAGGAACTTTCGGAAGATGGTCTGTACACAACGGGAAACCTGCTGAAGATATCAGCCGTCCAGCCAGCTGATGACGGGTATCTCATCTGTGCACAGGCAGTCCGGAGGGTAAGGGCTGGAACATTCTCGAGGAGAGACGGACTGCTGTATGCTACCTCGGAACCATTCCCGGATCTGGCGGATCTCGATGACACGGTACAGGCAGAACTGTTGGCAGAGATCAAAAAGATCCTTCATGAGATAAACAGCCGTTTCCAGGGTACTGAACATTTTACCCGGCCTATTGATAAGATGGATTCCATTGACCAGATCATCGGGTTTATCATGCCGTTCCTGCCGGTACCGTTTACGGAGAAGCAGGCCCTCCTTGAGATCGTTTCTGCCAAAGAGCGGTTCATCACCTTCCTTGGGATACTTATGAAACTGCAGGCAAACATCGATTTCCGGATCGAGATGGCACAGAAGGTTTCTGAAAAGGTGACCAGATCCAACCGTGAAGCGATGCTCCGGGAGCAGATGAAGGTGATCCAGGCAGAACTCAATGAGATCGATGGCTCCGGCCAGGCCAACAACGGGTACCGGGAGAAAATTGAGCAATCGAAGATGCCGGAAGACGTGAAAAAGAAGGCTCTGGCCGAGGCAAAGAAACTTGAGATGGGCGGCCCTCAGAACCACGAAGCACCGGTCATCAGGAATTACCTTGACCTCCTGCTCGACCTCCCGTGGGTAACGGAAGATAAAAAGAGCATCGATATTGCAGAGGCCCGCCGGGTGCTCGAGAGCAATCACAATGGTCTTGAAAAAGTCAAGGAGCGGATCATCCAGCACCTCGCGGTCATGAAATTAAAACACGAGAAGCAGGGTTCGATCCTCGTCCTTGCAGGACCGCCGGGCACGGGTAAAACAAGTCTTGGTAAGAGCATTGCCGATGCTCTTGGCCGCAAGTATGTCCGGATCAGCCTTGGCGGTGTCCGGGACGAAGCAGAGATACGGGGTCACCGGAGGACTTATATCGGTGCCCTGCCCGGGCGGATTATCCAGGGCATCAAGCGGGCCGGCACAAAAAACCCGGTCTTTATTCTCGACGAGATCGACAAACTTGCCATGTCCTATGCAGGAGATCCGGCAAGTGCCCTGCTCGAAGTCCTTGACCCGGAACAGAACAACACGTTCTCGGACCACTACCTTGAGGTCCCGTATGACCTGTCCGAGGTCTTCTTCATCGCGACTGCCAACTCCCTTGCAACGATTCCCGCACCGCTTCTCGACCGGATGGAGCTGATCGAGATCTCAGGCTACACAAAAAATGAGAAGTTTGCCATTGCAAAAGATCACCTGCTGCCAAAAACTCTCGAAGAACACGGCCTGGATGCGGATAAGCTCAAAATAGAGGACGAAGCCCTGAAGCTCATCATCGAAAACTATACCCGGGAAGCAGGAGTCCGGGGCCTGCAGAAACAGCTGGCAAAGACTGCACGGTACGTCTCCGAGAAAATTGTTTCAGGTAACACAGACATTCCATTCATCGTGAAGGGGGATATGCTTGACCTGATTCTCGGCAAAGAGGTGAACCGGCAGGATGTGGTACGAAAGGAGCAGGTACCGGGTGTGGTTACCGGCCTTGCGTGGACACCGGTCGGGGGAGATATCCTCTTTATTGAAGGTATGTTCATGCCCGGGACCGGCAAGCTCACGCTGACGGGCCAGCTCGGGGATGTCATGAAGGAGTCGGCTAACATATCACTCTCCCTGATCCGGTCACGGCTTTCCTATGCGGCAAACAGTTTTGATTTCATGGCAAGCGATGTCCACATTCATGTACCGTCAGGTGCAACACCAAAGGATGGCCCGTCAGCAGGAGTGACACTCTTTACGGCGCTCGCGTCGCTGATCACCGGCAGGACGGTTGACCCGAAACTTGCGATGACCGGGGAGATTACGTTAAGCGGTGCGGTATTGCCGGTGGGCGGTATCAAGGAAAAGGTGCTCGCTGCCCACCGGGCCGGGATAACAAAGATCATCCTGCCAAAAGAGAACAAGCGCGACCTCGAAGATGTTCCAGAGGATGTTCGCAGTGAACTCACGTTTGTCCTCGTCGAGCACATTGAAGAGGTCTTAAAAGAAGCGCTGGGAATTGATCTGCCGCCACGACCTCTGGTGGCTTTTGAGGAGAATCGCTCTATACCCGTACACAATTGCTAAAATTCTAACCGGTATG
>PNBP01000073.1 GCA_003136075.1 Methanoregula sp. | reverse complement strand
ATTTGCCACGGCGAGCCCGAAGTCGTTATGGCAGTGCACATCGAGCGGGCAGTCGACATTGTGGGTGATCCGCGAGATGAGCGCCTTCATACCGGACGGCGATATGACTCCTACCGTATCCGGGATGTTGATGATCGTTGCTCCTGCGTGTGCCGCTGTCCGGCAGACTTCAAGCAGGTAATCGCCGTCCGTCCGGGTCGCATCCATGGNNTCGTGTTCTCCCGCTGGATATCCGAAGTCGGGATAAAGACATGGACCATGTCCACATCACAGTCAAGGCATGTATCTACATCGGCTTTAACCGAGCGTGCGAGCCCGCATATATTCGCCTCAAGACCGAGTTTTTTAATGGCAGCAACGGTCTCTTTTTCGGCGACGGACGATGCAGGAAATCCTGCTTCGATCACATGAACGCCGATTGCCGAGAGCTGGCGGGCGATCTCAAGTTTCTGTTCAAAGGTGAATGCTATCCCCGGGGTCTGTTCTCCATCCCGGAGTGTAGTATCAAAAATCGTGACTTCATCACGGGTGTTGCTTTCGGTGAAGAAGGCAATCCCCCGCAAAATCCTTGCGAGCCATAGTTACTTATTATCCCACTTCTTATATAAATAAAACCCGGATCGGTGCCCATTTGTTCAGAACGCGAAGAAATGGCGACGGGTTTAACGATATGTTTAATACAGAATTATCCCAATATTAAGAGCGCAGTGCCCCGCCTTAACTCAGCTTGGTAGAGTGCGCGGCTGTAGATTGGTTTACCGTATCAGGTAACTGCGCGGCTACCGCGATGTCCCCGGTCCGAATCCGGGAGGCGGGATAACTGTTCAAAATTGCCCAGGTAGTGTAGCGGCCTATCATGATTGCCTGTCACGCAATCGACTCGGATTCGAATTCCGACCTGGGCGTCGCTTGTTTTTGGGGAACTTCTTCCGAATATGAAATGTCGGGAGGAAGGTGCTCGTTTTTTTAAATATTCATGATGATGCAAATGTGATAATTTCGCGGAAGCACAATTATCAGCACCAAATCGCCCGGCATCCCCTCCGCATTGAGAACCAGAGGTACCCTTTGGGGGTCCCTCCCTCAGTCTGACCCCCCCCGGAGGGGTACCCCCACAGTACGATATACCCCCTTTGGGGGGTACCTCATAGTTAAGGAGGTACCCCATCAGTGCCGGACGGGTCACGTGGGATCAATGGGGCTCTCCCTCAGCACCTCACGTTCAATCGCATCCGCATGCTCAAACAGCACATTGTCACTTCAGACAATTCCGTTGCCAATCCTGAAAAAACTTAAAAAAAAAGGATCCGTTACCGGATCTTACCAGCCGCTGTATTGGCGATTTGTTTTAAGGTCTCGTAATCGGTAGTAGTTCCCCCCATCTCCAGTTTTTCAAACACGTCCTTTTTAACAAAAATGATCGAATACACCCCGGGACGATTGGGATCGGCGGAATCCTGTGTTTTATACGCGATGCTTTGATCCCCGATCCTGGGCAGGGGAATCTCGTAGACAGCAGTCGTTCCGTTTGCCCCGGATTCCATATCTTCCTGTGCCATATCAAACACCTTGTTCATGTTCCGAATCGGGTACACATTGATGGTCTGGCGGAGACCCGTCAGATCGTATTTCTCAAGGTTTATCCGGTAAAATGTGACGGAATATCCCCCTTCCCATCCAAGGCCCTGGGATATCGGGTTCTGTTCTGTATAGACGGCATCAGAGCGATCCTTAAGAATGTAATCTGAGGGAATATCTGATAACTGCAGTGCCATTGCTGACGGTTGTATGGTGGAAATGGGGCTTTCCGGTGTGGGCATGGTGCTCGGTTCAGGTGTAGGTGCAGGTGGAGCTGCTGGTGGTGATGCCGGAAAAAGGCAACCCATGGAAACAAGCAGTGCCATCATCACGATGAAAATTGCCATGAACCCTTTAGTCATATTGTATCATATGCAATTTTTTTCGTAAATGCTTATTGGAGAAACTAACACTCACCAGGTTACCAGGCTCGCAGGATTGCATACCTCCGGATGGCCGGGGACGTCGCGCTCCGGCAGGATAGGAAGGTCATTTTTGCAGGTCATCGATGAACGCAAGGACTTTAATCCTACGAATAAAACAGCATGCAACGGTGAATCTGATGACAATGAATAGTATTGCTATGCTGGACCGGGATCACCATATCCATCTGATCCCGGCAGATCGTGTTCAGATGCTTTCCATTGAGCATACCCTTCCAAAAAAGACTGAGAATGAGCATTTTGAAGTTGAATGTATTATCCGGCTCGCGGCTGAAGGTATTACTCATCCGCTTGAAGACACGATACGGTTTACCTTTGCCGCGGCAAAAGTGCCTGATCAGAAGATGATGACCGAACTGACGTTTGTCCAGAACCATATCATCAAAACCATATTTGACAGTGGCATATCCGGCAGTCTCGTCAGCACCCCGGCGGATGATTTTCATGAAAATGAGGTCGGTGTCACGATCTCCTCCCTGATCCGGCAGCGGATGCAGGCTTCAGTGCATTTCCGGGACGTGCTTATCCGGCACGGGGCATTTCCGGACACTCTTGCCTTTACCCGGTGAGCTGATCCATCAGTTGGCAGGTCTCGCAGAACTATCTATAATGACAGGACCGGACCATACCTTATTGCCGGATGGCATGTGCAGGCCTTGTATCGTATGCGGTAATGAGAGAAATCTGCGCACAAATCGTGCCATTAACCGGCAAATATCTTTTTCTCCGNNAGGGAACGGTGTCGTATGGATGATCCAGAAATGAGAGGTGACGAGAAGATTCTCGTCCGGACGCAGGCAATACATGTCAAATCCATGTCGTTTGAAGGCATCCTTACCAACAAACGTATTATTCTGATCGATCGGATCAAAAATCTCCTGCCCCCAAAAGAGATTCCCCTTGCAACGATCAAGGAGGTGGATGGCGGGGAGAACGCGATCCGGGAGATGACGCTCAATCTTGCGGTGATCGGAAAAACCGGCGAGGTGCGCCAGATGATCCTTACGTTCTCTCGGGACGCTGGCGGGAACCGGCTCAACGAGCGCGACGAATGGGTGCGGTACATCCGTGAATATACGTCAAGCTCGTTTGAACAGGTCATCCGCAAGGTAATCCCGGGAAGCGAGCCGAAGCATACGCAACGTGATAGTGCCGACGATCCCTCCGCATCGCCACAAGCCCCGGTACCTGCGAAACCTGAGTTTGTCCTTGGGACATTCTGCACAAAATGCGGGAACCAGGTTCCTGAGGGATCAGAGTTCTGCAACCAGTGTGGTGCGAGAATCATCACTGCGGATGCAGAGCCACCGGTATATGCCCCCCCGCAACCCGCGCCGGTTCCGGCTGCCGCAGGCAAAAAGGAACGCCCGATTGACCGGGAGATCCAGACTATCGAACCCCTTATTGAGAAATCCTCGCTGAAGATTCCCCGGGATCCCCTCCGGGCCGTACCCACCCCGCCGGTTAAAACGACTGCACCCGTGGAAACCACACCGTCAGAAGCCCCGGTTAAGGATGCAAGCGTTCCTTTTGAGGGGATTATGGACGTTGACCTTCCTGCCCAGCCCGCGGTTGAACCGGCATCCGGGGCAACAATTGCCGGAAAACCATCAAAACCCTCTGCACGCCGGTTCATCCCCCGGCTTTTCTCACCAAAAGATCTACCGCCTACGCCACTTGTCCCTGAATCGATGCCAACCGCTCCTCCGGCGATGCCGCGTGCACCCAAAAAATCCCGGCGCGGTAAGATGGTGTACGTGGCTATCGCCATTATTGTCATCATTATTATCAGCGTGGCTGCGGTCATGGTACTCCCGAAGATCGGATCCGGCTCATCGGGCATCTCCCCTGCTGAAACACCAGCTGCAACCGGGACAACGACGGGCACGGGTACCCATTCACCAACGACCGGCCCGGCTGTTACGATTGTGCAGGCAGAACCTACCTCAGTTGCGATTCCCGCAACCGGCATTTCTGTATATGTGAACTACATTGGTGGCTGGAAAGGTATCTATGGCGAGACTGATGATCTCCAGCAAGTAACCAATTCCGGTGAACGCGTATACATGATCGACAATGCAAATGGGACCATCCAGGCATCGTTCTGGAAACTGGACGGGTCCAGCCACGAGATCACGGTTGCAATCTATAAGAANNGGCCAGGAACTCACCAAAGGCGTTACGTCAGCACGCTACGGTAAAGTGACCCTGTCTGCCGATGCAAAAACCGGCGTGGCACAACCCCCCGTGATCAGTGGAGATACCGGTTCTCCTGCATCAGCGACGGTAGCCGCACCTCAGACAACTACGGTTGCCGGTAACGCAACCGCTGTTCCCACGTCAAGTGGTACGGTAGCAAACAAAACTACCTGACCGTAATCCACGGTAATGACGGGATAGTGCCTATCCCGGTGTCTGATTTTCTCTTACGGGTGACCTTGGTTACTTCGAAGATATCAGGCTCCGTTTTGCCCTTCTATCCGATACTATCACTGCCTGATCGCTTCGTAGAATTGTGCAGATAAAAATCTCTCTTGTGCCAACATATCCCGCTCTCACCGGGTAACGTTATGTGATGGCACATTCCCGCATAGGTAACAATGGCATCATCAACCCGTGAGATCGTTCTGGTAAATCCGTTATCGCGTCGTAAAAGAGAAAAAGGTGATATTATTTTTCTTTTGCAAGTTCTGACGGGGCTGCGACCGGTTTTTCCCCTTTCTTCCACCGGTAGATCCCGTATACAGCACCGCCAATGATAATGAGCGGCAACAGGGTAAACAGAACAATGACAATCGCGTCGATCATGCCGAAAAACCCGGCAATACCTTCGTTGATCGTCGCTATGAAATTATATCCGGTTTCTCCTCCGACCGGCTCCGGCTCTTCGAGTGTAACTGTTACCGTGGAGAGATCAATATGGTTGTCGAGGTAGTTCATGCGGCCGATGATCCGGTTAAGATTAGTCTGCACTTGGTCAATCTGTTGCTGGACGGTGATCACATCTTCAACTTTCACCGCTTTTTTCATGATCTCGTTATACTGCGCCAGCTGGTTCTGGTAGGATGTCTTCTGGGCGACAAGATCAACATACTCCTCAGTGACGTCCTGTCCTTGGGTGGATACGGACTTTACGGTGCCAAGCGCTTTAACTCCCGCGAGCAGGTTTTCAAATTCTGCAGCCGGAACCCGGACTATTACCGTGCCCGCGAGCCGGTTATTGTAGCCGGTTTGCATGCTCGTTGAGGACAAGTAACCCGATTTTTCTGCTGCAAGGTTTTTGAGGGATTCAACAGATGCCGATACATCTTTCACTTCAAGGGTAATATACCCGGTTTTTATGATCTTTGTGTCATCAATGCCCGTTGCGCCGGCATTTGCCGAGGTTGGGATCGGTAAAGCGCCACCAGAAGGCGACATTTTTTCTGCGTATATACTGCTGGCATCGTAGTTTGCCAGGGGAAGGGCGCGCTGAACTGAGGTGGTGCGGGTATCTGTGCCACTTGTGCCCAGTCCCATGCAACCGGTTACAGCGACAGCCCCGATGCAGAGGATCAGGACTGCGAGAATCTTGTAATTCATACAATATTTATCTACAGCGATTTATATAAAATAATGGTAAACTGCGAATATTTTTGAAGTTATGCGGATATTATTCATTCTTTTCTTGTTCCTCTGCCGTGAACGGTTTTTTTACTCCGGTATGCAGCTAACCCCCCGGTTATAGCATACAACCCTGGCAATTTTACGAATTTAATATCCTCCCTGTTGACGTTGTAATCAGAATTTCAAATAAATTAGAGTTTAAAATAAACTCCGTTTGAGGTAAGACGAAAATGTTTGCAGCAAAAACCGTGATGCTGTTTGGGGGAATATGGCTGCTCCTTGCATTCATTATCCTGCCGGCACATGCATCCACCGGAACCGTCACACTACGTTCGATTGATACGTTCCCTCTCCTTGATAATCCGATCTCCGTTCAGCAGGTACAACTTACCTGGCGGTGCAGCAAAGAAGAAATCGGGATGCAGGCAACTATCGATTATCCTTCCTCACTTCCTGCTATCATGGGATCATTTCATGCATCAGCAGCATCTGTACCCTTGATTACTCCAGACTCCGACGTTGATCAGGCATCAGCAGTCAGAAAACATTGGAAGGTGATCCTGCGCATGAGCGAGGGATTACTAAAATAACTGAGCCTGCAACATGACAACATTCCCCATCCTCATTTACATCTGCCATCTTTTTTCCTTCTTCCCGGAACGTCACAAGTCCGGTTTTCCACTATTCCCGTGTTTTCCTGCGGTTCTGTGATCGCACTTATATAAGTTTGAATCTGATATCTCTGCTGAGTACCATGGCTGAAGCAAACAAGCCCCCGGTTCCTGAAGGTGCCGGGGATCTGGACAAGCAGGGACTTGATGGGATGGTCAATGCCCTGCGCAACAGTACTGATCCGCAGATCCGACAATATGCGGCATACCTGCTTGGCTGCGCAAAGAACCCGCGGGCAATACAGCCGCTTATTGAAGCACTGGCAGACTTTGACAAGTCTGTGCGGGAGCAGGCAACCCTCGCGCTTTCCTCTATCGGAAAAGCTGCAATCGAGCCGCTCTCTGCCGCGATGAAAGAGCCAAAATGGGAGACACGGTACCGCGCTGCCGAAGCGCTGGGACAGATTGCCGATGAAAAAGCGGTTCAGCCTCTTATCCAGGCACTTAAAGACAGTCGCGAACATGTGCGCTACATGGCGGCAAAAGGACTGCGTGAATTCGGGGACTCTGATGCACTTGAACCGATGGTTATCCTACTAAAAGATGAGAACACGTATGTCCGCATGATGGCCATACGGGCACTCTCTGCGATTGGCGGGGATAAAGTCCATGCGGCTCTCACGAATGCGCTTGCAACAGAAACAAACGAAAAAGTAAAAGAAGCACTTCACGAAGCGCTGAAGTAAGTATTTCCATTCTTCTGGTTTGTGAGGGTGGAACCCCCAACAATCACCTTTTTTTAAAAATTATTTTGGTTATCCAATTCTTCAATTTTCTTATCGTAACTTAAAAAAAAGTCGGTGATTAAGATGACACTCTGCCCTGACATATTATTCCTGATTTCCGAAATGCTTACTCGTTATTTGCTGACCGGGGGAAGTTGTCTGCCTTTGGTACTTCCATAGAGATCGTAGTATTCACATACATGCCGGAGATGCCAATCGTGTAATTTCCCCGCTGCATCACCTTCATAGTCTGTGGGGATTGAAGTCCGTAATCTTTCCCATACCCGTTTTGAGCGACAACTATACCGCTGTCATTATCGGTTATCGTGACGAGGAATATTGCATTTTCATAGGCGTGACTAACATTGATAACATCATGGTGTTCTGTGGATAAAACTTTATAATCATAAGGTATCAGATCGGTGACATTCAGCGGATTGACACTGAAATCTATAATGAGCGGAGGATTGAGAAGATTCAGATATACCGGTGGCATTTCTGTATTTAACTCCTTATTTTGCATATAAAAAATATTCACATAATCTTTTCGTGCAGGGACCAGTGTCTGTACAGGAACCGGTTTCGCTGGCAGAGTGGATATTTTAGTCTTTACCGGGGAAGTAGCGGTAATGGCTGGTGAATTTGCAGACAGGTTCATATCATTTGTGTCCGGACTGGACGAACCGGATTCTGTAGTTGTGATGACAGGGTTTGAAGAACCGTACTGAGATTTCTCTGATAGGAGTGTGGATATTGCCATTGTATTAATAATTAAGAGGAGAATAACAAATCCATTTAGTATATCCTGATATTGTTCTTCCATACGTAAAGAAACATGAATTTTATTGTTACTTAAGTATTGTTAGATGCATTGATGCGTGTGTCGTGTTGTTATTTCTGGCGCATTTGTTTTAATTCACGTGGCAATCATTTTTTTTCCACGGAAGAATTGTTGGTTGTGATTCAATCAACAACCTTGAACCGGTTGCATGGCTGTATGCTCATGGCAAGTTTACGTTAGAGAAGAGTTCGATTCGCTGCATTAACAGGGAATTCACTCTATGACGTGCGATGACGTTTGAATGAATAATTCATCGAATAAAATGGTAAAAAATTCTCTTATGGATTTGTGGATATCCACTCCTGTGAAAATTTTCCCGTCATGCCCTGTGAGGAGAGATCCTGTGCACCTTAAAACAAGCATTTAGAATACTGGTAAGCACAAAATACCTAGTTACATGATCTCCCTCATATTCACCAGCAAAGCGCTCACGGGGAGCGGTCCAGACCCCTCCCTCGCACCTCCCGCTGTATATTTTTTCTCTCTAAGCCCTTCTACCTAGTTGGATTGTGATACGTATGGATTTGGCACCAGAAGAACGGATCATCCACGCATTTTTCGATGAGCGCCCTGCCCCGGATCTGGTACTCTGTGCCATCTGGATTGCAGCTGCGGCTGCCTGTATCTACATCCCGTTTCTCAATACCAGCCCTCTACGGATTATTTTTGCTCTCCCCGTCATCCTGTTTATTCCGGGTTACGCACTTATTGCAGCGCTCTTTCCAAAAAAAAGTGATATCGATTTTCTTGAACGTGTCGCTCTTTCTTTTGGACTTTCCATCGCAGTCGTCCCGCTCATCGGCCTCGGGCTTAATTATACCCCCTGGGGGATACGGCTTGACTCGATTGTCGTATCGCTTGTCCTTTTTACTGCGGTGATGCTCCTTCTTGCCCAGTACCGCCGCATGGGTCTTCTGCCGGATGACCGGTTCAGGGTGCCGTTTCAGGAAATCGTTGCCGCGGGCAGAAACGAGATGTTCCCACACGGGGGGTCGGGACTGGACCGGGCGCTGAGCATCATTCTGGTCATTGCGATTCTTGCTGCGATTATAACGACCGTGTATGTTATTGCGGTACCAAAAGAGGGTGAGAAGTTTACGGAATTTTTCGTCCTGGGGAAAGACCAGAAGGCGGCAGACTATCCCTCGCATATCATGGCAGGAGAGAACAACACCCTGTATATCGGTATCGGGAACCATGAATACAAAAACATCACGTACACGGTCGAGACCTATCTCGAAACCATGACGCTTGACGAGCGGACAAATACCTCGTCGCTGGATGCGATGTCCCGTATAGACCGGTTCAGGGTGCCGGTCTCAGATAACCAGACGGTCATCCTCCCCTACCGTTTCTCTGCAAAAAAGACCACGTACAACCGTATTGAATTCCTGCTCTTTAACGAGACCGTGCCTGGCGACCAGATCACCGGCATGAACCGGATCAACCAGAGCTACCGCGACCTGCACCTCTGGCTCACCGTCACGTCACCGTCACGGTAAGGATTCAAAGACTGCCGTCACCGACTGTTGTTGGGTATCAGGACCGCAGCGCTCCACCTGCACGACAGTTCCCAACCCCCTGGCCAGAAGGCAGGCGATCAGGCTGCAGACCGGGCAGGGATGGGTACTACAGCACCGGGGGGATTCCCTGGACAGCGCCGTGCACCCTCCGATCAACCGGTACCCTTCCATTGTCACGGTGATCGTGCGGTCCTCCTGCCCGGTTCTCACCCGGTCCGCAACCTCAAGCAGGTCCACGCCGACTTCGCGGATGAGATCCATTAGGGCATCAGGATCCGAAGGTATGGTAAGCTGGTGGTGCTTCTGGAGCTCAATAAAAAGCGGCTCGCCCGAGGGTATCGTTACCAGACCGGCAGCTGCCGGCCCTGCAACAAACGAATCCCCAGAAACCGCTCCCCCGTCATAGTCTGAGACCGGGTTGAACTGCACGGTGCGTATCCGGCCCTCCTTTCCTGCAGGGAGCATCACGGCACTGCCCGATATCCCGAGATCTGCACAGATGCGGGCGAGATTGATACTGTCCTGGACCGGAAGCAGGCTCACGTACCTGATATCAAGTGGTTCTCCTCCTGACAGGGTGGCAATAAAAATCCCGGTGACTAGGCACACGAGGGCTGACAGGACCACCGTCGCTGTCATAATATCCCGCTGGTTGGTGATGATCGCAAGGGTGACAAGAACCACTGCAGCACCGATAAGGAGTAAAGAGGCACGGTAATACGGGTTAAGCCGGGGAAACTTCACGATACACCTCCGGTATATGTTTTCCTTAACTGGTAATTGCGGATGTGTTCGTAAAACAGTACAAGACCCGCTCCTGCTGCAAGCAAAAGGAGTGGCAGGAGCACATGGTTTGACACCTGTATCACGGCAGCAGGAACCAGAGTGACGCAGCAGAAGAGAAGGTATATGCCCATATCCTCTTTACCTTCAATCATCCTGAGTTCCCCAAGAACGATCCCGGTAAGCATCCATGCCGTAAACAGTCCTGCCCAGATCGAGACTGCCCCGCATGCAATAACGAGGAGCTCACCGCTGCAGACAAGATAAAAAATTCTTCCCTGCCAGGTACGGGCTGCAAAAAGGATAGCCCCGGTGGGGATAAGGAGGAGNNAGTACACACAGAATGCCGGTGAGTGAGTGACTGGCAACCGCGGCACCAAGAGATCCTCCTGCCATGAGCACAAAAAAGCCGGGTTTTACATAAGCGCGGTTCATGTAAATGCCTCCAGGGAATCGGCACCAAGCCGGGACTGGTATGATGCCCGGCGGTAAGGTTCTACGGTGCCCGGCATGCGGATATGCACCCGGAGTTTTGCCGTTTTGGCCTGTTTGACGATCTGCCGGATATGACTGATGTCACCGGAAAACAGCGAGAAAAAAAAGACCTCATCCGTGGTAAGTGAGGACAGTGTCCTGACGACCTTACCGGTGAATGCATACATCTTCTGGTTCTGCAGCGTTGCCAGGTAATACCCACGGAGCGAGCCAAAAAACCGGCCTGTTGCTGCATCAGTTGTTGTTTCCTGCGCTGTTTCGATCGAGCGGATGTGGCTGCGGAGATTAGACCGGTCAGCAGCGCAGTAGAAATGGACCGTGCGTTCGACCGGGTGCATCCATTCCCGCAAAACCGATATGCAGCGCTGGAGATCTTTTTCATCCTCCATGAGATGGAGGATGTTTGGCCCGGAGATCAAAAGGATAGAGACGTACTGGTATGTCCGGATGGAATATTCGACCATCCCGGCAACCATTGCCACCATCCGATCAAATTCGGCAGGGGGATACGGTGCACCGCGCCACGGCAGATCCACAATGATCAGGGGGGGCAGGCTTGTCACGCCGGTATATTCCCTCACAAAGAGCTTGTCGTGCTTTGCCGAAAGTTTCCAGTCAATCCTGCGCAGGTCGTCACCGGCATAATATTCCCGGTGCGCCCGGATGCCAAGCCCGGAAATAGCACTCATCTTTTCAATCTCCCGGGTCTCAATGGAAACACGTTTTGATGATGGTTCAAACATGCCGGCAGGCTGCACAAACAGGGAAGGGCCGCAGAACCGTTCTGCCATAAGATCAATACTATCCTCAAAAAAGAGGTCGTTTACCCGGAGAGTGACCCCGGAAAAAAACATCCTGCCATGCATGATCGAGGTGATACGGTAGGAGAGCCGGGTGGTTTGCGATGACGGCAGGGGGCCTGCGGCAAGGGAGGTAACNNAACCCCTGGGGATCTTTTCGGAGATCTCCACCTGCATGCGGGGAGGGACCGTGACCGTGATGGTGGTGGTCACGTGGAGTGTGGTGCCTTTGCGGACAAGGGAGCGCGAGAGGGATCGTTCAACCCCGATGGACCGGACGATGTTCCATAAACGGCGGTTGAAGAGAATATACAGTCCGCACAGGGCACAAAGGAGGGTGCCGGCCGCAAGGAGGGCTGCCATGTCATCAAGGACAAACGCCCCTGATACCAGCAGTACCGTCAGCAGGCTCAACCCCTGGGCGCACCGTTTCAGATGCACAACTCAGAGCACCTCGACCTTGGTCAGGATTTCTTCGACTACCTGGGGGACTGTCAGCCCTTCAACTTCTGCCTCGCGGCTGAGGAGGATCCTGTGGCCCAGTACCGCGGGTGCAATCTGTTTGATATCGTCCGGGATCATGTAGGTCCGGTTCCGGATCGCCGCCATCCCCTTTCCCCCCCGGACAAGCGCAATCGAGGCACGGGACGATGCACCAAGGTCAATGTCCGGATGCGTCCGTGTTGCAATGACAAGGTCCCGGATATATGCAAGGACCGGTTCCTCAACGGTAATATTCCCGACGACCTCAACGTACTGCCGGATGGTGTCCGGAGAGAGGAGCGGTGTTATTGTCCGGGAATACGAGTCCCAGTCAAGCTGGTTGGCATGAACCCTCCTGATGATGCTGAGTTCGTCATCAGGATTCATGTAGGAGGACTTGATACTAAGCATGAACCGGTCCCGCTGCGCCTCAATAAGCGGAAAGGTGCCTTCGAATTCAAATGGGTTCTGCGTCGCGATAACAAAAAACGGGATGGGAAGAGGCATGGTGATGCCATCGATGGTTGCCTGTCGTTCGCTCATCGCCTCGATAAAAGCGCTCTGTGATTTCGGGTTCACGCGGTTGATCTCATCAGCAAGAAGGATGTTGGTGAACATCGGGCCCTTGCGCAGGACAAACTCCTTTTGCTGCTGGTCATAGATGCGGACCCCGATCATGTCGGCGGGCTGCAGATCGATAGCGCCCTGGATACGGTTAAATGCGCATCCCGTCATGATCGCGATGGACTTGGCGATCGTTGTCTTTGCGGTTCCAGGCACTCCTTCGATCAGAATATGCCCTTCACTGAAGAGGGCAATGAGAATGGAGTCGATCAGGTGCCGGTTGCCAACAACGAATTCTTCCACATTCCGGTTGATTGCGGCGTATAGCCGGGAGATCTCCAGAATTTTGCTTTCCATTGCTTCGCGCTCCATTTCAGGCTCCTATAAAATTTTCCTTCTCCACGTCCATGCAGCGATCAGCACCAGAAACCCAAAGAACAGTATTTCCAGTACAAATTGGGTTCTTATTACATGAAATATTCCACTGATTCCGTCCGCATCCCGGGTACGGGAGTTCATCTGGTCGATGAGCACCGTACCCGGGTAATTCATCAGATTATTGATAAGACAGTGGTTTCCGAACGTCACATCGACATCCTGCATTGAATTTATGAAGATACTCGGATCTGAAATGACAACAATCCTTCCCCGGCTGATCTCTTCTGATGAAATAACCGGAAATTCACCCAGTTCTTCATTGGTAGTAATCCGCCGGTCACCGTTGGTATCGATCCAGCTCAGAATGGATGTCATCACCAGGGGCTCACCGCCATTGAGCGCCGCAGCCCGGTCCAGGATGAGCGCACCGCAGTTATCCACCGGACTGGCATTTTCGATCGGGTACACGACAATGGTGTACGGGTCGGCATACTCCCGGTCGATACTGGAAAGGTTGCCCTTGAGAATGCTGATCCGGCTTCCAATCCTCTGCAGGATCTCGCTGCCGGTCCCAAAATCGTCGGCAACGACGATGGTGTTCCCCCGGTCAAGGAAGGCCTGGTATGCGGTGATCTCCGCACCGGTCGGGGACCGTTTCGGTGCGATAATGAGCAGGAGCGCATTATCTTTGTAGGGCGCCAGCTGGGTGCTGTCCAGAACCATCACCGTATGGTGGCGGTCCAGGTCAGAAAAAAACTGTGACGTGCCGTTCCAGTTTGGATTATACTGGGAGAACTCCTGGCTGTTCGTGGTAAGGTGGCCCGCCAGGGCCAAGGCTGATACAAGGAGAACAATCCCGGCAATCCAGAATACCGCTTTAATGATCCTCACCCTCCAGGGATTTGTCCGTTTTCTGGACGGATTCTTCGAATTCAGTTTTTGTTTTTTGGGTTTTTACCCCACCATATCGTACCTGTTCGTACAGGAAAATAAATGATGAGAATATACCCGTGAACGGTTTTTCCTTGCAGGACCTCAGGAATTCCCGGGGAGTGAGTACCCGGTGGTTCCGGATATGCAGGTTTTGTGCGATATTACCCGTGAAATGTACGTACACTGCCCGTGCGGCAGTGCTCAGTCCTTCTTTCTCAAGCACGCGTAAATAGCAGACAAAGATGGGATCGCCGGAGAGCCGATCATATGCAAAGGAATCCATGGACTGCCGTGCTTCTTTGCCTGATCCTGAACCCGTGGCATGTTCACCGGTGAGGGGGATGTCCGGATGTGCGGTGGTATCAGGAGAATCTCCTTTTTGAGAAAATAACACTGATTTTTGTTTCAGGTAGAATACGGCTCCCCCGATAAAGATGAGAAGAATTACCGCGAGTGCAAGAGGCTCCAGGATCCGCAGGGGGTTTTGTCCGGTGCCGTCTGTCACCGATACATTCGCTNNCGCTGGAAGAATCAAACAGCGGGTAACTGTCATTAACGAACTCTGCAACGACCTGGTTATCCCCTTCAGGAAACGCTATCCGCCGGGAGAAATACCCGTCCGCATCGGTGGTGGTCTGGAGCAGCGTAGCATTGTTGGAAATAATTGCCACCGGTGCAAAACGTACGGGCCGGTTTGCATGGTCCAGGGGATTTTCCCAGAACTCTGAGAGAATCATGCGGGCATCTTTAAGCGTTGAGAGTTTCCTGACAAGGTCTCCGGCATGATCAAATGCCATAACCCTTCCCGTGCAGTCGTAGAGTGCCGAGTTGTTGACGCTGGTTACCATCAGTGAGGTCTGGGAAACTACCGGAGATACCTGGAATGTAACATTGTCCGAGGATATATTCCCGGATCGAGCTATTGCCTGGTGCTGACCAGCCGGGAGGTGTTCAATAATCATATGAGTGAAATATCGCCCTTTACTGTCCGATTTTACTGTGCTCACATAATTATTATTGATGAAAATGTCTACGTCCCCCGCGAGATTATCAGGACGGATTAAAATTCCCTCAAATGTCAGGGTATCCTTATATATCCCTGCTGATGGCGATATTGTGAGTGACAGGCCCGGAGACGAGGGTAGTACTGCAACAGTCTGGGTTTTGCTCCGGGAGGGCCTGAGCGGATACTCCGGTGAGGTAAACCGCGCAAAAATACTGTGGTTGCCAACAGGAAGGCTGATCTTTTGCCGGAACGAACCGGTTGCATCGGTCTGTACCGTTATGATGTTCTGGTCGTCCCAGACCAGTTCTGCCGGGGCAGAGGTTACTGCTCGTGCACCTGCAGTGACATTCCCCGTGCAGATCACACCGGTGCCGCCATCCGTCACCCCGATATCAAGCGTGGTGATGGTATCGGTGGCATTGACAACAAGCTGGCGTGACTCGGAATAAATCTCGCCTGCTGCCGGTTCAAGGTAATGGGTAAACAGGGTGTGAGTCCCGGCCCGTATCTTTTCCACCCCATACTGGCCTGAATAGGATCCATCCGGCCCGGTCTGCAGGCTCCGGGAATACACGCCATCAATAAACAGGTCGACACTCTTGTTTTTCGGGTTTGTTCCCGATAAAAATCCCGCGATAGTTACCGTATCCTTGTAGGAAGCCGTCACCGGATCAAGGGTAAGGCTGATCTCGTCCGCACTCATCGTTGCGTTAAGGAGCCGGATACCCAGTATCGAATCAGGGCCTGCTTCCACTTCGTATGTCAGGCTCCGTGACGAATACACCGGGTACGTGGTATTGTCAAACCGTGCCTGGATGTCGTGAATGCCAGGTGAAAGACGAATCTGTGCGCTGTAGACACCGTTTTTATCGGTGTTCTGGCGCAGGATATCCCGGTAGTCCGAGATGATATCAACAGGGGCGTCCTTAACCTGCCGGTTGGCAAAAACATCCCCGGTACACAGGATCACGGGTTTGTTGTACACAGCCTGTATATCAAGCAAGGTTGTAGAATTTACCGGGATTACCGAGAACGTGCGAAATGCTGAAGAGGTGAGCCCCGACGTGGCATAGACTGCATGCACACCCGGCATGATATGTTCAATCTCAAAGGAGGTTGTATATACGCCATCCAGATCGGTGCTTGCCGAAACAACTGCCAGGGAATCTGTATAGATCGTTACAGGATATTCATTTTTTTTCGTGCTGCTTGCCAAATAGATTCCGGAAAACCCGATCCGGTCCCCGTATTTTCCCACATCAGGCTGTACCAGTAACGACAGCGTGGGGATCCGCGGCAGCGGGTTTTCGGTTACGGGATTTTTATTATCAAGAGTATTGACCAGTTGCCGGACTTCCTGCACACTCTCCTTTTCCTGGGTTGTATCTAGTCCCATTTTACTGGCGATGTTCTGGGTTTTTTCGGATTCGATCTGGTATTCTGCAGAAATTTCATGAATTTTTTTCAGGATTGCCGCCCGCTGCAGCTGTAATGACATAAGCATGCCTTTGTCATTATGGTAGGTGACCATCAGGGAATCCAGTTCATCGATGGTAACGGTTGAATTCGAGAGTTCCTGCAACAGTTTCTGCTGGAGCAGTTTACTCGTGGAGAATTCCTGCAGCTCACTTTCAGACATATCGAGATTGACAACAAGATTTTTAAATTTAATATTGTTCTTTGCGTACAGGTCGAGGTAATACTGGATCTGGTCCATGTCCCGGAGATTGATGTTTAAGACAATCGGGCCATCATAATCAAGCAAATCCTGCATCAGGGGAAGGACATCGGTGGTGCTGTTGAGCGCCGCAATCTTTAATGCATCGATATTTTCATGGAATAATGAAGGATAAAGATTCATTTCAAGGGAATAAATCACCGGTCCGGAGATCGTAAGGCCGAGCATGGCGATAATCCCCACGCCAAGGACGAAAAGAACCAGGTACTGGAAGAACGGTTTCATTTCGCCAAGATCTCCAGTACTTTTTGGACGACAATACCCCCGAAGAGAACAATGCCGGCGGCAACAAGGTATTTTATATACCTGATGTAGGTGGGAAGAGAGAACCGGGTATCCATCAGTTCAACGATGACAAGGATCCCGATCAGCCAGAGGACAAAAAATATTTCAAGGTCAACCCGTTGGGCAAGGAGCATAAAAGCGCTGATGACCACAAGCCAGATGAACATGATAATGGCGGCAAGAACCTTCTTTTTCATCTGATCGGTACATGATTATGACAGTTACGCTATACATATTCTTCTTTTAAGGTTGAACGAACTGCTCTCTTTTGTCCCCCTGCCGTCTCTTCCTGCCACCAGGCAGAATCATCTGAATACTGTCCATTTTGGCAGGTGACTTCTCCCGCATAATACATTCGCAGGCATCTCTGCGTGTCCCTGTGTTCCGGTACTGGCAACAAAGTGCAGCTCCAACCCGGGAATGTTCAGGGCCGCGTTCCCATTACATCCGATGTCCGGAACCGCACTGCGGGCATGTGTGTACCTGGACATGTATTTTTTTTTAATCTGACCGCAACCTGAACTCTCCTGCAACGTGGTGAATGGATCAACGAGCACTCCCCAGGAACCTGCCTCTTTTGCTCTGATCAGTGTCCATTGTACCTTTGATCCACTCAACCATCGTGGATAGTTTTTGCCAGGATGAAATTATATCCAGCAAACCGGCATATCGGGTTTGTTGAAAAATGTTAAGAACAGAATACATTTTTATAGTGAACAAAGAAGAGTGTATAGTACCTGATATGAAATTCCTGCACGGTGCATTGTTTGCGATACTGCTTATGGTCTGTTTAGTCGTGCCTGCCAGCGCATTTAGTGCGCACACTCTTACGATCCAAGAGAACCGGAATGGCGATGCACAGATGGATTTTACCTATGAGCTCAACTGGCTGGAACAGGTCGCTGTTTTTACAAAAATTGCAGACCCGGGCACGGAATTGAAATCTGCGCTCGAACACAATTTCCCTGTCTCGGTCGATATCATCAACGTGGATAACCATGAGGCATCGTTTGTTGTCCATCCCTTTGCCACCATCACCACCCTGCCACAAGGTACCCGGTACGTCACACCGGAACTCTCGTTTGCCAATGCGCAGCGGATGCTCAACCAGTACTGGTTTGCGCCATTGATAAACCCTGACCTTTCACCTGACGTTTCCCAAATCATCTTCCCGGATGGCTATACGGCAGAATTTTATAACCAGATTGACATCCCGTCTGTCAGCCATATAGTGAGTACATGAACCGGTTGTGATGGATACTATTGGGACGTTCAGGCATGTATCCAGGTGGTTTAATTTTTTTTAATAGCGGTAATGTGTCAATATAGATCCTAAAATTCTTTATTCTTGCGACGATATTTTTTTATTTTTGTAAGAGCAACGGTGGACCGGCAGTTCCTCTGATACCCGATTGCAAACCGGATGACAGATTCCTACGCACGGATAGTTTCATGAAGATCAACATCGTTGCGTCGCGTCCCCTTCTTCTCACTCATAGTTGGTACTTTTTTGGCTCATCGCCGTTTTTTATGGGTATTGCATGAACTTGGTATTTTATAACGGTGCTGATCGATGCCCCTCTCCTTAAAAATAGTTTTAAACACTTCCGTTCCCGAAGAGATGCTGTCGCACTATACATCGAAGAGATCTTGAGGCGAAAGTGGTAGCAAGATGCGCGAGAGACTCCCCCAACAACGGCGTGTCTCTTTAAGTGTTCAATAGAGCCAAAAAAACGTTTTTCCCACCGGTCTTCCGGTATTCGTGTCTGGTTCCCATACCATTAAGATGATGTTGAAACTACTACACAGACTGAGGATTACTGTGGCGCCCGATACGATCAAGGAAATGTTTCCCCATGTTCCTGATCGGATTTCAGGTCTCATCGATCTTGCGTATAACCTTTGGTGGAGCTGGAATCCTGAAGTAAAAATGGCGTTTAAGCGATTAAATATCCAGGCATGGGTGGAGAGCATGCACAACCCGGTAAGAATGCTTCGCACCCTTCCTGAAGAGACTCTTCTGGCAGCATCAAAAAATCAGGTCTATTTACGGCATTACGATCTCGTGATGGCCCGTTTCAAACAAGAACTGCTCAGGAAACACCAGTGGTATTCCCGGCATTGTGCCCAGAACCAGGGGCTTAGCATTGCCTATTTTTCTGCCGAGTACGGGCTGCAGCATTCATTACCCCTCTATGCGGGAGGGCTGGGGTTCCTTGCCGGGGATCATCTCAAGGAATCCAGTGACCTTGGTCTGCCACTTGTTGCGGTGGGTTTCATGTATTCAGAAGGATATCTCCACCAGCACATCGGACCTGACGGCTGGCAGCAGGATATCAAAGAGATGATGGACCGCGACGCTGCACCTGTCAAACGGGTCCTCTATAACCATGAAGACCAGCTGGTTGTGCGGATCCCGTTTATCGATCCTCCGATATATGTCGCGGTCTGGAAAGTCGATGTCGGCAATGTCCCGCTCTACCTCATGGATACAGATATCGGACAGAATGACCCTTCCAACCGTTCCATCTCGCACCGGCTCTATACCGGTGATAACGAACTGCGGTTACGACAGGAAATTGTTCTGGGGATTGGCGGCAGTTATGTGCTGGATGTTTTGGGAATCCGGCCTTCAATCATACACTTAAATGAAGGCCACCCGGCGTTTGCCCTGCTCGAACGGATCAGGGAGAACGTTCTGGATCACCTGAGTTTTGAAGAGGCACTGAACCGGGCCCGTGCAACCGCCATCTTTACTACCCATACCCCCGTCCCGGCAGGACACGATGCGTTCCCCTACGCTCTTATGGACAAATATTTCAAGGATTATTATCCCCTGCTTGGCATTAACCGCCAAACGTTTCTTTCTTTAGGGTATTCGCCGGAGGGGCCAAAAGACCTCTTCAACATGACGGCATTTGCCCTCATGACCAGTAATTTTAAAAATGGCGTCAGCAAAAAACATGGGGAGGTTGCCCGGGCGATGTGGAAACCCCTGTGGCCGAAACTTCCGGTGGAAAAAATCCCAATCAACCATATCACCAACGGAGTTCATGTTCCGACATGGCTGAATCCCGACATGGAACTTCTGCTGAATAAATATTTTTCACCTGCCTGCCCCCAATGGCGTACGGTTCATGACAAAACCCGGATTTGGGAAATGATCCATGAGATCCCCGATGCGGAGTTATGGGAAGTCCACGTTCATCTCAAACGGAAACTGGTGAACAGGATCCGGGAATTCAAACGTCGTCAATGGGTGAATGAAAATACTGACCCGATGAATGTNNATCGGGTTTGCCCGCCGTTTTTCCAAGTACAAGCGGGCTGACCTTATATTCCAGGATCTGGACCGGCTAAAAAAAATCGTGAACAATCCCTGGAAGCCGGTCCAGATTATTTTTGCCGGAAAAGCCCACCCCGCAGATGAGGAAGGAAAACGCATCATCCAGAAGATATACAAGTATGCCCTTGAGCAGGATTTTGGCGGCAGAATTGCCTTTTTTGAAGATTACGGCGAACAAGTGGCACAATATCTTGTCCACGGTGTGGATGTCTGGCTCAATAATCCCCTCCCACCCCTTGAAGCATGTGGGACCAGCGGCATGAAAGCATCCGTAAACGGTGTGTTACACTTGAGTGTCCTCGATGGATGGTGGCCGGAGGCATATAACGGGAAGAACGGGTGGGCATTTGGAGGCACGGTTCCGGGCAAGAATTCTGACCAGCAGGATGCTGATCAGCTGTATGATCTGCTTGAACGGGAAGTTGTTCCCCTGTATTATATGCCATCGGATGACGGGATCCCGCATACGTGGGTGAAAATGATGAAAGAAGCGATAAAATGTTCAGCCCCACGATTTTCAGCACGCCGTATGTTAAAGGAATATGTCCGGCAGGGATATGCCCCTGCATTGAAAAAAGCCATGGACTATAAAAAAATCCTTTAACCACTACCGGGAGTAAATGACAGAAGAGATGCTTCCCGTGCTTTGTATGGATATGCCATGTGCGTAACTGATTTTTTTGTTCTGATAATCCCATACCATTATTATCCCGAGAGAATAGAATGGGAAAATAAGAGTACCACAATTTATGATGCCATAACAGGGGTAGGGGATGGGTCGCTTTATCTGTATTCACGGGCACTTTTACCAGCCGCCACGAGAGAATCCCTGGATTGAAGAGGTTGAAGTGGAGGATTCTACCTATCCCTACCATGACTGGAATGCCCGGATTACCGCTGAATGCTACGCTCCCAACACCGCGTCCCGCATTCTTGATGCACATAAAAAAATTATTGATATCGTCAATAACTACGCGACGATCAGTTTTGATTTTGGACCCACGCTGCTGATGTGGCTGGAGCAGAGCAATCCGCAGGTCTATTCTGCAATTCTCGAAGCGGATAAAGAGAGCATGAAACAGTTTTCCGGGCATGGTTCTGCGATTGCACAGGCATACAACCACATCATCATGCCGCTTGCCAACTCCCGTGACAAGCGCACGCAGGTCATCTGGGGAATACAGGACTTTATTCACCGGTTCAGAAGATTTCCTGAAGGTATGTGGCTTCCTGAAACCGCCGTGGACCTTGAAACTTTGGAAATACTGGCTGAACAGGGAATTTTATTTACCCTGCTCTCCCCGTCACAGGTATCCCGGGTAAAAAAAATTATGGAAAGCCAGTGGACCAACGTTCATACCGGGACGCTTGACTGCTTAATGCCCTATGCCTGCACACTGCCCGGCTNNGATTTCCCTCTTTTTTTACGAAGACAGTATCGCCCAAGAACTGGCATTTGGAACGCTCCTTGAAAATGGTGAAGTGTTTGCCAACCGGCTGATGCAGTATTTTTCCGAACACCAGAAAGAGTCGGGTATTCTCAGTGTCGCATCTGATGGGGAAACATATGGTCATCACCACCGTTTCGCTGATATGGCACTTGCCTATGCGGTCTACCTCCTCCAGGAAAAAAAGCCA
>PNBP01000079.1:17374-32104 GCA_003136075.1 Methanoregula sp. | reverse complement strand
CCGGTAACGTGAACCGGTTCGATGGTCTTATCAAGAACGGCAGGTTTCTGGTCTTCGATACCCAGCATCTTGGGGATACTGGGGCCATGGATATCAAGATCCAGCAGGCCCACTTTTCTGCCATGGTTGGCAAGTGCATAGGCAAGGTTCACCGATACAGTGGATTTGCCGACGCCGCCTTTCCCGCTCAGCACAAGAATGACGTGCTTGACATCGATCTTTGATTTTGGGGGCAATCCCGGTGGTGCGCTGGGCTTCTGGGCCGATGCGCAGGAGCTGCAATTGCTGTCGCATCCTTTTGAATCAGGTTTTTGTGTTGTCATACTAATCGTGTCCATTATTTTGGGAGGGACTGATTATGAATCCGCTGGTTTGTGCATAAACCGGTGCATCAGGATTTTCTTTACCTTAGGATCTTCAACTTTTGTATTAAAAGGGCAAAAAGAGAAGTGCCCTGTCATGCAGGTTCCGCCAGCGGACCGACGCGGATGGATTTAACGAGGAAAATGCCGACAATCCCAAAGGTGATGAGCGGTGAAAGCCAGGAGGGGATGTGGAAACCGAAACTGTCCAGCACCATGATAATCCCCAGGCAGAAGATCGAGTACATCGCACCGTTTTTGAGGAACCGGTATTTTTTGATATTATCCACATTCCGCACGGTGATTTCACGGACAACAAACGCGCCGAAACCGTTACCGATGATGATGAGGGGAACTGCCATCGTAAAGGCAAATGCTCCGAGCACACCGTCGATAGAGAATGTTGCATCGATCACTTCAAGATAAAAGATCTTACTGATATCAGACATATCGCCCGAGACCAGTTTTCGTTCTGCGTTTTCTGCGTTCTGCCGGAAGCCGTGTACAATGAAAAACGCGGTAGAACCAATGACGGCCCCAAATGCAATCATCGGGTTTTTGTCAAGTGCAAACCAGACAAGTGTGGCGAGGAGAATTGCGACAACTGCAAAGAACCACACGCCTTTGGTTGCGATATACCGCTCACCCCGGATGCCGAAGTATTTTTCTTCGAGAAACAGCCAGTGGAAGAAGAGAAAGATCAGGAATGTGCCGCCGCCCATCAGCAGCACCGGGGCGGATTGCCCGATCGCTGCAATTACAACCGGGTCACTTGAGAACGTCGCCGTGAGTGCGCCGATAGGGCCAAGTGACGGTGTGGACATCCAGACGATAAGCCACGGGAGCATTCCCCTGACGACAAAGACCGCAAACAACAGCCCCCAGGTCAAAAACCAGCGCCGTGCCCGTTCTTTCATGGTCGAGAGCACTTCCGCATTGATGATCGCATTATCGATGCTGGTAATAGTCTCAAACAGGCAGAGCCCTGCGATGGTCAGGAGAATGGAAAAAATGTCCATAAATCTGGATAAGTTATCGACCGGAATGTAATTAAACCCTTTCCGGGGAGAGGATTATGTAAAAAAACAGAATGAAACGGAGCATTTGAATAAAAAACTGATAGGGTTTCCGATAGCCCCGTATCACCATTATGCCGTATGTACCCATGACAAATACCAGATGTATGAACGTATTTTCGATACGAATTAAAAAATGGGCAGGTATGGAGATTTTTTGATTTTTCTTATGAGGTGGGGATAATGCCAAAGGTTGATAAATCTTTTATTATCATGAGCAGTTGAACGGTCCCTCAATCCGATTCTCCCGGCTCCAGGATCACCGAGTCATGAACTCTTATATGGCTGGGAAAAAAATGGTACCTGATCAGTCATTTCCCGAGGATGGTTTTTTGTATGCTTTACCGAAATGTGCCAAAAACCGGTGATACCCTTTCGATTCTTGGATTTGGGTATATGCGGCTCCCCGCAAAAAAAGGCGGGGGCATTGATGAGGAACGCGCGATTGCGCAACTCCGTTATGCGATTGATCATGGCGTCAATTATGTTGATACCGCACCGGCATATCATTTCGGAAAAAGTGAAAAGATCCTGGCCCAGGCATTGGCAGACGGGTACCGGGAAAAAGTCCATATTGCAACAAAATTACCCCCTTGGTCGGTGCAGGTACATGAAGATATGGATCATATCCTTCAGTCTCAACTGCTGACGCTGCACACGGATCATATTGACTTTTACCTGCTTCACAGTCTGGCACATGAAAACTGGGAGAAGATGAAACGGCTGGGTGTGCGTGCATTCCTTGATGCGGCAAAAAAGGACGGGAGAATAACACATGCCGGTTTTTCGTTTCATGGCGATATTGCGACATTTAAGGAAATCGTAGATGCATATGACTGGGATTTCTGCCAGATCCAGTATAATTATCTTGACGAGCAGTGCCAGGCAGGAACCGGGGGACTAAAATATGCGGCAGAAAAACGGCTTGCTGTCATGATTATGGAGCCCCTTCGGGGCGGTAACCTTGCGGGAAAAATTCCGGATGAGGTGCAGAAAATCTGGGACGCCTCACCGGTAAAACGATCTCCTGCCGAATGGGCGCTTCGCTTTGTATGGGATCACCCCGAAGTGACGGTTGTGCTGTCAGGTATGAACGATGAAGTACACATCGATGAAAATATTCGGGTGGCAGGTGAAGCTCATCCCAACGCCCTGACACCGGCAGACCATGAGCGGATACAGCAGGTAAAGGAAACCTACCAGCGGCTGATGAAAGTCGGCTGTACGGGCTGCAACTATTGCATGCCGTGCCCTGCCGGCGTCGATATCCCCGGCTGCTTTGCACTTTACAATGCCCATCACCTCTTCCCGCATGACCGGAGTGCGAAATTTCACTATATCGGACGTCACGGTGGGTTGCTGTCTGATGTATCGTATGCCGGACTCTGTAAGGGGTGCGGTAAATGTGAAAAAGTTTGCCCCCAGCACATACCGGTTCGTGAGCGGCTCCATGAGGTTTCAAGGGAAATGGAGGGGGGCATGAGGGTTATTGTTCCGGTGCTCAAGGGAGGACTATGGTGCATGAGTAAGGTTGGACGTTTCCGGCAGGCGTTTTCTCGTAAAAATACGGTTGTGAAGGGGAACCATGATTGATAGAGTTTATTATTTTTTTTAGAGAGACGGAGGGATAATCAGGATTTTTATCGAACCATCTTTGTAAACAATGATACGCAAAAGAGAACAAATCTAAATATAAAGAGGTTTAGGCACAGAATGAGGTACGCCCCGGCCGGGACTCGAACCCGGGTCAAAAGATCCGCAATCTTTTAGGATGTCCACTACCCTACCGGGACTCTGGCAATGATATAACTGCCTTACATAAATCACTTTCATCGCTTAAATATCTCACCAGTCCTTTAATTGTGTAGTCAAAAAATGTCGTGTATTAAATAAAACGTTAATAAAAAAAATGGATTTTTTTGAGAGTTATGGTGCCCATGTTGGCGTGGCAGTGGCCGTAGCCATATACAACATATTACGGGGGTTGCCCTCCCAGTATTTGCACTCACTAAAGGCCATTGTCTGATTGGCATCAATATTTCCTGAGGGTTTAACCCATACACCGGCAGTTGCCGTTATCAGATTACCGCTGAATTCGATCAGCAAATCATCAGTGTTCATCACTTTGATAGTCCCATCCGTATAGGTACTTAATTGTTTAGCTGTACCAAATCCCGCATCCTTATAAATTTCACCGGTGGTCTTATTCCGGACGGTCACTTCAAACCATGAATTGGGACTGTAGTCTGAATAAGTGAGGGTCACCATCTGCTGCCCTCCACTAGTCGCTTCAACCACTTTATTCACGGTGATATTTGTCGGGATAACCGAGTAATTGATATACATCGGGGGGTTTTTGAGGTTAAAACTGAAAGCGGTTTTGTTATACGAATAGGTGTTGGTGGAAAGAGCGATCAGACAGGATATATCCCCGGGTATTGGTGTCGATTGCGTGATGACCGTGTATCCGGTTGAAGAGGTATCTGTCCCTGTTTTAACCGGCGTCTCAAAGGGTGTGGCCGCACTTACATAACTGGGCGCTGTCGTTGTGACGGTAGTGGGTTGTTGATAAGAGTAAGAACCAGCTGATGTTGATGTTGATGAAGATGTGCCTCCTTTTGGGGGTGTAACACAGCCCGCTGAAAATACTACCAGAATAATGAATATCATTATACCGGTATCACGAATTGCCTGTTTCATTATTCTTCTGTAGGTAGGTCATGGTATAAAAGTTTAGCAACTAACTCATGAATGATATGCCATAAAAATCCACACATCTCCTATCATAAAAATTGCTGCGTGGATATCCTGCTAAAAATACGCAGATTCAACGGGGAATATTTCCCGCGATACAGCCGGAAACAGAAAGGTTAGATAACCTCCAAATACAAATCATTTGATACTTTTTAAGGAAAAACTGGTGGGAGAACTCTTTCTGATGATGTCCGTACATAAGCACGTAATTATTTTCATTATCCTTATTGTCTGCATAGGGATTCCTGTGTCAGCAGGAACGGTACCTGTATCCCTTGGTGTGCAGTATACTACGGGAACGCCGGAATTTTCTGCCTATCTCTCAGGTCAAAATGAATTTAGTCCCGGTGATGATATCCAGCTGAATGTCGTCATTGAAAACCATGGTCTGAACGAATACAAGTATGTCCAGTCAAACCTTGTTACCCCTGCCGATCTGCCCAATACGGCAAAGCATCTCTCTGTAAGGGTATCTGCTGGCGATGCCCCGGTTATCATAAAATCCGATCCGCAAATGGTGGGGGATCTCACCGGGGGGAACTCGATAACTGCCGTAGTTACTGCAAAGATAAATGCAGATGCCCGTGGGGGAACCTATCAGATCCCGGTTGAACTTTCCTACTCAGTTCTTTCCAGCATCGACCAGGTGACCGCGGATACGGTAAGAAATTATTACGTAAACGAGAGCCAGACAATAACACTCCCTATTACCATAAAACCGGATATCTCGCTTGACGTGATCTCTGCGGTTCCCGAACACCTGAATGCCGGTTCTGAAGGGTACATCAACCTGACGGTTAAAAATATCGGATCCGATGATGGCAAAAAAGCCATTCTTAAAATTGTCCAGAATGATGACAGTCCCATTGTACCTACCGACAGCAGTGTCTATATCGGCAATTTCCCCGCAAGTGGCACCGTGAACTGCCTGTACAAGGTGGCAGTTTCCCAAAAAGCAGAGCACCAGACCTATCCTGTTGATGTGCTGGTATCCTATGAGAATACACAAGGAGATATCGTCAATTCCCGCAGCGAAACCATTGGCATTCCGGTGGGCAGCAAAGTCGATTTCAAAATTGTTTCGCCACCCGTTGAGATGAATCCGGGGAATACTCAAGTCCTTTCCATCGTGTATAAAAATACAGGTGATACGCCGGTATTGAGTGCCCAGGCCCGTATCAGTGCGGTTGATCCCTTCACAAGCAGCAACGATGTTGCGTATCTTGGCGATCTCAATCCCGGTGAATCAACTACTGCCACGTACGAGATCAGCGTGTCGCGCAGTGCAACGCTCAAGGAATACGGGCTTGATTCAGAAATCCGGTACCGGGATGCACTTGATAACACCTATATCTCCGATCCGATGAAGGTCAATATCAATGTGAAAAATCAGAGCGGTATCGCAGGCATACTCTCGAATCCTGTGTACCTTACCATCATTATTGCAGCCATTATCGGCCTCATCTACCTCATGCTGCATTACCGGAAAAAACAGGTCTGAACAGTTATTTTGGGATATGTCGCACGTTCTCCAAAGCACCCAACCAAAGAAGCAAGAGGGGTGTTGCCCTCAATGACAATTGATAAATCCATGTATCAAACACAATCAGGGATGGCAAATAAGACTAAACTGGCATCACCATCCTTCAGAACTCTCCCCGGAATACTTGAAGGTCATAATCACTTTATCGCACAGGTGCAGGTTGGACAGCGACAATGATCCCCAGAATCGTCATCGCCGGAACACATAGCGGGTGTGGCAAGACTACGGTTGCGAGCGGGATCATGGAAGCACTCGTTTCGCGGGGGATGACCGTCCAGCCATTCAAGATCGGTCCCGATTTTATTGACCCCTCGCATCATACCCGCATCTGCGGGCGTCCATCACGGAACCTCGATCCTTTCATGATGGGTGAGAATGGTGTGATCGATACCTTCAACCGGGCATGCAGTGGTGCTGACATTGCGGTTATTGAAGGTGTGATGGGATTATTTGATGGGGTAGATGGATCTGCATATGCAAGCACCGCACATGTCGCTGGTCTTGTATCGGCTCCGGTCATCCTCGTAGTGCATGCGAGGGGAATGTCCCGAAGTATTCATGCCCTCATCAAGGGTTTTTGTACCTTTGACCCGTCAGTTCATATCAGCGGGGTGATCGTCAACGCGGTTGGCAGCGAGCGGCACCGGCAGATGATTGAATCCTCTCAAAAAGTCCCTGCGTTTGGGTGGATTCCCCGGCGCGAAGATATTGCACTCAACAGCCGGCACCTTGGCCTGTTCATGGCACACGAACAGGAGACCGGGCATCGGACGGGTGAAGTGATCGAAGAGTTTTGCGATGTGGACGCAATCATCGAATCTGCACATCTGGCACCGGCACTGCATCATGCCACACCTCCCGTTTCCCTTCCGCCAGCAAAGGTGGCCATTGGCATCGCAATGGACCCCGCGTTCTGTTTTTATTACGAGGATAATTTTGATCGGTTGCGATCGCATGGTGCCCGGCTTGTTTTTTTCAGCCCTCTGACCGATCCTCTGCCCGATTGTGATGCACTATACTTTGGCGGCGGATACCCGGAGCTGCACCTTGACGCGCTCGGCAAATCTCCGTGTACCTGTCAGCTGAAACATGCGAGCGAGTCGGGTCTCCCAATATACGCCGAATGCGGGGGGTTGATGTATCTTACCCGGGAGATTGTAGCGGATTCCTCGTATCGCATGTGTGGTATCCTTCCTGCCACTGCAGAGATGACGAACAGAATCCGGGGACTTGGCTATGTCGTCGGGCAGAGTGTGCAAAACACCTCATTTGTCCCTGCATCCATGAGTGCCCGTGGCCACGAATTTCATTATTCAACCGTAATTCCGGATCATGATGCAGAATTTGCGTTCAGGCTTTCGCGGGGAAAGGGAATCCAGAATGGACAGGACGGACTTGTTGCAGAAAATGCAGTTGGCATGTATACCCATGCATATTTTTCTGATGCGTTTGCGCAATCGTTTATCGAGGCAGCAGAACGGTATAAAAACTGCCAGTAGTGCACTGTTTTGTTGTTGATATTGTTTTATGTGACATGCGATGTAATGCTCACATGAATATGACTATGCGGAGTGATGAAGTTAAGACCGGTTACCAGCGGGCACCGAACCGATCGCTGCTGCGATCGCTGGGTGTTACCCAGCGGGAGATGGATCTCCCGTTTATCGGTATCGCAAACGCTTACAATACGATTGTTCCCGGGCACACCCACCTCCGGCAGCTTTCCGATAAAGTGCGGGAGGGTATTGCCGCTGCCGGTGGCGTACCTTTTGAATTTGGCGTTATTGGGATCTGTGATGGCATCGCGATGGGGCACGTGGGTATGCGATATTCCCTGCCATCGCGGGAGAATATTGCCGACTCCATTGAATTAATGGCAGAAGCACACCGGTTTGACGGGCTCGTCTGCGTGGGCACCTGTGATAAAATTGTTCCGGGTATGCTGATGGCTGCAGCCCGGACCAATATCCCGACCATTCTTTTGACCGGTGGTCCGATGCTGTCGGGGTTTCAGGACGGCAATGATCTCTCGCTTATCGATGTCTTTGAAGGTGTCGGGAAGGTTGCAGCAGGTTCCATGACTAACGAGGCATTATGCGACCTGGAAACCTGTGCGATGCCGGGCTGCGGCAGCTGCCAGGGGCTCTATACCGCAAATACGATGGCATGCATGACCGAATCTATGGGAATGTCGCTTCCCGGCTGTGCAGCAATCCCGGCAGTTGATGCTGCAAAAGTCCGTATTGCCCGGGAAACCGGGGAAGCCATTCTGCCACTGGTGAAAAAGAATATCTGTCCGCGTGATATTATTACCAAAAAAAGCCTGATGAATGCGATCCGGGTCGATATGGCGCTTGGCGGTTCTACCAATACGGTCCTTCATCTCATGGCAATTGCCACGGAAGCCGATGTCCCGCTCTCGCTTGCTGATTTTAGCCGGATATCGGATGAGATCCCGCATATCTGTGATATGCAGCCATCGGGACCCCATTCAATGCAGACGCTCTATCGCGCCGGTGGTATTCCTGCAGTTTTAAAACAACTCAGCCCGTATTTAGAGGACGCCATTTCTGTTTCCGGTAAATCAGTTATGGCAATTGCCCGGGATGCCGTCGTGAAAAATGAGCATATTATCCAGTCGGTTCAGGAATCCGTTCATTCTCCCGGAGGGCTGAAAATCCTGTCAGGTTCACTTGCCCCTGACGGTGCGGTGGTGAAATGTGCAGCCGTTCCACAAGAGATGTGGCGGCATACCGGCCCTGCCCGGGTCTTTGATGGAGAGACGCCGGCGATGAATGCGATCCTTGCACGGGAGATCAAGGAAGGCGATATTGCCATTATACGCTACGAAGGGCCCCGGGGCGCACCCGGTATGCCGGAGATGCTCTCCCCGACATCGGCATTGATGGGTCTTGGATACAAAAAAGTTGTCCTGATCACGGACGGCCGGTTTTCCGGTGGGACACGGGGACCCTGCATCGGGCACGTCGCGCCGGAAGCTGCCGTCGGCGGCCCGATTGCGTTTGTGCGGGATGGCGATGTGATTGAAATCGATCTGTTTGCCAAAAAGATCGATCTCCTTGTTGATGCTGCGGTACTGGATACCCGAAAGAAAGACTGGAAACCCGTGAAAAAACAGCTGCATGGCGTGCTCGCCCGGTATGCTGCTACCGTTGAACAGGCAAACCTTGGTGCTGTCCAGCGGTAAATACTTTTAATCACTTTTTTTGTATGCGTTGAAAAAGGATTTTCTTTATTTCATGTCAGTATGTAAACATGAAGATTATAATCAGAAACGCAGGTTTTTTAGATTATTCTTATGAGCCAGTGTCAATGTATGTCAATTAGATAGGGATTAAATTCCCTTCAGATGGATCCCACCCCTCGCTGGGCAAGAAAGTATTTATTTTTGTAATAAATGATCACGATCTTCGTTATATCAAATTGACAATTCAACCCGAATCGCCGCGGGGGCGCCCCGTCGGGGGCGGCGATGGTCATCGTCTTCAGATGCATAAGGGACATCAATTCCCTCAATGTAAATCTCTCAATGCATAAGTTACTCGCTTAACAACGAATAATTCCGCCTTATTCTGTCAGAAACGGCACTTCTCTCTCACGGTACCAAAAATCAAAAATGTCCTTATCACAGGGAACACGAATTCAAAGATCTACCGGAATCACTAACGCCGGAATAAAAAACAAAGAAAAGAAATCTACCTTAATCAAGCGGGATTGTTTCCAGCTGTGATACAAGTTCCCAGATCCGGGTGCGTGCATGGATAGGCATGTTGGGATCATTGGAGATTTCATCAATTTTCGATATGGCTTCAGCAGCGCGTAAGCCCATCGCTTTGGAATCGTTTGTCAGCAGGTTCCGGGTCTCGTCTGCAACGCGCCGGATATTTCTGGGGATTGTACTGTCCTCCTGTATGTGCTGAAGCATCAGGATACAGTTTTCCATAGTTTTTTCAGGATTTGGCATGGTATCATCTTCCCGGGTACCTGTAGTTAATACGTAGAACCGGCATATATAAGTTGAATATCAGAACAGACGTGATTGCATGACGGCACGAAAGGATGACGAAATTATGGCTGAATACCTCCTCAAGGGAGGTAAGATGCTGGAAAAGTGCTGCAAAACCTGTGGCTGCCCTCTTTTTGAATACAAGAAAAAGACCTTCTGCGTCGTATGCGCGGAACATGAAGTCCAGGCCGGGGAGACAACGCCTGCCCCAGCCGCGCCCGTACCCGCGCACCATGAAGGTGAGGCACATGACGGGCATGAATGCACCTGTGGCGAATCTGAAGAGGGATCGATGCTTGCCGACGAGCTCGCGGGTACGATCCTTGTGCTGTGCCAGCGCATCCGCGATGAAAAAGATCCCGAAAACTGCCAGGTCCTGATGAATTCAGTCAAGACCGGGTGCGAAGCGCTTGAGCTCCTGTGCCGGATATAACATCACTTTTTTCCCGTTCGTCTGCCAGAGAAAGGACAACCAAGCTTTTAACCCTTCATTCCGGACACTGATCCATGGAGCGGGCAGAACACATCCATATCATCAGTGCCGGTGAGAAGATCCACGTTGCCTACCCCGCAGCGTTCCGCGAACTCCCGACGATCTCGCGGACGATTGTGTTTACGGACAGTGCTGTCCATGAGGTATCACCGGATCCGGTGACTGAGAAGAACCGGCATGAGGTGCGAAAGGCCGTAGCCGCTGTGCAGGAGATCTCGGCATCGCTCTCGATACCCTGCTCACGGGAGGTGATCATTCCCCCGGCCTATGCTTCGGTGCAGGCACGGCTTGCGAAGATCCGGCGGGAGTTCCCGGATGCCCGGTTCACGTTCGATCTCTCGGGCGGGTCAAAAGCACTCTGCATGGCGCTCTTTGCCTTTGCGCCCTGGCTTGGCGGGGAGATGTATGCCTCCTTTGATGAGAAGGCCGCCCGCAGGGTCCCGCTGCCGGATCGTGCTGTCAGCAGCCTGCTTGTCAATCCCAATTACCAGACGATTCTTGCGATGCTCCTCCGGTCCAGGAATGCCATCGCGAAAAATCCCGGATCTTCGTGGGCGTCCCGGGAGTATCTCTACAAGCAGCTCTTTTCAGTCTATGTCCCGACCCGGACCAAGAAGGCAAAGCCGGACGATCCCTTAAAACCGGCCATACACTATAAGCGGGGCCAGAAACCGGCGGCAGCGTTGTCGCATGCAACCTTCTCCGGGTTTATGCGAACCCTCCGTAATGCCGGGCTTATTAAAGAGTCCTCAAAGAACACCCGTACGGGGATTATGTACTGCATTACGGGATCCGGGGAGATTGCGTTCCGGTTTTTCTCCAACCCGGCCACCAGTTCGCTGGTCAAAATGATGCTGGAGAGCGATTAAAGCCGGGACGGTTTTACTTTTTTATCGCACGACTCATGACCTCACGCGACAAAAACTTTTGATCGCGATCTGGTGGTGTTAGTTGGTGTGGCTACTATAGCATAATTATGCTACGAAAAGATAGTTATGCTATAACTTTTTGCGTTCTCCGGCGCGAGTGCCGGATCCGATCACCCTGATGCTGCCAGAAACATTCCTGGCAGGGTGGGAGGGGGTGGCGGTGAGTCTCGAAATTTTTTGGCGGGGGGCAATCGCGAGGGGAATTTTTTTTTAGGGGAAATAGGGTCTGGATTTTGCGTGGGATTGTGGAGTAAAAAAATAGTAAAATGTCCAATTGCTGCGAGGGTTCCCCACATCAGGGCCTCTCTTTAGGCACGGCGGGGCTAGTTACCGGTATTTGCTGTGACGGGTAATCAGGCCGCCGCGTGGGGAATCGCAGTCTTTTTACTTATCCGGCAAAATATTTCCTTTGCCCCAGCTGGTTTTTTATTTCATGCTTTATGTGCTTACGATGCGTTTTCTACGGCACAGAAAACCGGGAGACGCGAGATTGAATTTTTTTGGATGAGCTGACCGTTCTGGATGGATGTAAATTCCGCTTGGTCCTGAATGCGGAGGTGATGGGTTTGATTGCGCCGGGCCTGTCCTTCAATTAAGTGACCGAGAGGAAAAAGTTCCTGAAATAATCGAAAATTTCCGGCAAAAAAGCCTGTTTTTTTGGTATTATTCGCTTTCGTAGGATGCTTGCCAGCATTGGTGCAGTGCTCTTTATTTTAGGCCTGTTCATTCCCGCGGTTCGTTACAGTTCTCCCAAAATACCGGTATCAATTTTTAGTATCAACCCTTTTTTTTCTATTGCTTATCTGGCACTCGCCATGATCGCACTGATCCTGATTTTATTACATCATTCTACGGTTCTCCAAATAATCGGGACAATTCTTGGAATCTATCTAATTATAATCGCAATTCCTGCGATCCTTAATGGAACTCTTGATGCCGGCTTCGGAGTTCTGGTGGCTGGGGACGTCTTGTTGATGGTAGGAATTGGACTTCCAGAATCCTAATAGGCACTTTATGTTGGAACTTTCTTTTCGTTTCCGTCCGACTTGTAGTAAACCGGCAGAAATAAAAAAACAGGAGCCGGAGTATAAATTTACAACATAGTCAACCGGTATGATCATATAATCAACGTCAGGTATCAAGATACAGGCGATCTCCCTTAATCGTTGTGTACATCAATAGAGAGAAGAGAAAATTTATATAGATTTTCTGCATACTCTATTGTGTCGCATTCGGTGCAGACCCACAATGCAACCTCCCAGAAAAGCGGTACATCCACGGGATCGCACCCGGTGCAAGTTCTTTTGTCCGGCAAACCATCAGACGACCACACCCAACCTGCACGTTACCCCCTGGTCCTGCCCATTCATCTCATGAGAACTGGCAGTCTTATCGCGGTCATGGTTTCCCGGCACCGTTTTTCATCCTCATCGATACCCGGTATATTTAGAACCAAACAGGATTCACGGCCCTGCCCCCCAGGCACCCCGGCTGATGGGGGGATCCGGTGAAGGTAGATTTCCATGTGCATACCTGCCGGTCTATTGATGCAGTTCACCGTCCCCGCCAGATCGTTAAATATGCAAAAAAAATCGGGCTTGATGCACTAGCCATCACGGATCATAACCGGTTATTTCCCCATAGCGAAGCACATCGCCTTTCCCGGGAGTTTGGCATCCTGGTCATCCCGGGCATCGAAGGAGGAAACATCGCGGTCCGGAAACACTGGATTGCCGCCGGCATTTCCCGGCTCTGTGAATCCCCATCCATCGAAACGTTTCTCACCTTTATCCATAACGAGGGGGGCATATCCATTGCGCCTCACCCGCATTCGAGGCTGGGCTACGCCAATTATGCCGATCTCGGGTTCAATGCAGTGGAGTCCCTGAACGGCAGCGAGCCCTGCTCCAATAAACTGGTCAAAAATGTCCGAAAAATCCCGGAGGTGGGTGGAAGCGATGCGCACGCTCTCCCGATGATGGGATACACCTGGACCGATGTGGAGGCGGACGGGACCTGCGAAGATGTCCTTGAGGCAGTGCGCCGCGGCAGGTGCGCTCCAGGGGGGTCAACCATCCCCCTCGCCGCATTACTCATGGTGTATCCCCTGTACGTAAGCCACCGTATTCTTGGCGAGCCACGGGCTGCAGTATCCCGGGCCTTCCAGATAATCCGGGAGATCAGGGCTCTCCGGAAAGAGGATGCTCCCTGCACAGCTGTTGACTACCCACAGATACAAGGTGAACAACATTTATCTTCATCACGATTTACCCGGGCCGGCCCACTGGATTGGCGTTGATCTCAACACTACCGGTTATGCCGTTGTTGCTGCTGATCCGGTGACCGGTGGGATCCTGAAGCTTGGTAAAAGGATCTCGTATGCCCCGACTGCTTCGACAAAAAAGTGCACAAAACTGTACAAAGAGGGAAAACTCTGGAAGCTTAAAAAACAAAAGACCCGTGAACGGAAGGCTTTCAAGGCCATGCTCAGTAAGATTTCGAGAAAGATCGTCTCATTTGCAGAAATGTCCTGCGCAGGAATCAAGTTTGAAAAACTTTTCACATACCGGGACCAGCACGCAAAAGAGGCAGTGAACCCATACGAGTTCTCGTTTGATAACGGCTCGTTTGTCTCCCTCCTGCATCTCGTTGAGAAACGGGCACTGTCCCGGGGGATTCCGGTCCTGTACATCAACCCGACGAACACTTCAAAGCGCTGCAGCAGGTGCGGGCATTTCGGGCACCGGTTCCGGAAACGGTTTGAGTGCCCTCACTGTGGGGCGGTATTCCATGCCGATGTGAACGCTGCATTCAATATCGCGGTCACCCCCACCAGCAAAGACCGGTTCGAGCTTGACTGGATGCGGATGATCCATAAAAAGATACGGCGCACGGTAAAGACAAAAGTTATAGAGGAGGAGTCGTTTGTGGATGTGACTGTGCCCAATCTCTGCTGCCAGCGGGAGATCTTTGTGAACCAGGAAACGCGCCCGATGGTTCAGGGTGAAGGATAACAGAGTGTAAATTATTTGGAATGTGGTCCTAGTTGATATTGTTTGAGGTACCGCTTCGGTCAGCTCGTGCACGAGCTGACCGGTTATTTCCGTACTGTTTGCTCTTTCTGGACAAGATAATTGATTACATTTTCAGAAATATCTGCGGCATATTCCCCGGTCCGACGAATACTTTCGGCAATATAGCTGACCGAGATTGCGACCATCGTCTCCTGTTTGAATGCCATGTTATGGATCTCCTCGCAGATGCTTTCCACTGACGAAAGAGATTCGATATTTTTATTGGCCTGTTTGATCTCACCGTTGAAAAATGAAGCCAGGCTCTGGCCGACAATCTCCAGTGACATCGTGCTGGCTTTTTTTAGTTCTGTGAGTATCTTTTTATCTATCTCCACATCCATGACCGGCTGTGCACTCTCGGCAATCCTGACGGCATGGTCGCCAATCCGTTCGATAATACGGCTAATAAGGTGATAAAACAGGGCTTTGTCAGGAGAAATGTCCATCTTGCGGGACAGGCCGGTGTTCTGCA
>PNBP01000079.1:0-17326 GCA_003136075.1 Methanoregula sp. | reverse complement strand
TCGGTCTCTTCCACGACTTCCTGTCCGATCGTCATCTGGGTAAAGTCCCTCACGACCGTGCGGACAAAGGGTGGAAAACGGGTCTTTGATGTGATCCTGATCACCGTGAAGCCGGTAATATATGCTCCTATCAGTATGCGGAACAGGAGTGCCGGGTCGGTGATGTGCCCGATATCGATCTCCTTGATCCGCTGGAGCGGCTCTTCCGTGATCTGTTTTGTCACGACCAGCGTGCCATCCGGCTGGGCAATGAGGCCCACGGGATCATTCTTTTTTATTCGCATATCCGTGATCCAGTCTTTTGGGAGTGTAACCACAAACGACGAACCCCCGGTCAGTTGAACCCTTCGTATCTCCATACTTATCCTCGCACACCGTATCTCTGGATAACCTATACAACTCTATTTTCCATTAACTTGTATATATATTGATATAGTTGAGGGAATTGTATTAATTAAATCACCAAACTCGTAATGAATTTATGAGAGGGGAGTCCTGAGGTGTCTGTGGTTGATGATCAATAGTTTATCTCGTTAAAAATTCCTAACCAGCCGCCAACTTATCAAAATCGTAATAGTGCTTCTATGAAATTTTTGACAGTGCGTTAATAATAATGAAGAAGTAAATTACTTCTTCCATTTCTTCCATCATATTTTTAATCATTTTTATGGTTTCAACCTTATGCTCGAGAGGTTCTGGACTAGAAAACTGCATCCCCGGTTTCCTTTGTCTGGATACGGATTGCCTCCTCTGCAGGCAATATAAAGATCTTGCCATCTCCGATGTGCCCTGAACAAGCACTATCACAGATAGTATCAACTATGTTTTGGACTGATTCATCCTTCACCATAAGCTCAATCTTTACTTTTGGCATGAAATCATGAAAAGATGAACTCCCTGAACCTTGGTGCTGGTCAATCTCATTTTCGGTTCCACGATACCAGATATCATAATTAATCATAGATCGATGACCCATTTTAAGCAAAGATTTTTTGACGTCATTGAGCCGCTCAGGTCTCACAAATGCTTCGATTTTTTTCATACGTAATTATAGATTTTTTAAAAGAGATATAGTTTTCTTACATAAAATATATATTAATCCGGCAATTCATACGGAGGTTTAAAAAAATTATTTTTTTGAGACATAAAGACGGGTAGGGAATTAACAATAACGTAATTTTGTTCAACTATATGCTTTTAAAAGTTTATATATAGTTAAAATTAGAAATAGTGTGTTAAGCCTGCAACCAGATTGAACGATACCGGCATGCGGTTGCGATACCACAAAAAGGAACAGTGAAAAATGGGATCGGTATTTGTTTCACCCCTCAACTGGGGACTGGGTCATGCCTCGCGTGATGTACCCATTATCAGGGAGCTGCTCCGTTATGGACATGAAGTAACCACCGGCACCAGCGGAAATGCGCTTACATTTCTCAAAAAAGAATGTCCTGAATGCAGGTTTATACTATTTGAGGATTATCCCATCCCCCAGAACAATGGCAGGATCTTCCTGCCGACATATTCAGCAAGTATCCCCCGCCTTGTTGAAGCGTATCTTGCGGAACGTAAAAGAGCAGAGAAGATATTTTCGGAAAATGCATTCGATCTCATTATCAGTGATTCCCGTTCCGGCGTTTTTTCCCCGGATGTACCATCAATCCTTATCACCCATCAGCTTCACCAGAGTCTTCCTTTGATCGCATGGCCGCTCGAACTGCTCGGTGTTTATGTTCATGCCGATGCCTTTTCCCGGTTCACCACGATTGTTGTTCCTGACAATGCTCCGGACATGGGCGCACTTGCAGGAAAACTTTCCCAGACCTATGCTCCGGCTCTCCGGGACCGGATTTATTATTGCGGAATCCTTGCCAGCGTCAGAAAAGAACCGGTAAAAAAGGATATTGATTACCTGATTATTATTTCGGGTATGGAACCCCAGCGAACGACCCTTGAAAAAATCCTCCTGCCACAGCTTCCATCCCTTCCCGGCAAAAAAGTTGTTCTTTTGGGCAAACCTGCAAGTGATCAGGTTACCACGCTGGATGACGGAACGGTAATCTACTCGTATATATCAAGCCAGGAAAAATCGTCGCTCATGTCACGAGCCCGGTTTATCATCAGCCGATCCGGCTATACTACCATGATGGATGTTGCTGAAGCAGGGCTTGAAAACGGACTGTTTATACCAACACCGGGCCAGTGGGAACAGGAATATCTCTCCCGGTATTATGCAAGCGAGGGGTGGTTCCACTCCCAAAGCCAGTACAGTCTCCGGCTTCTGCGGGATATCCAGCGGGCAGGCAGCTTCACCGGGTTTCCATCTATGACCGCGACCGCCGAGAATGTCGGCCGGCTCTACCAGAATGTGTTATGTGAACATCTCTAATCAGGACAGAAAAATGCTACAGCCTAATGTTGAAATGGTCGGTATCACGACTATAAGTCCGGAAAAGCAAGGAGCGTTGATCAGTTGGAATATGGACAAACTTGCGCTCACCTGGTGTATCGGGATCGGCATCGGGTGCGCTCTTTGTCTTACGTTTATCTTCTGGATCGCGTACCGTTGCTTCTTTCTCTATAGTGCATACCAGGCCGGTAACTACCCGTTTATCCTGACCGAACTGAAAACCGATCTTCTTATCAGTGCAGGATATTTTGGTATTGCAGGTATTCTCCGGAAAATGGGATATATCTGACAAAAGGGAGCCTCCCGTGCAAGTCGCACATTCAAAAAACAGTAGATATAGAGTAATATGATTTTACTCTATTTAAAATTGAAAAAATATATAAATTTAACCGCTGATACTTTATCACAAATACCAAGATCGTCTCGATTTACAACGAGGTGATATTATGGGAATAATTGGCAATATCCTGAACGATCCAAAGAAAGAGCCGGATTACTGGTACCGTGAAGGCAAAAATCTCTGCCAGAGCGGGTATTATGTTAACTCCGTTGAAGCGTTTGACAAGATGCTGGCAAAGGATCCCCACCATGCAGATTCATGGCACATGAAGGGATATGCACTCTACCAGATGGGGCAGTTTCACGAAGCATTACAGAATTTAGACAGAGCCTTATCAATAAACCCCCACCTGTTCGACGCGCTTACCTATAAAGGGCTTATCTATTCGGGGTTTGGGAAACATTCAGACGCGCTCGAACTGTACGATCGCGCTCTGTCGCTGAATCCATCTTCAGCAAATAGCTGGTACGTGAAAGGCCTCACCCTTGCAATCCAGGAAAAATTTGAAGACGCAATCTGCGCATACGAACGCGTGCTGGCCCTTGACCCAAAAAACACCGATGCTCTTGCCGGTATCAATATCGCCATGAAAAAACGAGGAAAAGAAAAACGTACCAATGCACCACCCCATGAGCCATCGTTGCGGCAGCCGATGTCTGTTCTTGCCTCTCCGCCATTGCGTGAGATGCCCTCCACGTATGAATCAGTGCCGGTTACACCGGTTGCTCTAAAACCTGTATCCCCACCACGTATCCCTGCTGATACCAAAAAGAGTGCAACCTTGGCCACTCCTCCTTATGTTCCGGAACCAAAACCTGCCATGATGCAACCGGTCTTCCGGTCTTCCCCCCCGGTTCTCCGCAAACCTGCGAGCCCAATACCAACTACCACAGCTCCACAACCCCGCCCCGATCCAGAACCGCGTCAGTATGACACGCCAGCCCCCAAAACATCCTATGAAGTAAAGATTCAGGACCTCGTAAAATCCCTTGCCGGAAATCCTCATGATTCACCTTCATGGATCGCTCTTGGAGATCTTCACATCCATATCGGCAAGTACCAGTTGGCGACCGAAGCCTATGAGCAGGCCCTCAAAGATGATCAGGAGAATGCAAAAGCGTGGGGATCCCTGGGAGACTCCCGAAAGAAGTTGGGGGCGTATGATGAAGCCCTGTTTGCCTATGAACAATCGCTGGATAGAGAACCCAGGAATGCAGCGGTCTGGATCAGTCATGCCAAGACCCTCACTATGCTGGGGTCATACGACAAAGCGATTGAATCCCTTGACCGTGCAATTTCTCTGGAAGAAAAAAATATCGATGCATTGCTCTACAAAGGATTTGTACTCATGAAAGTCAAACGGCGGGATGATGCCCTGAATGCCTATGACCGTGTGCTTGCAATCCATCCGGGGAATGACCAGGCCACCCGTCAGAAAAAATCCCTCATCGAAGGGCATTGAACAGGACAGCAGGAAAAAAAAGCCTGGCAAGGTGCCATCCTCTTTTAAAACAACGATTGCAGCGATCCAGAATCACAGGAACAGATCCCAGGTACTCCATTCTTTAACCCAAACTACCATCACAGATGAGAGGGTAAGAGAATGATCAAATATAGTGATTCGGGTTACCTTCCGGTTTACCCGAACAGGCAGGTAACAATTCTGACAGAAGGTGCGGATTGCACTCTTGTTGTCTGTAACGATTGAACTAATACCGTATACGTTCAGCAGCTTACGTGAAGAATAGCAACTGACGCACGGGGCTCATCATTGAACTGCTCAAGGATTTCAGGTGTCGGGCGGATTATGGATTCATAGTTCCCGAGCACCTTTTGGGCATCTGGAGTGATAGGAAGTTCCCCATACTGCCCCGTCCCGATAAAAACTACCTCGGGTTTTTCGATATCAAGAAATGCGAGTTCGTGGTCGGCAAGTGGCGTATGACCAAATTTATCTTTGAGTTTTTTTGATATTTTCTTGGAGCGTTTGGTAACACTCCGGTCAGAATGAATAATCACATCATGGTCATACCGGATATGATCAATCTCAACCCAACCGTATCGCGTCTTCATAAAGGGAAATCCTAATACAATCAAATAGTATCTGTGGCACTGTTTATCTTATTTTTCGACATACCACGCAATAGGGCTCTATAAAAACAGGAGTAAAAATGCCGGATTGTTGTGAATCCCGAGATTGTGGGTTCTAACTATTTGCAGGGTTTACGATAACGAACAAGGTACCTTTAATTAAACATTATCACCTATCTTAGTACTTCCGAAAGTAGATTTCGATATAAAAACATAACCATTGTCGGTTCTGGTGCGTTTTAGTGACTTTTGACAAATGCACCAACTGTGGTGCGTGACGAGACTTGCCTAAAAAAGATTACTTGGTTGGAGTTTTTGTTTCACATTGCATTTTCATCATCTTTAAAATTATAAGTACAATCACCAAGATACCTGCAATGATGAGACATAACCCCGTAGTATAGAGCGTTCCGAGACTTGTATACCCACCAACTATCAAGGTAAGTCCAATTAAAAACACTAATATGGCTGCTACTAATTTACTCATTTTAATACCTCCAAAGGAATCTATGGTGGCTTGGATCTTTCACAGATTACGATGTTCAAGAGACCAGCTACCAGATATGTTTATAGATAGTCCTATTGAAAAAAAGATTCTGATAAGTTTGCGGTTGATCAGCCGTATGAGTGGTTAGTGATAAGTGACGGTTGATGGAGCGCGGAAATTGTTCTGTTGTATGCGGCGGTTAGGATAATTTTATGAGAGTTCTAGGAGAAAATCAGAGTCCCATTAAAATATCAAAACCAGGGCTGCCACCTTTAATCGATGTGTATTTCTGGCATCATCGTCAAGATCTCATCCCTGTCAATTTCCGGGTGCTGCGCAAGATACTTTGTAATTGCCTCCCTGCGCGGTTCGCTTGACGCATGTGTTGCACAAATGTGTATCAGCGCTACACTGTGTTTAAGTTCCATCATAATCGTCACTCTCTTTTACGATAATGAATTATTTCATTATTCTCGAAGGAGAGACTAGGAGACATATAACAGGCACAATAGTCTCTATATCAGATTCTGGTGCGTTCTCCGGTATGAGTGCCGGATCCGATCACCCTGATGCTGCCAGAAACATTCCTGGCAGGGTGGGAGGGGGTTACGGTGAGTTTCGAAATTTTTTGGCGAGGGGCGATCGCGAGGGGATTTTTTTGTAGGGGAAATAGGGTCTGGATTTTGCGTGGGATTATGTATCAAAAAACGGTAAAATGTCCAATTGTTGCGAGGGGGTCCCCGCCTCAGGGCCTTTATGAGGCACGGCGGGACAAGTTACCGGTATTTGCTGTGATGGGTAATCAGGCCGCCGCGGGAGCGACCCGTCGGAGGCGGCGGGGGGAATCGTAAGTTTGGTGAAATGAAACTTCAATATGCATTATTCCAGCCAATTATGATTGAAATGGAATTGGAGTTCGGATTATATCTCACGCACTCTTGTTTTGGGTTATAGTTATCTTTGAATTTGCAACCCATCACTTCTGATATCACTATTCTGAAAAAAATGTGTGTTTTGGGTAATTAAGCAGTTTATTTACATCCTGTCGCTCTTGATAAAAATTGTAAAAAATTATAAGAATGCCGTTAACGAATTGATCTGATTAATTACTTGATTATAATCATTCAATCTTTGTTGAACAATCAATTCTTTATTATCCAATATACTTTTCATACTTATCTTTGAAAAAATTCCTGCTTGATTATATTGGGCAAGATATTGATTGTAATCAGTAACCGCCGTATTGTATTTTTGTTGAGCATCACTCAATTGTTGATTTAATTGGACGTATGTTTTTGTTTGTTTTGGATCAAAAAACGGATATCCTTGATAATAAAGTGGATTATCGGATTTAGAGACCGAATACCCACCAGTTGCTTCCAATGCTAGCCATTGATCGGGTGCTACCTCTGCTAAAACCCATGCATGATTCGAATCTGTAATTTTAGTCGGAGCATAATCGACACGTCCAATCATAATTTTTGCATTGATTCCCTGAGTTTTGAGCATATCCCAAACATCATTGGCCATATCGATGCAAACATAGTAATCATTCATCGTATAAGTGTGAGTTTTATGATAATCTGCAACAATTTCGTTTGCGATCCGGATATTTCTATCAGTTGGGCTTTCTGTCGGAGTTGGAATGAAATTTACTTGAGAATTTATAGTGGATTGTGTACTTATCTTGCCTTGATTCGCACCACTCGCACCACTTACTATAGCGGATTCTGCATTATTGTAAGGAGCAGATAAATGAGATACAATAGCCAACAATATAATAAAAATTATGACCCCAAGTATTCCCTGAATAATCCNNTTTTCGTTTCTTCAATTTTATTTTCGATTTTTGTCTCTTCGATTTTTTGAGCATTATCAAATTTAATTTCTTGTTTTGGTTCTTCTACAATAGATTTCTCATCCTTTTTTACAGAAAAAGAATCAATATCCGCACCGCAATCCGGACAAAATTTTACCTTTTCCGTGATATCCTTACCACAATTAGGACAAAATTTAGGCATTAGGTTTCAATCAGCAATTGACAGCATATATTTATTTATTTGATTTTAATGTATGATTCAACAGTGTATAAAAGAAAGAAAAGGAATTTCATCGTATGCGGGTGGATGTGCCCGGATTGTCAACATATGCAGAAAGAAATAATTATCTCTTTAAAAATTTAGTCTGATAATATGAAATTGAAATATAATATCATTTTATTATTATTGATCCTGCTTGTCGGTATAGTTTGTATGGCCGGATGCACAAGTTCGACATCTGCACCGACGGCAACGCCAACACCCCAAATTGTTTATGTTACTGTGCTTGTCACATCGACCCCTACACCGAGTCCCACCCCTATACAAATAACCTCCCCCACTACGCGGATGGTCTACACAACTGACGAGATCAATAAACATTTCATCGATATAGCATTCTCGAACAATTTTCAAAGCATCATGAGATCAGATCCTGCAGCAAGGGTTTCGTTTGCCGTCACCGGAAAGTTCAACGACAATGATGAGACTATCTTGACCAATACCCAACAGCAATTTAACGAACACTCTACGACCACACAATTGACGGCAGAACCGAGTGGAATCACCCACGGTGATATCCTCTTCAATTTCTTACCCGGATCGACATTGGATAGTATTGCACAAACCACATCGTTTGTAAGCACCAATACAAGCCAGTTTATTATTAACAAAGATGATTCAGGAGATATCGCTTCGATTTATCGTATAACCTTTAAGGGGTCATCCTCAAACGGGATTGTGTACCTGAATTCTGATTTAACAGGGAACGAGCGGGAGCATTATCTTGTCCGCGGACTTCTCTATTATCTTGGATTTGTCGGGGAAACAGGTAGTTATCCAGACAGTATTTTCTATTCCGCACAGAATAATGTAACAATTCCGAATCCTATTGACTGGAAAATTATTTCGATAATGTATGGTAATAAGATAACCTCTGGGATGACCCTCAACAATATAAAAAATACACTTTTAATCACAAATTCATGATCTACTTTTTGATCAGAGCGGGTTGTTCCTTCAATGATAGGCATGGTCATAAAAACCCGGACTTTGGTATTATCAAATCCGCTTCAAAGAACTGCATCATATCCTCGGTCTAGTCGGTGTATTGTTATGCCAAACCCTATGAAAAAAATGTTTTTTTGTCCTCCATCGCGTTCCCCGATTAATCCCCAACCTTTCCGCATCACATTGCNNGAGATATTGCAAAATCGTCTTGCTCAACGGCTTGAAGTAGTGCAATCCTTGTTTAATCTGGCCGGTCTCGTAGTCGATAAATGGCTCATTCACAATAGACTGTGGATCTTTCGAGTAAGGGGAGAGCGGTTTGACGGGCTTCTTCCCATCCATTGTGACCTGAAACCCAACGGGAAAGAAAATCACAGAATCAGGAATATTCCCATCTGCACAGATCAAAGATCTTCCCCGCCGTCTTCTCCCCGATCCCCTTCACGGCAATAAGCTCCGGTAAAGAAGCATTCACAATCGCCTGGACCGATCCAAAATGCCCCAGCAATAACCGGGCATTCTTAAGGCCGATCTCCGGGAACGAGGAGATGATATATTCCTNNAACCGAACCCTGAACCTTGTGCGGGTGAGCCTTGCGTTCGCCCCGCTCACTTTCCTCCCGTCTGGCGATCACAAAGAGCATCTGTGCGGTATCCTGTTCGTCTTTGGTAAAGAGCAGCGAGATGCCCATGTCAATGATGAGCGCTGACAATACCCCCCGTAATGCGTTCGGGTGCATATCGCGCTGGGTATAGAGATCGCCGCCTTCGATGATGATAACCGGGCGCGGGACCGCATCCGCCATTGCTTTTGCCTGCCCGAGAAGGTCCCGGTTGATCAGGGTATCAACAAAGTCCCGGGCAGTCTTGCGTTCCACAAGAATCCTGTCACCAATTGCGTAGTCGCCCTGCGGGAGCCGTTCGAGGCGTATGCTCGCACCCATGCCGGAGAGAATCTCGACCACTTTTGACGAGGTTTCCCGGTCGTCGATAACGATTTTCGGGCCCTGCGGGGTGAACTGGTCGATGCTAGCTTGGTCGACTTGGACGGGTTTCTGAATGGAGACTGGCTGTCCGCTCATCATCCGCATGCTCTTTTGCATCTGTTTCTCCTTGGACTGGCTCACGAACCGGAAGATCTCGTCAGATGTCCCTTTTGTGACAAGGACGACGACCCTGCCTGCTGCCGATCTCCCGGTGCGCCCCTTGCGCTGGATGGACCGGATCTCTGAAGGCACCGCTTCGTAGAAGATCACCATGTCCGTGGACGGTACATCAAGACCTTCTTCACCGACCGATGTTGCGATAAGCACTTTGAACTCACCCGAACGGAACCGGGTCAGTGCCGCGATCTGTTTTTTCTGGGAAAGCCCCTTTTCAGCATCCTTTGCAGCCTGCCCGACAAACCGTTCGCAGGCGATGCCGTTNNGCCGTTCCTGGTGAGATAATCCACAAGTATCTGCACCATGTCACGGTAGGTGGCAAAGATAATGATCCGGCTGTCCGGGTGAGATGCCAGTTGGTCACGGACAATGTTCAACACGATTTCCGGTTTGGGATGCAGTTCCTGTGTCCAGCCAAGCGTCCGCTCGTAGAGTTCCCTAAAGATGGGATCTTTTGCCAGCCGCTGGCTGGCTTTGCTCCCTCCAGAACTCTTGCCCTCCGCCACCAGTTTCGCGATATATCCTTTAAGCACATCGCTGCCCTGTGACTCCGCAAGGGTTATGGCATGGCGGAGTTTCATGCATTCCGCATAGACTGAAGCGGCGGCATAGGCAGTCTGGTCCCGGTCTTGGATCCTCTGCTGGATCTGGGCATTGATCACAGCGAGCGTTTTCATCGTGAGCCGATCGCGTTTTGGGACGGTGAAATTCAGCGATGCCAGCAGTGCCAGTCGTTCTTCAATGAGCTGGTTGATTGAGTGTATTGCCGTTTTGATCTCCGGAGGAAGATCGATGGTAATTGTCTCAATATCGCGCTCGAACACATACGGGCTGACATCCGGATCATCTTCTGTCCGGTTTTCAATATGGCTGATACCGAGGTTTGCACAAACATCCTGCACTTTTTCCTGTGCTCCGCCCGGGGATGCCGTCATTGCAAGAATGAGCGGTTTTGCCGCAGTGCCAAGGTAGCGCTGTGCAAGAAAGACATACGCGTAATTGCCGACCGCCCGGTGACATTCATCGACAATCAGGAGCGTGACATCGGTGAGCATATACCTGCCCGCGATAAGATCATTTTTTATGACCTGCGGCGTGGCAAAGATCACCTGTGCCCGCTGCCAGTCTGCCGTCCGCTCTTCTGAGGGGGATTCACCGGTAAACATCGCAAAGGGCGAGGATGAAGAGCCATCCGGACTTTTTGCGAGAAGAAATTTTTCAAAAAAACGGAGGTGCTGTTCCACCAGCGGCTTTGTCGGGGCAAGCATCAGCACCCTGCCCCCTTCATTGTAGAGCCGGGATGCGGCAACGAGCAGGGCGACTGCTGTTTTTCCAAGGCCAGTTGGCAGGATCACCATGGTATTTGCATCCAGCGCCTTCATCGCGATAGAGAGCTGGTACTCCCGTGACTCGATGCTGTCCGGCTTGATGAGGGGATGGCTTATGCAGCTCATAAGGGAGTGTTACTTATAATGATTCAAACTTCAGGGTTCCGCCGACAAGGGCACTGACAATCTCCGGCACTTTTATAACGGCAATCCGCACCTGCTTCATGCTGTCCCGGTCCCGTATGGTGACGGTGTGCTGCTCTTTTGTGTCATAGTCAATGGTAATGGCAAACGGTGTGCCGATCTCGTCCTGCCGGCGGTACCGCCTGCCGATTGCACCGGAATCGTCGTACTCCGCAAGAATGCCGGCGTTCTGGAGGGTGTGCGTGAGTTTCTGGGCAATAGTATCCAGTCCGTCGCGGGTCATCAGCGGGAAAACAGCGACCTGAACCGGCGCAACCTTGGGGGAGAGCCGGAGTACGACCCGTTTTTCCCCGTCTGCGGTATCCTCGTCATAGGCCTGTTCGAGCACCGCGTAGCACATTCGGTCAATGCCGTACGAGGGTTCGATAACATGGGGAACAATCTCCTCGCCCCGGATATCGATCACTTCGTCCCGGATTTCAAACAGGTCTGCGGGGATGTGGATTTTCCCGCCCTCGACTTCGACATCTGCACCATCCGCGGTGGGAGTCGCCTTTTCAAGCGCTTCAAAGACCGCTTTTGCTTTCTGGCNNCGCTCATGTTCGGGATGATGCGGCGGCGCTCCACTTTCCTGGGTGTGTCATACTGGATGAACACGGTCATGGGTGTGCCGCTCTGGCTGGCATGGGCGTTCAGATCATAATTTGTCCGGTCTGCAATGCCGACAGTTTCCACCCAGCCGAACCTGTCCGAGAATACTTCCGCATCCCAGCAGTCGGTTGCATAATGCGCCCGCTCATCGGGAAGGTGCTGGCGGAACCGGAGCCGCTCCGGTCTGATGCCGATGGAAACGAGCAGTTCGTGGGTGAGGGCGACATAATAAGCAACATATTCGTTTGCAATGATGCCGGCATCAACTGCTTCACGCATGGTCATTTCAATGGGCGGTTCGCATTTCTGCTGGTGAATATAAGTGAGGAGCGGCATCTTGTATGCCGCGTAGTGGGAGAACTTCGGGTGATGGTTCTTCTCATTGGGGTGAACAAAGATCTCTGCTTCAGCCTGCGTGAACTCCCGGAGCCGGATCATGCCCTGTCGTGGTGAGATCTCGTTCCGGTATGACTTGCCGATCTGCACGGCGCCAAACGGCAGTTTGTCGCGGTAAAACCGGAGCAGCCGGGCAAAATCCACAAACATACCCTGTGCCGTTTCGGGACGCAGGTAACCAACCCGCTGGGAGCCGGGGCCGATTGTTGTCTGGAACATCAGGTTGAAATTATAGACTTCAACGGTTCCCAGCACTTCCTCGCACGCCGGGCATTTGCACGGGGCGATTGCTGCGGAGAGCTGTTCATTATTCATCGTTGCCGCACCAGTGACACCGCCACCATCAGCGACATGGTCTGCCCTGAGGTATTCCCTGCAGTGCGGGCACTGGCACATCTTGTCAGAAAATCCCTTCACGTGTCCCGAAGCGATAAACACGGATTCCTGTGCAATCGTTGGGCATTCGATCTCGTAATACCCTTCCTGGATGACGTAAAATTGCCTCCAGATGTTTTCGATCCGCCGTTTCATCATCGCACCCAGCGGACCATAATCGATAAACCCTGCCACTGCGCCATAGCATTCAGACGTTGGCCAGATAAAACCGCGACGCTTGGCCAGATCCATTACGTTTTCAAATACATCCTTATTGCCCTGTATCACTATCGATCACTTCACCAAAAACCAAATTCTTATTATCAGATCTCTTCCTGACACAATATAATTATCATCATACGGCGATCTTTTTACCCGCTCATCCCATAACACGGCATTTTTTATGTTTTTTCGGGCTTGATTTTAAATATCTTATCCCGATTCGTTAGTTTACTCACATCGATATTTAGATGTAAAGTCAAATGATTTCGGGATAGGACATGATTTAGAGCAGTGCTAAAAAAATTTATCAAATGCGTACGGCACACAGGTTTTTGTAAAAAAAATCCAGGGCTTTTTTAATAAATTTTCGGTTTATTACTACCTGTTTACAAAGACCATTCGGAACCAATTTAAAGTTCTTTTGGTCAAACAACGAATTAAGATAGAATTAAATAGTTGACGAAGTATTGTATATCCTAATCCCAAAACGGGGCATGCAATGACCGAAGACAAACGTAAATCACAGCTGCTGAAATTGTTCAGTACTATGTCGGGCAAGACCAAAATTGTCGAGCCCATGAAAAATATTCATGGCACCCTTCGGGATAGTGACGCCATAGAACGCGAAGTCGCGCTCGTCATGAGGGAGATTACAGAACAGGGCATTTTCAAGACTTCCTTAAAGCCGATCCAGCTGGCAAAACTTGTCACATCGTTCTATGCGGAGAAAAATGATACCGAGATTGCACGGGAACTAGGCGATGAGAAACTTTCAAAGACGGTCGCCCGGGCCCGTGTCCGGCTCAAACTCTTCCGTGAACTGGATTTCAAGATGCCATTTGATAAGATAAAGATGGAAGAACTGCTGGAGTTGGGAAAGACCATGAAGGAAGTTTCTGAAGAGCTCGGGATCAGCCCCTCCACACTCCGGGAATACCGGCACGTGATCGAGGAGCAGGAGGATCCAACCATTGATCCTTACATCGATCGCATCCGTGATGTGATGGAAGACCGGGACCTGTCAGAGCAGATGACGCGAAATGTCACTGCGGATAGTCTTGGTGATTCCATCGATATCACCGAAGCAGAATTAATTGATGTAATGTGAAACGATGAGCTGACGTCCCCTGCTCATCTCACACCTGTTTTTTTATCCCTGACAGTCTCCAACTGATCCGGGTAAGCAGTTTTGCCTTTATTCTCCCGATGGAAAGCGAACGTTCATCTCTCTCTGATAGCCAATAGCAGCGCTCAAACCTCAAATTCCCTGAAGTACGGCACACCGATACAAATTTCAAACTTCATCACGTACATCTTCCTGTATGCACCTTACCTGGCTGGGTCATTCCTGTGTGCTGCTCTCCGGCACAAAAAAAGTGCTTATCGATCCATTCGTAGAAGGAGCATCGGTCGCACATACCAATCCGGATATTGTTGCCGTCACGCATGGCCATCACGATCACCTGGGTGAAACGGTCTCTCTTGCCAAAAAGACCGTCGCAATCACCGAGATTGCCAGATACTTAAAAACAAAAGGTCTGGACGTTGAGGGAATGAATCTTGGCGGGACCATCACAATAGATGATGTCACCTTTACTATGACACCGGCGCTCCATTCATCCTCTATTGATGAGGAGGGTATCGGGTATAATGGGGGAACGGCCGCAGGATATGTGATTGGCATGGATGGCGTGCGGGTGTACCATGCGGGAGACACCGCACTTTTCTCCGATATGCAACTGATTGGTAACCTCTATCATCCTGATATTGCCCTGCTTCCTATTTGCGGGAGATATACGATGGGAACCGCAGAAGCGATGATGGCCGCATCATTTATCGGTGCAAAACGGGTGATCCCCATTCATTATAATACGTGGGAAAAAATCCAAGCGGATCCGCTGGAATTGAAAAAAGCACTCGAACGAACCACCGATATTAAAGTTACCATCCTCAAACCCGGTGAAAGCATGGAGTGCACCCCGTCCGAATAGTATAGTCAATAACCCAAAAAGTCGGTGGATCGTTCCACCGACTTACATGATTTTTATTGATTACCGGTCTCTTTAAGGCCGTTTGTGTGGTCAGGCCCTTACGAAATAAAAACAAAAAAAATCCGGTTTTTCACCACTCTTCATTATTTAGTCCAACCAGTGAGTAACATCCTCAACCGGTGGTCGAATCGAGGGGGAGAGTTCATCTTTTGGGTAGCCTACGGCACAGCCCATCAGCATCCATTCCCCGGGGGGAATCCCAAGAATTTTGCAGAATTGGGGATCTTCTGACATCTCTGACGTGATGGACACGATTTGAAACCCCAGATCAAGAGCGGTAGCCTTCAGCCACATATTCTCGAGACAATGGGCAAGCGACTGCAATTCCACAGGGGGAAATCCCCGGCGTTCGGCAACAACGATGTAATAGGAGGCAGTCCCAACGCCAGGCACCTTCCCTTTCTTTTTGATCATCGACAATCGCTGGACAAACATGACCGCCTGGGCGCGAAGTTTCGGATTTTTTTCCATTTCCGATTCAAGTTCATCGGCCATTGTCATAACGCGACCCATGACACATTCCGATGCTTCGGTCATGGAAGGCGATCCCATGCGTATAACAAAAAACTGGCGGAAATAATCCTTTGATCCTCCCACTGCAGCTGCTGCAAACGGAGCAAGAAGCCCTGCATGCAGAATCTTTTTGATATCATCCTCCGGTGGGACATCGGCAAGGAACATACGGTGCGAGCGCCGTGTGGCAAGAATTTCATCAAGGATGGCATTTTTCTGGTCTGACGTGATGGTGCACATATGGGATCCTGCATGTTCTTCTGGCAAAAAGCTAGATAAACTTTCTTGAGCGATGATGAAGCCTTCTTTTTTACTGGCCCTTATATAAAACGGTATATCCTGATACATTTACGTTCTTTTTTCTGCATGCAGGTATCCCATTAGTCCCAATGGACCATGACAGGGCCGGTGTTCAATCTCAATATGATAGTTATGGCTGATGTAATCGAGAAGTGCCTTGTTGGGCGGACCGCTTATGGGCGGCAGGTGTAGTTCCATCTCGAGTCGTCTGATGCCCGTGAGATCTTTTGGTTTTATCAGCCACTCAGCCCCCTCACAGTCGCATTTTAAAAAATCGCAGCCCCCGGAAAGTTCGATGAGCTGGCAAAGAGTGTATGACGGCACCATTCTGCGGCATTCATCCCAGCAGATTTCCGTGGGTTTGCCGTCTCCAAGAGCGCCCTCAATTACCCGCACAGGGACCTCGTTCAGAAGAATATTCTCTGCAAGGCGCTCCGAGGTTACCGGCTCAACAGCAACGACATGTGGCGAATACCGTGTGGCACAGATGCAGAGCGCCCCCACATTTGCACCGATGTCGATGACATGGTCATCAGGACGGATATCATTAAAGCGGTACTCAGGGATTTCGGTTATCTGGCGAAAGGGTAAGGGAGTATGATAGAATTGAACTCCGTCAGAATTTGTTATGATATGCCGGGCTGGTCCGTTTGTCATTACCACACATATTCCGTTCCCTGTTCTGGTATAAGCCTTATGAATAATTCGTGATACATGATGCCCCTGTGATGCCGTTATCTTGCCAGGATTTGATACACGTTCCATTCCGTAAGCCATAGCATACAGGGAAGGGTATCAAAGAGCGATATTTCACCAGAGTCAATCGCATGATGCAGGCAACTCCGGTTCCTTTTTTGAGTTTCGTACGCTGTAAAAAATCCGGACACTATCCCTTACACACGCAATGGACAATACTGCCTGATTATTCCGATGAATCTTTGCATCATATATCGGGAGATTTTCTTTCGTTTCGTTTCCGCGATATTTTTTGCCATGGTGAACAGATTCAGATATAACCTATGGGACTTAAGGAGCAGCTCCGCCCGATCATTCCGCCAGACCGGATTGGCTATCTCTCAAATCATTTCGATGTGATTGGTGAGATTGCCCTCCTTCACCTGCCCCCAGAACTTGCGCCATACAAAAAGGTGATTGCAGACGCGGTTTGTGCACACAACCATCGCATCAAAACGGTCATCAATAAAATCAGCCGGGTGTATGGAGCCAGCCGCACTGCGGACTGCGAGATTCTTGCAGGGACGGATACAATCACCATGCACCGTGAGTACGGGTTTTCGTACCGAATCGATCTCAAAGTAGTATTTTTCAATCCAAAACTGCTACATGAACGCAAACGTGTGACCGATCAGGTTCAGCCCGGAGAGCAGGTGCTTGTGCCGTTCTGTGGCGCAGGGCCGTTTGCGATTCCTGCTGCAGTACGCGGAGGGGATGTAGTAGCTGTGGAACAAAATCCGGAAGCCTGCATAGGATTTAAGGAAAATATCCGGCTCAACGCGGTTGAAAATCGTATCCATGTTGTGCAAGGTGATGCATCAAATCTCCCGATCCGACCGGGAACAACATTCGATCGCATTATCATTCCTACCCCGTATGGTATGGACTGGATTTTCGATATTCTCACGCCATTTATCAGGACCGGTGGAATGATTCATTTCTATACGTTCAAAAACCTGACCCAGAGCAAGCAGCTGGAAGACGAGTTTGAACAAAAAGGTTTTACGGTGGTTTTGAGACGCCGGTGTGGGAATGTCGCACCGTCCGTGAGCCGGTGGGTGTTTGATCTGAAA
>PNBP01000065.1 GCA_003136075.1 Methanoregula sp. | reverse complement strand
CGACGAGCTGGAAGCGACAACCGGTGGCCGCGTGATCCAGAGTGCCTGCAAAGTCGGCGGTGTCCGAAAAGACATTTCCAATGAACAGCTGGATGGTATGCTCTCCCGCTTGAACGATATGAAAAGTGATATGCAAAATATCACTTCCGGGTTCTTAAACGACAGCTCGGTCAAGCACCGTCTGAAAAATGTCGGTGTGCTCTCAAAAGCCGATGCCTATGATCTCGGTGCTGTCGGACCAACTGCGAGAGGAAGCGGCGTTGATATTGACCTGCGTAAAACCGGCTACGCTGCCTATGGGAAGATCAACTTTAAGTCAGTCATGGCAACGGACGGCGACTGTTATGCCCGCTGTGCTGTGAGAATCGGGGAGCTTTTTACGTCTATTGATATTATCAAACAGGCAGCNNCAGCACATAAGATCCCAGAAGGCCCCATTGAGATCAAGTTTACCGGCGCACCCAATGGCGAGTACTTCTCGAGGGTCGAACAGCCCCGGGGAGAGCTGGTCCATTATGTCAAGGGTAACGGGAAGAAGAATCTTGTACGGTCGCGGGTGCGGACACCGACGTTTACAAACATCCCTCCGCTGGTGAAAATGCTTGGGGGCTGCCAGCTTGCCGATGTCCCCGTTATTGTATTGTCGATTGACCCATGTATCAGCTGCACGGAGAGGTGATCTTCGATGGCAATTCTTAAGATGGCGGTAACGGTCATAAGAAGTGTGTTCTCGACGCCGGCGACCCTGATGTACCCGGTCCGTCCGGCAAAACGGACACCGGTAACCCGGGGGCATATCGTGATCAACCCGGAACAATGCATCACCTGCCGATCATGCCAGCGCAAATGCCCGACCGGAGCGATATGCGTGGAGGTCAAGGAAAAGACCTGGCAGATCGACCGGATGCGGTGCGTGATCTGTAACTCGTGTGGCGATGTCTGTCCGACAAAATGCCTTAGCATGGATCCGGCCTACCCGGTGGCGCTTACGGCACGTGGCGGTATCTATAAGGTGACGGTCGCAGGGCCAAAGAAGAAAGAACCTGCCCCGGCTGCGGGAACTGATGCAGCACAGCCGGCCAAGGAATAAGTTTTCAATTTTTTTATAAAAACGTAAACGTTTCCGGCACTAGTGTCTGGAGATCGACCATCACCGCTTGTGCAGGGGTTGGATTAACGTTCATCTGCTTCTGGAACGCGGTCTGGGACTGCCAGGTACCTGCGTTAATCCCGAGTACCCCCCGGTACTGGGCGAGCCCCCGGATATGTACATGGCCGGTGTGCAGAATTTCCGGTATTGGATCAATAATAAGCCGGTCAGTTCTACCCGCGGCTATCGGTGTCCTCCGCCCATATGCCGGTGCGAGATGCCGACGCTGGAGCATCTCCTGCATCATCAGGCCGCTCTGGTCATAGGATGCACCCGGGATAAGCCCGATCATGTCATCGATCGAACGCCCGTGGTACATCAGGACCCGTACGCCCTGCAGGTTCACCAGCGCCGGGTTTTCGACCAGCATGCAGTTCTCGGGGAACTTTTTTGTGAAGGCTTCAGGGATCACCGGCTGGGGCTCGGCACCCCGCACCACATCGTGGTTTCCGGGGGAGACGATAATTTTAATCCGGTGCGGGAGTTTGCTGATCATTTCGCCAAAGACATCGTACTGCTCGTAGATGTTCTTGATCGTGAGCTCCTGTTCCTGTCCCGGGAAAATACCGATCCCGTCCACAAGATCGCCGGCGATCAGGAGGTATGAAGCACCCGAGTCAGCCAGCCAGTCAGCAAAACGGTTCCAGCACTCTTCAAGGAAGGTATTGCTGCCGACATGCACATCAGAGATGAACACGGCTTTGCCCGGCGTTTCGCTCTTAAACGGGGTATTATCGACCCGGATATCCGGGCGGTACATCTGGTCAGCAAAAAAGAGACGGCCATCGCTGGAGAGTTTTCCTTTTACGCCGATGACCTCGTCAGGGATCAGACGCTTTGCATCTTCAAAGATCGGGCGATCTTTGCGGAACAGCACAGAAATGTTTGCGGAGATATCTTCGAGTTCGGCGATGCGGTGGTCGTTTTTTGTGGCTTTGACTTCCGTGACCATGCCGATAACCGTGCACTCCTCCTGCCGGTAGCGGGGCGAACGGATGAGCGCTTCAATAGGGATCGCCCCGCACCGGTTCCGGATCATCGCCCCCAGCCGGTTGAACCGGTCCCGGAAATAGTACAGGTAGTCTGCTGTGCCGTTCACGCACCCGGATGTTCCCGGACTGCCGCTGATGACTTCCACGGAGGGGTCAGTGAGGAATCGCATCCCGTCCCGGGTCGCGTTCATGCCTGGGATGTGCTTTGTGGAGACGACAATGGTGTCCCCGGGAACCTTCTCGATAATCCGGTCAATCAGGTCCAGGTCATCCTGCTCCTGGATATACCGGACTACATCGGGATGCACCTGCAGCTTCGTCTCTAAAAACCGGAGCGTGATCTGCCGTGCATCAAGCATAGTACACATAGTGTGGTGTTCAAGGAAAATATAGGATATTATTCTGCCAGACAAACCAGCACGAAATCCGCGTGGACAAAACCTGTCAATGGTGTTTATTGTATGGGGAAGAACAATTATCTACACAATTTCCGGCATAAAAAATCCTCCAATTATGGATTTTTTAAGGACTACGCGACATGTACGATATCATCCAGATGTTCATCCTTGGCCTGGTCATCGGACTTACCGGCGCTCTTGCACCGGGTCCGACCCTTGTGGCGACCATCAACACTTCGCTTTCCGGTGGATGGACAAGCGGCCCGAAAATTATGATCGGCCACATGATCGCAGAAACTGTCATCTTTTTCCTGATCGTCCTTGGCCTTGCCACACTTGCCCTGCCCTATATGACTGCAGTTGCGCTTATCGGGGGAATATCGCTTATCCTGTTTGGCATGCTGACGCTCATCGGGATGAGGCAAGCAACATTACAGAACACGGGAGCACCAGCGGTTGGCAATCCGTATCTTGCCGGTCTTGTCACGAGTGCGGCAAATCCCTATTTCTGGATATGGTGGTTAACGATTGGCAGTGCGATGGTGATCGCCGGATTGCAGGGTGGGCTTGTGCTTGCCGGGGTCTTTATGGCAGGACACTGGTGCGCGGATCTCGGGTGGTACACGATCGTGTCAACAGGAATTTCCCGGGGCAGGGCGGTCCTGTCTGATATGACATACCGGTGGGTCATTGGGGCATGCGGGATCTTTCTTGTGCTGTTTGGCGCGTATTACTTGTCCGGCGTGTTCCTGCCGCACTAACCCGGGAGCATCCGGGCATCATGCGATAAATGCCCTGTCCAGATTTTTTGGCCGGCCACTCGTCTCCCATCACACGACATGGTTAATTATGAACGATTAAAGACTATACTTAAAATCCAACAAAGAGCGCGGTAAACGATGGCAGATAGCAACACCGGCGGGGATATCCGCACACTGGTCAACCGGTTCAGGACAAGTGAGCACTGGGCAGTGTCCCTTGCACGGGACATTCTCTGGATGGCGGCGATTGTCGGGGGCATCGCGCTCTCCCTGTACCTCGTATGTGGTACATGGCCTGCAGTTGTCACCATCGAGTCCGGCAGCATGGAGCCCCACATGAATATCGGGGACCTTGTCGTGGTCGTAGCACCTGACCGGTTTGGCGCCCTCCAGACCTGGGAGGATGGAAAAATCTCCGGCTACAAGAAGTTCGGGGATTATGGCGATGTCATTATCTATCGTCCGGACGGCATCACCGATTTCTGGGCGTCAATTGGCGTACTCCCGCTCTCAAAACAGCACCCGATCATTCACCGTGCGATGATCTGGGTGGATGCCGGACAACCGCAACCCTCATTTTTAAATATGTATCGCGGGGCGATGACGCCAACCGATTATGTTCCGCTCGAGACCAGCAACATCACGGTTGACGGGTACCAGGTCATCTATACCGGTACAACGATCCCAAGCGGTAACGTGACGACAAGTCCAAAGGACATTGTCATCCGGACGGCAAACGAGAGTTACATCCTGCCATCCGCGTACGTGTCGAATGATACCGGGTATATCCGCATGACCGACACGATCGCACCGCATGGAGGCTACATCTCCAAGGGCGACAATAATGCGGCAAGCGACCAAGGTTATCTTTTGGTTCCCGGTGTGGATGAGATCGAGCCCTCACAAAAAGACTGGGTTATAGGCAAGGCGCTGTTTACCATACCTCTGGTGGGGCTGTTGCCGCTCCATATCTGGGAAGTAATTATCACCCTTATTGTTGCGATGCTGATCTATGAGTGGTATATCCGCAGCAAAACAGAGGGTGAAGAGAAAAAATCCGGCAAATCCTCGAAAGTATCCGGCCAGAAGAAAAAAGGGCGTGGCAAATGACTGTAACTGCCCTGCCAAAACTTCTGGACGACGTGAAAAACGGGCACCGGCTGACGAATGAGGAAGCTGTCTCCCTGATGAATGTCAGGAATCGCGACGTTTTTTTGATTGCTTCAGCGGCTGACGAAATGCGGGAAAAGAAGGTCGGGGATACTGTCACGTACGTCAAAAACCAGAACCTGCATGTGACCAACATCTGCAAGAATCTCTGTGGGTTCTGCGGGTTCGGCAAGCGGGAGGGTGACGAGGGGGCATACTGCAATGATATCGAAACGACCCGGGCCGGGGCACGACTCGCGAAAAGCCGGGGTGTGACCGAGATCTGTTTTTTGAGCGGTGTGCATCCCCGGTTCACGGTCGATACGTACGTGGATCTGCTGACCTGCGTGCACGAGGTTGCCCCGGAGATCCACCTGCATGCGTTCAGCCCGGATGAAATTTCCTACGCCGCTGCACAGAGTCATATTACTCCCGAAGAAGTCCTGTCGCGCCTGCGTGATGCCGGGCTTGGCACCCTCCAGGGAACTGCCGCCGAGATCCTTGTGGACTCGGTGCGCAAAGTAATCTGCCCCAGAAAACTTCCGACCGCCGAATGGGTGAGCATTATCAAAACGGCGCACCGGATGGGAATTTTAACCTCTGCGACGATCATGTACGGCTCATATGAAACCGCCCGCGACCGGGTTGAACATCTCTCCCTTATCCGGGCATTGCAGGACGAGACGCATGGGTTTACTGAATTTATCCCGATGTCGTATATTCACACAAACACTCCCCTGTACCAGATGGGAATAGGACGACCGGGGGCAACAGGCAGAGAAGACCTCCTGATGATTGCGGTATCCCGCCTGTATCTTGACAATTTTAACCATGTCCAGGTATCGTGGGGAAAACTCGGGCTGAAAATGACCCAGCTTGCGCTCCTGTGCGGGGGAGACGATCTCGCCGGCACGATGTACACCGATGACGTTTCAGTTGATGCGGGGGCAAGTGATGCGAGTTTCCTTGACCCGGTGGTTATGGAGCGGTTGGTTTCGGATTTGGGAAGGAATCTGAAGCAGCGGACGACGGTTTATGAGATGGTGTGAATCATCACAGACACTCATGCAGGAACCCAGCTATTTGGACTGAGGAGTGAAAAACCGTGCCAAATCTCCCCTCATCGGACCCAACGAAAAATTCACATCCGATCCAGTGCCTGCCTTCCCGTCATCCCCGTTTTAATCCCGCGTCCCATCGCCGCCCTGTTGGCTTCTTTGACGATTCCCGTGAGGATATCATCAACATCGACAATTGATGGGCCTAATGATGGGCGGACTTTTGCGGCGGAAAAACTGAATGAGTCGAGGGCTGCTACGTCAAAAGCGCCGCATCCTACCATTCCGATATCGGTTATTACGGCAACGAGATTTGCCGGGCCGAGCGGTATGACATATCCCTTCGCATCTTTATTTGTCAGTTTGACCGTGACCTGCTCCATAACTCTCCTTAATGAGATTGTTGGTGCAGGTGTGTAATAATCATGTGGGATATCGAGACGATAGGTTTACGTTGAGTATGACACACAGTAGCACGGTGATATCGTAGCCGATACATATCATGAACCCGTCATTAAGCACCCTGTTATCGGATGTTAAGGAAGGTCACCGGCTCAGTGAAGCCGAAGCACGCCGTCTCTTTAAAACACAAAACCGTGATGTCTGGGATATTGCGGCTGCTGCAGACGAACAACGGGAACATGTGGTCGGGAACGCGGTGACCTATGTCCGCAACCAGAACATCAACGTCACCAACCTGTGCATCAACTCCTGCGTGTTCTGCGGTTTTTCAAAAAAGCCCGGTGATGAAGGGATCTATTTCCATGACCGGGACACGATCCAGAAAAAAGCGGCGCTCGCAAAATCCCGGAGGGTTTCCGAAATCTGCACTGTCAGCGGGCTCCACCCGGAGTTTACCGCCCAGTCCTATATCGACATCTACCGGTGGATCACTGAAGCCGCGCCGGGAGTTCACCTCCATGCCAGTAATCCCATGGAAGTCGCGTATGGTGCCAGAAAAAGCGGCATGTCCACCCGGGATGTTCTTGTCGCGATGAAAGACGCCGGGCTCTGTTCGCTTTGCGGGACGGCAGCAGAGATCCTCGTCGATCCGGTCAGGAAAACAATCTGTCCCCAGAAGATCACAACCGATGAATGGGTGCGGATTATCACTGAGGCGCACCAGCTGGGCATCCCCTCGACTGCTACGATTATGTACGGGCACTGCGAGAGCGATGCCGACCGGGTCTGCCATCTTGCCATCCTCCGTGAGCTCCAAGATGAAACCCATGGATTTACCGAGTTTGTGCCGCTCTCGTTCATCCACATGAACACCCCGATTTATAAGAGCGGGAAGGCACGGGCAGGAGCAACGGGCAGGGAAGATCTCCTGATGGTCGCCGTTGCCCGCCTCTTTCTGGACAATTTTAAAAATATCCAGGTCTCGTGGGTCAAAGAAGGGATCAAGATGGCACAGCTGGGGCTGCTTGCCGGTGCAAATGACCTCGGGGGCACGATGTTTGAGGAGAGCATCTCAAAAGGTGCGGGTGCGACCAACACCGATTACCTTGACCCGGCAGAGATGGAGCGCGTGGCTGAAGATTGCGGCAGGATATTGCGGCGCCGGACAACGCTCTATGACCTGTGCTGATTTTTGGCAGATCCGCATACGAATTTTCAGAGCCGGGACTTGCCAGTGTCTGTAGTATTTGGATTGATATCGAACAATTGACAGGAAAAACGGGCTGAGAAATTAAACCCTATTAGTCGTGATGGGGTTTGAGCAGGCGCACGATCTTATCGCCGATCTTCTGCGCCTTTTCTACCGCCTCGGCATCATTGAGCACCGAGCCTTCTTTGTATCCCGTCCCCTTCACTGAACCAAGGGATGCAAATTCATGGGTGCTCAGGAACCCTTCCAGCGTCTGGATCGTGCGGTTTGCACCTTTTGAAGCCTGTACCGCGACCGCGATTCCTTTTCGCCCCGATAACTTGCGGTCATGGTAGAGCGAATAGGTGCGGTCGATAAAGTTTTTCACATGCCCGCAGACATCGAAATAGTAGGTTGGCGAACCGATGATAAGCACTTCGGAATCGAGCACGCTCTGGATAACCTCGCCCCAGTCATCGTTCTCTATCACGCACCACTTTTTCTCCTTGCATTTCTCGCAGCCGATACAGGGCGAGATCTTCTTTCCGGCAAGGGAGATAAATTCAGTTTCAATACCTGCATCCTCGCAGCGTTTGAGGATGACCTTGATAAGCTGAGATGTATTGCCATTCTTCCGCATGCTTCCCGATAACCCGAGCACCTTCATATGTTACCCTTAACTTCCGGGATAATGAGCGTTTTGATAACCGGGATGAGATCCAGCACCTCAAACGCAGCGATGATCTCCTGTTTGGGATCATGGCTCCGGTACAGGAGATGAGAGTCACAGGAACAGTCACTACAGCCAAAACCGGGAATTCCTGTGCCGCCAAGCGTGGATGCAAGCCGGCATTCGAGTCGTTCTGTTGTAATGGCGCTTATGGTATAGGTAAGCACGAACCGGGGATCGGTTAAGAGGTAATCCACATGCCATTTCGGTCGTTTATTGCGCTCTGTTGCGAGCCTGCAGTGGCGCGTAAGCCGTGCAAGTCCCCCGCTGCCAAGGGCAGAACCAATATAGCAGTGCCAGCCGTCGGCAAATGGCAATGGCCCAAGTGCCCCTATTGTCGCGGTGCAGGCCGGATTTTTGAGTACCAGACAATAAATTCCCTTATCCATATCCGCTCTTCATGAGTTCCCGGGCTGCCGCGATATGGCGCTTGCCCCCGCTTTCGACTGGCTCTCCGTGACCGGGATAGAGCCCTTCGATATCAAGATCCCCAAGCAGATCTAGGGACTTCGAGAGTGCCTGACGGCTTCCTCCGGGGAAATCATAGCGCCCGAAACAGCCGTCGGCAAACACCGTGTCGCCGCTGATCAGCACTTTGTCCGGCTCCGAGAACAGGCAGCAGCTTCCCCGGGTATGGCCCGGCGTGTGCAACACCTTAAGATTCCCGATCATATCACCATCATTGAGAATAATGTCAGGGACAATCCCGGGCGAGCGGGCACCAAAATGCATCGATAGACTCAGGGCATCTTCGATGAGCCCGGAAGCATCGTCCTTGTGGATGGCGACTTTTGCCCGGCACATATGCGCGATCTCTTTTACATGAGCCGTGTGATCAAAGTGGCAGTGGGTAAGGACGATAGTATCAATAGTGTCCTTATACGGTATAATTGCCATCGGCAGGACTCCCGCATCGACAAGAACGGTGCCGAAAATATAGGAGTTCGCAAAAGCCGCCTGCTCGGGAATCCACCTGACCTTCATGCACACTAATAAGGCATCCCGGCAGATGTTTCTTATGGATTTGCTCATCCGCAGGTGTGCCCGCACAGTACCGGAAGAAGTAAAAGCGGTGGCACGAGCGGAAAGCATGGATCCGGCAAAAATTGCCCGGGGGATTGCTGCCGGAAGAATAGTGATCCCGGCAAACCCGAAGCGGACGCATGTACTCAGTGCAGTTGGCGAAGGCTGTCTGGTCAAAATCAACGTGAATATCGGGACCTCCGGTTCCCGGTGCGATCCGGCGCTCGAGATGAAGAAAGGAAAAGCGGCGCTTGCAAACGGTGCAGACGCCCTCATGGATCTCTCAACCGGCGGGGATCTGGTCAAGATACGGAAGAACATCCTGTCGCTTGACACAACGGTCGGGACGGTGCCTGTCTATGAAGCAGTCCGGAGGGCGGGTAACGCGATCGATGTAGATGCCGATCTCCTGTTCCGCGTGATCCGGGAGCATTGCGAGCAGGGTGTGGATTTCCTGACCCTCCACTGCGGTGTGAACCTGCAGGCGCTTGCAGCACTCAAATCTGATCCGCGACTGATGGGCGTTGTCAGCCGGGGCGGGTCGTTCCACTGTGCGATGATGATGAAGCGGGAAGAGGAAAATCCGCTCTATGCCGAGTTTGACTATCTGATGGAGATCCTCGCGGAACATGACGTTACCATCAGCCTCGGCGACGGCATGAGGCCGGGCTGTTTGCAGGATGCAGAGAAACTCGCAAAGTCGGTCGAGTACATGACGCTCGGGACGCTTGCACAACGGGCCCATGAAAAGGGTGTCCAGCGGATGATTGAGGGTCCGGGACATATGCCTCTTGACCAGGTGGGATATAACGTGCGGATGATCAAGGAGATTACCGACCATGCACCGCTGTACCTGCTCGGGCCGATTGTGACGGATATTGCCCCGGGCTACGATCATGTGGTCGCTGCAATCGGTGGGGCGACTGCCTGCCAGAACGGCGCCGACTTCCTCTGCATGGTTTCGCCTGCGGAACACCTCGCTCTGCCTGATGCCGATGATATTATCGAGGGGACGAGGGTCGCGAAGCTGGCGGCGCACATCGGTGACACGGTCCGGCGCCCGGAGGGGTTCCGGATGAAGCGCGAGGTACAGATGGCGGAGGCCCGGCACCTGCTCGATTGGGACGAACAGTTCCGGCTTGCTTTGTACGGCGAGAATGCCCGGAAGATCCACGAGCGGGACGGCGAGACGGAGACGTGCTCGATGTGCGGGGATTTGTGTGCGGTCAAGATGGTGAACGAGCTGTTTGGGACGGGGAAGAAGAAGGAGAAGTAGAGAAGTTATCAGACAAGTACAATTTCCTGAAATTATTTATTGCTCTATTTCAATTTTCACGGGATTAATAGAATTAAATTCCAAGTCATATGGGCGACAATTGGAGGAAGAATGTTCCTATCATTTTCAAAGTAGAGAATACCAAAAAGTGTAAATGATATAAAATGCTCCCACCAATTTATCAATTCTGCATTAAAATGAGCCAGAGCAAAAAGGTAAGAGAGAAAAACTATCCCTAATCCGCTACCGATTTTTACAAAATATTTATTAGAACAGATCCGGTAGATTACTGAAAAAATGAAGCTCAACAGAACACATTGTAGGATTTCCTCGAAAATTGGAATTGTCAAACCCTGAATAATGAAATATTCTAAAAAAGATTTTGTTATCGATTGAGGCGTTCCATTAGTGTACAATGTCCATATGACGTAAAATACACCTATCACTAATATTGGAATGATTATTGTCTTGCGATAGTCATTTAGTTGAAATCTAATGAAATTATCCAAGAATCACATCCGCAGACTGTTCCCAAATTTTGTTGTTCTATTCAACAAATATTGGGCGGTTTAAATAAATCTAATCATCAAGTACTTACTATTTTGTTTTATATGTACAATGATCCCGTTCCGAAACCATCGGAAGGAACCTCATTATTTAGAGGATCTCCACTCTCCCGAAATAGTCGCAGATTGGATAACCCTGACAAAATTGAGCCGTGGAGATTATTCTCATATGGGTGGAAATGGGCAATTGACGTATTATTGAAGGAAGTGAAAACCGGTGCTCATTCCTCTGATCATTATTATCCTATACTCTACGTATTTCGTCACTATTTAGAAATTAAATTTAAAGAGCTGATTGTAAATCTCGAACAGGAGATGCATCAGCAAGAGAAAACATTTAAAAATCAAGATAAAAATCCACACAATATCGAAGCTCTTTGGAACGAATGCAAATCATTGCTGATTGAATTCTCAAAAAAGAACAAATCGGAAACGGATGGTTCTGAACCTGATTATGAAAATCTTGCAGATTTCAATCTTATTGGAGGATTCATCAAACAGATTTCCATTATAGATCCAAAATCCATATCCTTCAGATATCCAATCGACATGAACGGGAAAATGTGTATTGATGGAGATAGATTGGGATCTATCGACATGAATTATTTCTCCGATAATGCTACATGGATAATCGATTATCTTGAAAGGGTGTCGGACTGGATAGATGAAATACAGCATCCAAGTGATGATTGTTATCCTAGCTACGGTGATGATGGCTATTCTGATTGAAGTTTTTCCTCTTTGGTGGAAAAGGGGGGTACCCCCTACCTTTCCCAAAATGTCGGAACCCCCCACCCCCCTTGTCCTTAGACAAGAGAGGGTCCCACCCCCCATCAGGTCATAACCATGCTGGCACGGTATCGATGAACAAGGATTACAACCTATTGCACCACTCAACTGCACCAGATTCCCGGCACCTTCAGTCATCCACTCAGCCAATCGAAAAAAATCGGACCCCCCACAAATAAAAAAAATTGCCGGCCCCTGCCCCCCCAAAATATTTTTTCTGTCCGGAGCAGACCCCCTCAATTATTTTTGAAAAAAAACCGGACCCCCCACGAATTTTTTTATTTGCCGGTCTCTCAGATCGGACAATGTTTTCCATCCGGGCCTTCCGAGAGGCCGGAATGGGGAGAGTTCCGGGCGCCTGTTGTGCACCACTGCCGGACCCACAATAACCCGGCTCGGTGCATTTTGAGTGCAGTTTCCGGAAAAATGGTGCAGGAAACTGGCAAACCCGGTCCCTTATCCGTTACTTCCCCTCGCCCTTTCCTTCGAGAGCGTCCAGGACCTGCCGTTCGGTGATGTCGATCGTCTCGGTGATGGGGAGCGTCCA
>PNBP01000168.1 GCA_003136075.1 Methanoregula sp. | reverse complement strand
ATGTGTGCCCCATGAAGCGGGATCCCTCGCCGCTGGCTGCCGGGCAGGGAATGTAAGATGAAAATGATCCGCCGGTATGGGCAGAAGATCCTGGTGTTGTGATGATTCCCGAACTTTTCATAACCTCGGTTCTCATCCTCCTCTTTAGCGCCGGTTTTGCCCTCGCTGCCTCCCGGCGGGATGACCGGCATGCGAGGACCGTGGTGCTCGGAAGCACGATCATCGCATCCGTCCTGCTTGCAGTTGTGGCAGTTTTTACCCTTCTCACCAATGAAACGTTCGCATTTACGGCTTACCAGCCGTTTGCTGCCATAACCATCTCTTTTTTCGTCGACCGCCTTGCCGCAGTTTTCCTCCTTATTATCGCTATTGTCTCGGGATGCGTTGCGGCGTACTCCACGGAATATATCGAACACATGCCCGGGGGAGCACGGCGTAACGTCCTCTGCGGCTGCGCAAGTATCTTCATCCTCGCCATGGTTCTCGTCGTTGCGTCGGCCACCACCATCTCGTTCATCCTCTTCTGGGAACTGATGGCCGCGAGCTCGTTCTTCCTCGTCATGTACGAATACGATCAGCCCGAGACACGAAAGGCCGGCCTGTTTTATTTCGTTATGACCCAGCTCTCTACGCTTTTTGTCCTTCTCGGCATTGTTGCGCTCTACGTCCAGACAGGGTCGTTTGGAATCTCCCCCCTCCATGCCGCGTCCTCGCCGCTCATCGNNTATCGGTTTTTCCATCAAGGCAGGAATTATCCCGTTCCACAAGTGGCTCCCTTATGCACACCCCGCGAGCCCGTCACCGATCTCAGCGCTCATGTCGGGAGTCATGCTCAAAATAGCCGTCTACGGGCTTATCCGGTTCTTCCTTTACGTTTTCCAGCCAGATATCTGGTGGGGCATCCTGATACTTGGTGCCGGTACGGCATCGGCAGTCCTCGGCATCATCTATGCACTAAAGGAGCACGACGTCAAGGCGATGCTCGCGTACAGCAGTATCGAAAACATCGGCATCATCTTCGTGGGAATAGGTCTTTCGATTATCCTTACTGCGGTCGGCCTCAAGGACTTAGCGATGATAAGCCTGCTTGGCGCCCTCTTCCACTCACTCAACCATGCCCTCTTCAAGAGCCTGTTGTTTCTTACCGCGGGATCGGTCGTCCATGCTACCCATACCCGGGATATAGAGCACATGGGCGGTCTTGCCCGGCGGATGCCTTATACATCGGCCCTTTTCTTTGTCGGTGCCGTCTCGATCTCTGCCCTCCCCCCCCTGAACGGGTTTGCAAGCGAGCTCCTTATCTTCACCTCGTTCTTCCAATCGGTTTCTGAAGTAAATCCCCTCTTAAAAGTCCTCCTCTTCATCAGCCTTGCCCTGTTTGCCCTGACGAGCGCCTTGTCGGCGGCCTGCTTTGTCAAGGCATTCGGATCGATCTTCCTTGCCCTCCCGCGGTCCCGGGAAAGTGAGGAAGCTTCCGAAGTTTCCCCCATGATGATCATCGGACCGGGAGTCCTCGCTGCAGCATGCATCCTTCTCGGCCTCGCATCGCTCCAGATATTCGCGCTCGTGAATCACACGGTTCCCCTTCCGGACATGATGTTTNNTACCGGGCACGGGTTCTCGGAGCCGATCGATATCATATTCTCGGCAGTATACCGGACCCGGACGAAGAACGAGCGGAATTTCTTCGACAGGATGAACTGTATTTTTTCTGACGGGAAAGCGGAGATCCGCCTCATGAAGGTATTCGAGGAGTACCTTTACCTTCCTGTCGCCAGGGGGTCTGTCCGGATTGCAACCGCCATCTCCCGGTTCCAGAACGGGTGCCTCGACACGTATCTCCTGTATGTGNNGAATATGGATTTTGTCATATACGCGGTGATTAACACGCTGCTGGTCGTAGCAGCGGCCCCATTCTTCGTGAGCCTGGTCAAAAAAGTGAAGGCGTCGACTCAGGGGAGACAGGGACCATCGGTCTTCCAGACCTATGCAAACCTTGCAAAACTTCTCAAAAAAGAGGTTATCTATTCCCCGAATTCTTCGCGCATCATGCGGGTCGCACCGTACGTGAATATCGCATCGGTCCTTGTNNTCCGCGGTCATCGAACCAACGACTATCATCGTCTTTGCTGCACTCGCGTTCGTCTTCAAGACACTCAACATCTTTTCGATGTTTTCGATCACCGCGGTCTCGGCTGCACCGGTAACACCGACCCTTATTCTTCTGGGGATCTCTCTCTTTATTATTCTCGTTGTCGAGACCTCGCGAATCCCGGTCGACAACCCGGAGACCCACCTCGAACTCACCATGATCCACGAGGGGATGATCCTCGAACAGTCAGGCGGTAACCTCGCGCTCATGGAACTCTCGTCCGGGATCAAGATGACCCTCCTGATGGCTCTTCTCATCAACCTCGTGACGCCTTTCGGTCTTGCAACAACAATCACCGTTACCGGCATCCTGGCAGCAGTTCTCCTGTTCGCAGTCAAGGGGATTATCCTTGGAGGCAGAATCGGGCTCTTTGAGGCGTCTATGGCAAAGATGCGGTTCTTCCGGCTCCCGAGCCTGTTTGCCATGGCATTCTTCTTCTCGGCCTTAACTATCATCATCACGGTGTTCTCATCATGACCGATACTGCCTTTGCCGAAGGGATAATCAGGATCCTGTTTGTCGTTGTCATTGTCCTCGCCGCATACATCATCTCGACCCGCAACCTCCTTTCGCTGGTTTCGGTATACGCCCTCCAGTCCCTGATCCTTGTCGGGATAGCCCTCGCTCTCTGGTCCGTCCAGGGTTCGGGGGTGCTCCTCGCAATTGCCATCATCACGTTTGCCAGCAAAGTGCTGATCATTCCCTACTTCATCGCGACCATCCAGGAGAGGATCCGGATCAAGCGGGATATCGAGTTCCACTACCTGGACCCGACCAGCACACTCATGGTTTCGATGGCATTGATGCTGCTTGTCTACATCGCCCTCACCCGGATCATTCCTCCGGGTTCTGAAAGGCCAAGGCTGTTCTTCTTCGGCGCGGTCATTGGAATCTCCCTGATGCTGATGGGGATGATGGTGACCTTCAGCCGGAAGCGGGCGATTACCAAGGTCATGGGCTTCCTCTCGATGGAAAACGGGGTGCTTATCTTTGGTATGTTTGTC
>PNBP01000174.1 GCA_003136075.1 Methanoregula sp. | reverse complement strand
TTTTCTTGGTAAATGCCATAATTCTAACTCCGATTATATGCCCTTCGACGGGCATGACAATGTGTAATCTGTTTATTTCTTATTTTAGTATATATATGTTTGTTTTTTGAGAGAGAGAATTGCAGGACATGTTCGGTAAACCATACATTATTTGGAGATAATAATCTTCAAATCCGGGTGTTTTCAAGTGTTTTATTTAATTGAGACTCCACAAATTAAAAAAATTTGGAAAAATCCAGAACCGAATTATATTAAGCAGGGCAATACGTTTCGTTTTTTGGGATATTGGTTACCAGCCATTAAACTCGCATCTCAAACATCTTATTGGGATTACATAAACAGAAGGTCCGGATACGAAAATTCTGATGAGGGCCTGGTAGTGGGTATGGGTACCCGGACCCGATCTCAACCGGGCTCAATCCGGGCGTATTTTTACCATTCGGGGATCCAGTTTTCGGGCTATTGGGGGAAATGGTGTCCACCTCCATCAAAAATTCTGTTTTAAATGACAATTCCTTCAAAAAAAACCGATTTAATCAGAAATTGAACCTGTAATTTAGCCGGCTCCGGTCGATCACATTTTTTGCCCCATTGTTTTGGTAGGGGAAGGGTACAAAAGGCTGCCGGAAGCCCGCTATCGCCTGATATCGTGTTCACGTCGGAGAATTGGGGTAATGAGGGGTTTTGGCCGGGTATTTTTGAGTTTACAAATCAATTCTGTTTTTTTATGGTAAGTGTAGAGTGTCACAATTAATGACCGTTTTGTTGACAGAGTTTTTGTCCTCCTTCATAGAACACGATTGCTTCGGTCCTGATCTCCATGGTCGCTTTCACCTTCAAGCACCTGATTGGTGCTCTTGAAAGCGGACATTAATTATGTCACTATTTTATGACAGAAACTCTGGCATTTCCTAACTAAAAACATATAACAATCCGGAACAATAGTATCAGATACACAATGATGCAGAGTCAAAATTCATATAATAACAGAATGGATACGCCTTCATTCAAATCCATACTCCATGAACTCAAGGCTAATACCGATTGTGTCGCCCTCATGTTGTTTGGATCCGTGGCACGGGAAGAGGCACGGGCAATTTCCGACATTGATCTCTGCATCATTACCCGAAAGAACACTCCTGAACCAGAGGCGATGAATCTGATGAGTTATGGATCAGAAGGAATTGACATAAGCCTTTTTTGGGATCTCCCACTTATGATTAAATTCCGGGTAATTAAAGAGGGCAAAATACTATTTTGCAAAGATCCTCTTCTGCTTCATCGTATCAAAACCGATACCATCCGCGAATATCTGGATACTGCACCTCTTATCAGGAAGCACTCTCTTCATTGTATCGATGTTTTTCCGGTGATGAAATAGCATGGATGACTTCGTAGGCTACGATGTAGAACGAATCGGAGCAATTTATTCTGATATCCAAAGATACATCCGGGATTTTAACGATCTTAAAATTGACAGCCGGGATGTTCTTGATGATAAAAGGAATTTTTATGCAACATCAATGATTCTCTTTTCACTCTTAAACCGGGTGTTTGATCTTGGAAGCGAAGTCGCAATCGCACATAATCTTGGAATTCCCTCCACATACCGGGAAATATTTGTTCTGCTCCAGAAAAACGGGTTGATCGATAATGATCTCGCAAAAACATTGATCGGACTTGTCACCTATAGAAACCTTCTCTCGCATGAGTATCATGGAATCACTACAGAAAAACTCTTTGATCTGACAAAAAAGATCAGTGTCATCAGGGAATTTGCGGAGCAAATGCAAACACTACAAAAACAGCAAAAATAAATTTAGATTAAAAATTTTGCATATTTTGAACATTTCATAAAAATTAAGCCACATGAAAAAAATTTCAAATAGTGGCTATTAATAGATCCTGATTTTTGCCAGAACACTCCCACCCGGTACGTCGCTCATTTTTAAAAAAACTCTAAAAAAAGAGAGCCGTAAGATCCTAACCGGGCCTCCGATGCGAAACCTTGCAGAGACTCTCTTTCTATTGAGGGCTAAAAAAAAAACATGATGTGACTCCCTGCAAATTATCTTAATATCACAATATGATGTGCAAAAATGATGGGGGGGGGTCGCACACCCGCATGAAGAGCCGGGCTGTGGGGGTCATCGCAAAACGGGCGAGGCAGGGCAGGGGGATCGTGCCGGCCGGCAGCGTGACCCCCCCACTGGTGACCCATAAACATGTGGTGGTTTTTCATCGTGGACACGGCCGGGTTCCCCAGCAGTCCGGATGTTCGCAGGGGGGGTCACACCCTCAGGGGCAGGGGCAGCCTGAGGGGGCACCCCCCACCCTGCCGGCCTGGTGTGACCCCCCGACCCTGAGGTCCCGTGATCCTGCGACCCCCCTGGCCCGGAAATCGGCAGGCTCTCCGTCCTTGAGGTTCCGTGAGTTCAGCAAAGGATGGAGCCGGAGGGTGGGGGGTCGGGCACTGGTGCCGGGCGATGGGACCAGCCCGCGTCCCGCGGATCGATGTGACCGCCCCGACCCCAAACCCGATAACCCTCCCATGAAGTGCACGATCCCAACCATCAGACCCGGTCGGGTCATACATTCTCTTCCGGGAGCATTTCCCAGCCGTTCAAACACCGGGTCATCATTGATAGAAATCGTGACGTTCCGGTTTATTGCATCAACAGCAATTTCAAAAACATCTTGTGCCCGTAACTTCTTCTCTATTCGGCGGGCAATTAGCAAAGTACTGGGACAGGAACCAGTTCGCTCTTCATCGCACAAGAAACGAATCGTATCCGGTGCGATCAATATGCGTGCTGATGACCCCGGTTTTGAGGAAAAGTTAAAAGGAAGGTGAAGTGTATCTTTCATGAGAGGAACCAGGAGTGCCATCATCCAAACGATCTCAAAATTTAAATCCAAAAATCCAGGACCGGGTCGAGAGTGCACTACAACAGATGCAGCAGATTCCGGGATTTGAACACGTCAAGTTTGTTATACTCTACGGATCAGCAGAAGAACAGCGAATGACTGCCGAATCGGATATCGATCTCTGCATATAGTATGATGGGGACGTTACCAAGGCTGCAAAGTTCCGCCACACCATCCTTGCGAAACTTCCCGGCATACAATATGATATTCAGATTTTTCAGCAGATTCCCTTGTATGTAAGAGTAGAAGTACTCAAAGGCACCCCGGTTTTTGTCCGCGACACCCGGTTTTTATACGAAAAAGCGACCGAGACCATCCGGGACTTTGACAGGTTCAAACACCGGTTATATGATTACACCGGTCAGGCTGCGATACAATGACAAAAAAAGGTGTACGCGAGACGATTGTCCGCATCAAAATAAAAGAAATTGACGACGGAGTTTCGCTTGTACGTGAGCATCTTCCATCGACTGCACAAGAATTTAGGAATCTCGGGCTCGTGAAAGACGGGATTTATAAACAGATTGAATTTGCGATTGAAAATGTGTTTGATATATGTGCCATAATCAACACCGATCTTGCACTTGGTGTTCCCGGAGAAGATGAAGACATCCTCGAACATCTTATCCAAAATGGAATTATCAGTAGAGCGATGCGGGAAAAAATCCATGGCATGAAAGGGTTCCGGAATATTATCGTGCACCGGTATGGGAATATCGATGATAATCTCGCATTTCAATTACTGAAAGAAAATATCGGGGATTTTTTCAGCTTCAACGCTGAAATTGAAAAATTCCTGAAAATGCATCATTCGGTTGCCTCTTTTTCTGGTCCAGACAGGTAATTGTTACCTTTAATCTTCTTTATCAGGAAAACCTCTCCAAACCTTCACGGGAAACTCTTCGTGCGACAGCAGAACCATTGTTCATATGGATATGGAATGGGTTGAATCCACCAATCTGATAAAATACCGGCTCGTTTTATCCCTCAAATCAGAAACAAGCCGATTTTTATCCATCGTGCCGGTTACGCTATTTTTTGTGCCGGATCCAGCAACACCTCATCCGGCAGCCGGGCAAGGGCAACCGCACCCAGAGCCCCGATCACACCCTTACCCCCAAACAATATAATGCCCTCCTGTCCTGCGATTGTATCAGCCGCGCTGCGGGTTATGACCTGTTCCCGCACAAGTTTTCCATATTTCCGTAATCCGGGAGAGATGGTCAATCCGGTAGAGATAGCAATACCCCAGTTGGGGGAAAGCGATTCATCCGCCACAAAGCGGCGGGTTTTTTCGATAAGGTTCTCCACCTGCGATTGCATGGCTGCAACTTCAATATAACTTGCAGAGTTCCCGGCAGTTTTCTCAACCACCTGCTGGTTGAGCATCACCACATGGTGACTGATGGGAAGCACGCCTTTTATCCGGGTCACCTGTGTCAGCAATGCAAGCGCAAGTGCAAACGTTGCCCCGCCATCGCTTGAATCCGTATCATCAATTCCGATAGTCACATGCACAAGCGCCTTTGTCCAGATCTTCGCTTCAACAACGGTCTTTTCATGGGTTGGTTCAACACGGATAACTCCCTCTGCACGTGACATCATATCGGTCACCGAATATGCGGGACCACCGGTACAGCGGATATGCTGGATAACAAAACCCTTCTCCTGCGAGACACCGCTTATCCCGACTGCCGAGAGAGGAAATAAGCCAATGGAGATGTCCTGCTCCCCGATTCGCGCCGTCTCGCGCAGCAGCGTCCCGTCCCGCTCCACTGTTTTCAATACCCCTCCGGCAAGAGTGTGGTGGTACCCGCAGTACGCCGCACATGCCCCGCTCACGCAATCATGATAGATTTCAACGATATCGCCATCCACGGTGGTAAAAATCCGACGGCAGGTGCTCTGCGGCAGTGCACTGATCGCAGCGTACCGGGCCGGACTCCGGCCACGCTTCTCATCTTTTAAAAACACGCACCCCTCATGCACCAGCCGGGTCACCCAGTCCTGCGCAGTGCTCCGGGGAATGCCCGCTGATTTCTGGATATCAGTTACCGTAAAAAAATTGTTGTCCAGCGTGAACTGCCGCATCAGGTGCAGGTATTCCCGCCGGTGTTCAAGGACGCTTGTCATAGCGATCCCGGATACAAAGCAGATCCCCGATAATCGCGCTTGCTGTCGGGGTAGACCCGGCACCACGGCCGATCAGGGTGATCTCCTTTGCCATATCTGTCTCAAGCGTGAGCGCGTTTAAGGTTCCATCAACAACAAGGGGATGGTCCTTTTCGATGATCCGGGGAGAAACCCGCAGGAGATGCTGGCAGGGACTCGCTTCTGCAATCAGCCGTATCGTGCAGCCTTCATCCTCGGCAAGCCGCAGCGCATCCGGCGTGAGAAGATCGATACCCGTCAGATCCACATCGGCAAGTTTTGCGTCATTGTCCCAGAGTGTATTTGCAAGGATGACTAACTTGATAGCTGCATCGATGCCCTTGACATCGTAGGTTGGATCGGCTTCGGCATACCCCATCTCCCGTGCTTCCATGAGTGCCTGTTCATACGTAAGCCCTTCGGCAGCCATGCGGGTGAGGATATAGTTGCAGGTACCATTGAGAACCCCGTAAAGTGCAATAATCTCGTTGCCGGCAAGACCCTGCTCGAGCGTGTGCATGATGGGAATGGCACCCCCGACCGTGGCCTCGTACCGGAGTGCAACGCCATTTTTTGCAGCCAGTGCCATAAGTTCCCGGTAGGCAAGCGCTATCGGGCCTTTATTTGAAGTAACGACATGCTTCTTGTGCGCAAGTGCCGTTTTGATGTACCCGAGAGCGGGTTCTCCGGTGATCGCATTGGTCGGGGTGACTTCGATCAGTACATCATAGGTCGCTTTCTGGAGGATATCTGGGGCAGAGATCTTCTTGTTTCCGCAGACACCGGTCGTGCGTTTTGTTTCGAGTACCTCAGTCACATCGATCCCGTTATTATCGATACAGCCGCTCTTTGAATCCGCTATACCGGTGATCGTAATGCCAAGATCTTTTTTTGCAATCTGTTCTGCCACGCCGCGTCCGACTGAACCAAGACCCAGGATCACGACCTTCATGCGATCTCCTCCAGAGGTTCGATCAGCAGGAGGGATTTCTGGAGTGCTACCCTGCGAAGGATAGTCAGGGCGGCTTCCA
>PNBP01000006.1 GCA_003136075.1 Methanoregula sp. | reverse complement strand
GCAGGGCTACTGCAATATCGGCAGCCTGTTTCCCGAGAGGCTGCCGGTGCCTTAGGTTAAACCCACGGATAGAGTGTTCGCGCTCATACCCCATCTGGGTGTTCCCGTTCCGGGATGCGACCGCGAGGACTTTGAACCCCGACCTGCACATCTCAAATGAGTGCTCATTGCCGGAGCTGTCCGAGAAGTTCACCTGTTCAATTCGCTCGACATAATTTGCCCGCCGGTTAATTACGAGGGGGTTTATCGCCGCCTTTTCGATCTCTGCAAGAATCGTCGATTTCTCCTCGATGCTTACATTACGCGGATCTTCTGTCATAGCGGGGACCGCGAGAACACGGTGGGACGCATCTCCGAGCACAACTTTTTCCTCGGTTATTCTGGCAAGCGCAGCCGCTTTTTCGAGGAGTTCATCGAATTTTTTTCCGTGAACCGGGCTGTAGTTATCAATCTGGAGAATTCCCCAGCCGGCGTTATTGAGAACCCGTAAAACCGCCTTATTAAAAAAAGAAGTTCCACCTGACTCTACGACACCGTTATCGATATCGATGTGAGTGACCTGCCCGGTGACATGTCTCAGGTCATAATACGTGATGTCGGCCATAATGCTTCAGGCCACGGGATTGCATGCAGGGGTTTCGGCGATCATAGTCGTCGATCTCATCGCCATCCTCTTGAGTTTGATGAGGAAGCTTTCGGTGTTCTCGGGAACGAGGGCGATCTTGAGAACCTCATCGATGGTATCAACCGGTATGACAGTGACAAGCGATTTGAATCGCTCCTCTATCAGGACATCATTGATGTTTGTCCTTGGGATAAGGACAACTTTGATTCCCGCCTTCGCCGCGGCCTCGATCTTGAACGTGACGCCTCCAACCGGAAGGACATCCCCCCGGACCGAAAGGGACCCGGTCATCGCGACATCCTGTCGGACGGGTATTCCCTCGATTGCGCTGATAACGGCGGTGGCAACGCTGATCGATGCGGAGTCACCTTCGACCCCGCCGTAGGTGCCTATGAACTGGATGTGGATATCGACGTTCCTGACATCCCTGCCGGTGAATTTCTTAAGGATCGCAGAGACGTTCTTGATGGACTCCTGGGCAATCTCCTTGAGCATACCTGTCGCAATGACGCTCCCACTTGCTCCCTGTGCCGGGGTGACTTCTGCCATAATGGGGAGTACCGAGCCGGAATCGGATCCCATAACAGCGAGGCCGTTTACCCTGCCAACACGGGTTCCTTCGACAACAGTAAGCTCGTACTCCCTGCTCCGCCGTATATATTCGTCCGAGACCTGATCCTCGATGGACCGGGCAGTGACCTTGGCGGTGATGACGTGGTTTGCGGTCGTGATAACTGCCCCTTCCTGTCGGGCGATATCACCGGCAACCCTGATGAGACCTCCCATGTCCCGGAGCTTCAGGGTGAGGTGTCCCTTCCGGTTCGATCGTCTCCGGGCTTCGCGAAGGACTTCGTCGATCGCACTCTGGTCAAAGTGAGGGATCTTGCCGTCGTTCTTGACTTCCTGGGCGATGAACCGGACGTACTTCTGCTGGTTCTCCGGAGTATCCTCCATGCTCTCCGCCATATAGACTTCGTAGCCGTACCCGCGGATACGGGACCGGAGAGCCGGGTGCATACCCTGGATTGCATCGAGGTTCCCCGCTGCAACCATCACAAATTTACACGGAACGGGTTCGGTCCTGACCATCGCACCGCTTGACCGCTCGCTCTGGCCGGTGATGGGAAATTCNNGCGCACCGGCTTCGACACGGTCGTGAGACGGGGTTTCGAGACCGCCACTCTGGAATGGGTCGTGCCGGACATCCCCGAGAAGTGCGCCGGCATGGGATCCGGTTGCATCGATAAAGGGGGCGATATTCTTGGCATCATTGGAAACGAGGAGCTTCGGGACCATCGCCTCCTCGCGGGGGGTGGTATAACGGAGAGCCATGAAGACAAACGCCGCTGCGATGATACCGAGGAGCCACTGGTAGGTGATGAACGCATAGCCGATGATCCCAATTACGAGGAGAAGGAGGAGTGTATTGCGGAACTGGATCTTTTTCTTCGCTTCGACCTTATGGGCTGCGACGATCTGTTTCCCCCTGCCTGCGGCAACGGTCCGGATAACAGGGTTGTTGTTGTCGTCGGAGTTCGGGTACACCATGATGTCCTGGAGCTCTTCTTTAGGAAGGAGTTCTGCCATACCCTTCGCAAGCATGGATTTTCCCGTACCGGGACTCCCTATCATCATAACGTGCCGGCGCTGCACCGCGGCTTTCTTGATTACCTCTACCGCGTGTTCCTGGCCGATGACCTGATCAATCAGCTTTGCGGGCACTTCAATCTGGGACGATGTCGCAACTGCTCCTTCGGCAACGACGGTCTCGGGTTTTACGACNNTTCAGTAACGACGGGTTCAGGCTTTGCGGCATCATTTTGCGACGATGGTTGTTCAACTGGATCCATTACGGGATATACCTCTTTTTTCCCTCAAGTGTTCACATAATTTGCCTCCCGATTGTTTAAGTACTTTCAGCTGATCACCTCCGGCGCATATTTTCGTGGAAATAAAAATAACTCGCACATAGTATTCAATACAAAAAAACAAAACTACATTTACGCGTATATTTTTCCTCAAAGCCAGATATACGAAAAATTCACCCGACGTAAATCCCGCCGGTTCCGGGGAACGATACCATGAGAGTAATCTGCACTGAAAAATCCCAGATTCTTGCAACCAGTCTCGCAAGAAAACTCGGCGTCCCGCTTGTGGATGTCAAATATTCCCGGTTCCCTGATGGGGAACTGTACCTGGCAGCAGGCGAACTGGATGAGGAAACGGTCATTATCGGCAGTATCGTAGATAACGACGCGCTTGTCCAGCTGCTCCTGATGATCGATTCCTGTGACAGTTCAGTAAACCGGCTGGTTATTCCTTATATGGGGTATGCACGGCAGGATAAGCGGTTCAAGCAGGGTGAACCTATTAGTGCACGTGCCATTGCCCAGGCAGTCAGTACCGGGGTAAAGAGCATTATTACGGTCAACATCCACGAAAAAGAGGTGCTCAGATATTTCAGGGCTCCTGCACAGAACATTTCGATCGCAAAGGATATCGGAGCATATATCCAGACGCTCGGCCTCGATAATCCCCTGATCCTTTCGCCCGACGAAGGTGCACTCGCCTTTGCAGAAGATGTCGCAAATACCGGAGGGTGGGACTTCGATCACCTCGCGAAGACCCGACTGAGCGGGCTTGAAGTGAAGATGGCGCCCAAAAAACTCTGCGCCGCTTCGCGCTCGGTCATAATTGTCGATGACATT
>PNBP01000166.1 GCA_003136075.1 Methanoregula sp. | reverse complement strand
TTTCTTGCTTGAGCGGGATGCCTTCAGGGTTGCTTCCGCAATAAATCCAATTGCGGTATCAACACGGCGGAGCGGTGCGGTATCGACGGACTTGGGGACATTGATACCACCGTATTTCAGACGGACGGTTTCTTCCCGGGGACCGGTGTTTGCAATAGCCTCGACGAGTACTTCAACGGGGTTTCTCTTGGTCTTTTTATTGATAATCTCAAATGCATCCCGTACAATCCGTATTGCCAGCTGCTTCTTGCCAGTATTATTCTCGGTCTGCATCAGTTTGTTGATGAGGCGCTCGACGATTGGCATGTTCGCCTTGTTGAATTCCTGACGGGAAAATTTACCGCAGGAGTGGGGGATGATAAGAGCGGACAGGTTCACGTACCGGATAAGGCCGGGGTCGGTAACCTTGACTTCAGATACATCCCACTTGTTGAACAACAGTTTCTTTGTTCCAATTTTTGTTTCGGTTTCTGCCATGCGGATCACCTGCGCGGTTTCTCTTTCCTGCCAATGACCATCTCATGAAGGCAGACATTATTCACTTTGGTAACAACGTAACGGACACCGGGGATATCACCCATTGACCGCCCGAGACGACCGCCGATACCCTCGATTTCAACATCGTCGTGTTCGTCAATGAAGTTGATCGCACCGTCGCCAACCGCAAAAGCGGTAACCTGGCGGCCGTTCTTGATTAACTGCACACGTACACATTTCCGGATGGCAGAGTTGGGCTGTTTTGCCTCAACACCGACCTTCTCAAGAACGATACCTCTCGCCTGTGGAGCNNTTTGAGTCCCGAACCATTTTTCTGGCTGCAAATTTACCCTGTCCCATTAAAGAGCCTCATTTTAGTTGTTTTTGTGGTTATCGATAACCCACACTGAGATATATACTAAAGCGGGTAACCGATTTATAAATTGCGGCATCCCACGTGCCTGTCTTATACTATTATACCTCACTCATAATAATATTATATCCCGCGCAGCCAATATGTTACGATGAAAGTCGGGATCTATAAAGAGGTGCAGATTGATGCGAGCCATCGTCTGCTCCATTACCAGGGGAAATGCGCCAACCTCCACGGGCACCGCTGGAAAGTGGAAGTGTGGATTGAAGGCGAGCCCGACGCGACCACGAGTATCCTGATTGACTACAATACCATCAAGCAGATCATCAACCGTTTTGATCACCAGATTATCTTAAACCGCGATGACCCGATGGTCCCCTGTATCGAAAAATTCCAGCATGTCATGACGACTCCCGGAGATCCCACAAGCGAGCTTCTTGCGGTTGTTTTCAAAGATGACTTAAACGAAGCCTGTAAAAGCCAGGGTATCAACGCAAAAGTCACGAAGATCCGGGTCTGGGAATCGCCGAACTGCTACGCCGAACTTGAGTCTCCAGGCGATTTTGCCGGACCTGCAGAATGAAGATTCTGGAGATTTTCTGGAGCCTCCAGGGGGAGGGAAGAAACCAGGGGCGACCATGCCTGTTTATCCGGCTGGCCGGCTGTAACCTGCACTGTCACTGGTGCGATACCCCCGGTGCACATGAGAATGGGATCGAGATGAGTCTTGAAACTATTCTTGAGCAGGTGTGGAGACTGAACCCCCCCTATGTCTGCATAACGGGGGGTGAGCCCCTCCTTCAGGGTGATGAACTTGAACCACTGCTGTTATCCCTTTCCCGTCGTGGAACCATGATCGATATCGAAACAAACGGTACCATCGATTTTACGCGGTTCCAGCCGTATGCGTCAATATGCATGGATGTAAAATGTCCGTCATCCGGGGAGAGGAGCGACGTAACACTGATTCCTGCAATCCGCCCGCAGGACAGCGTGAAGTTTGTCGTCAGCGATGAAACGGATTGCCGGTATGCACAGGAAATCATGGAATTGCACAGGATTAAAGGAGAGATATTTTTTTCTCCTGTCTTTGGCAGCGATTACCAGCAGATTACAAAATATATCCTTACAAACAATATTCCGGTCAGGTTCCAGATCCAGCTGCATAAAATTCTGGGAGTGAAATAATGAAGGCCGTATGTTTATTATCGGGAGGCATGGATTCCTCCACCCTCGCGTACCTTGCAAAAAGCAGGGGTTACGATATTCTTGCCCTGCACCTGAATTATGAGCAACGTACGCAAAACAAGGAACGCATGTGCGCCAAAAAAATTGCCGGCCTGCTTGGCGCGCAGGAATTTGTTGAAGTGGATGTCGGGTATTTTTCAACATTTGGGGCAAGCAGCCTCACCGACAAAAAGATCACAGTTGACCGGTTCGATCCTGCCCGGGCTCATCTCCCCAATACCTATGTCCCGTTCCGGAACGCGAACCTTCTTTCGATTGCCACCAGTTTTGCCGAATCTAAAAGCGCCCAAGCGATATTTATCGGAGTACAGGCTCTTGACTACAGCGGGTACCCGGACTGCCGGCCGCAGTTCATTGAAGCATTCCAGAGAGTGATCGATCTCGGGACACAGGATCATACCAATATCGAACTGGTCACCCCCTTTATTCATCTCACGAAAACCGATATTCTTCGCGAAGGTTTGCGGCTCCACGTTCCCTACGAACACACGTGGTCCTGTTACCAGAACGAGAGGAAGGCCTGCGGCAAATGCGGTTCATGCCATTTCCGCCGTGAGGCATTCCAGTCATTGGGAATTGCAGATCCGATACCCTACGAGGCATAAATGGAAATTTATCGCGGTAGGCGGCTCTGGATTGAAAGTGTCCCTGTCAGTCTCCCAAATGGAATCACGCGGGAGAAAGTGATCGTCCACCCGGGAAATGCGGTCGCAATCTTACCGGTCAACAATGACCGGTGCATACTGCTCAGGCAGTACCGGTATGCAATCGGGCAGTATATCTATGAAACACCGGCAGGAACGATGGAAACAGGAGAGGATCCAATCAAAACCGCACAGCGCGAACTGATTGAAGAGTCCGGATTTGCGGCAAAAACGATTGTCCCAAAAGGGTTTATCTATACTACCCCAGGCTATACCGATGAGAAGATTTTCCTCTTTGTCGCCAGTGACCTTACCCCTTCACAGGAATATGGGAAAGATGAGGATGAGGTCATTGAGGTGGTCGGTGTTTCTTTAAACGATGCACAAGCAATGATTCGTGACGGAAGGATCTGCGATGCAAAAACAATCTGCCTGATATACCGGTATATGGAGGACTAGATGCGTCAATTGTTCCTTTTCGGGTGTATTCTCGTGCTGTTGGCCGCAGTTGCCGGTTGTATAGGAACACCGGCTTCTCCCGCATACTCAGTTGACAACAATGGCGTTCTTTCTGTGACCTGTGCGCCGGTAACTATCAATGAAACCATAATTGTTGCCAATGAGACCTATACCAAATCAAAGATTGTCATGCACACTACCAGCGGTGATGTTGTCAGTTATCTTGCTACGCCAAAAGATCCAAAAGCCGTAATCGTTTATGCACCCGGTGCAGGAGAAAAACTTGCCGGACACGAGGAACGGATGGTGCGGTTTGCAAGNNAGTAACGGGGGGCGTTACGCCGCAATCGCTGCAGCAACTGACCCGGCATTTGCAGGCTACGTCGGGATATCCACTTCAGGTTTTGGCATGATTGGCAACCAGTATACCGGGGATGCGCGAAAGCTGGTGCTTTCAGAAGATCCTGATAATTATATCGGCAGAATTGCGCCGCGGCCAGTCTGGATTATGCACGCCAAAGACGATCCCATCATCCCGTTTGCTGACGGGGAACAGTTCTTCCAGAACGCAAACGACCCAAAAACCTTCATTGAATTTTCCGGGGGTCATGGGATCAATGCGGATTCTGATGCACGTATTATAGCAGAATGGGCGCAAATTTATGGTACGTGAGTGTGAATAAGGTATAGCTTTACAAAAAGAGGTTGACATTCGGTAATGACAGAACCCGTAGAAATGGATGATGCGCGGAAGCGCTATGATTTCAAAAAGACGCTCGAAAAACTCCAGTCACAGCAAGGAGACGGGACGGAACTGATCACCCTCTACATCCCGCCCGACAAGCAGATCTATGATGNNTATGATGTAACAAATCAGTTGAAAGACGAATTCGGACAGTGCGCGAACATTAAGAGCAAGCAGACGCGCACCAATGTCCAGAGTGCCATTTCATCCATCCTCGCACGGCTCAAATATTACAAGCGACCACCGGAAAAAGGAATGGCGGTCTTTTGCGGCACGATAAAACTCTACGGTGATCGGACAGACCTCCAGTGCACGGTCATTGAACCCCCGGAACCTCTCAACCTCTATATGTACCGGTGCAGTTCCAACTTTGAACTGGAACCACTCAAGCAGATGCTTGAAGAGAAGTACGTGTATGGTCTGCTCGTTCTCGACAAGCGCGAAGCGTACTGGGGATTTTTGCGCGGCAACCGGATCGAACCGATGGGCGGGGCGAATTCAACTGTTCCAGGTAAAATGCGAAAAGGCGGTCAATCAGCAGCCCGGTTCGGGCGCCTGCGTGAAATCGCCATTGACGAATTTTACACCAAAATCGGCGAAAGGTCAAGCGCAATCTTCCTTGCGGAAAAAGATTTTTTTGTGCGGTTCAAAGGAGTTCTCATCGGAGGGCCGAGCCCGACAAAAGAGGAGTTTGAAAAAGGGAATTATCTCCACCACGAAGTCCAGAAACGGATCGTCGGGCTCTTTGACGTCGCTTATACAAACGAGGACGGTCTTCCCGAACTGGTGGATGCGGCAAAAGACGCACTCTCCGGGATGGCGGTCATCAAGGAGAAGTCGTTCATGGACCGGTTCTTAAAAGAACTGATCAAGGACAACGGCGTGGCGGCATACGGGGAGGAGAGCATCCGGAAAAACCTTGAACTTGGCGCGGTTGACATCCTCCTCCTGTCGAGCAATCTCCGCAAATCCCGGCTTAAGATTAAATGCCAGAGCTGTGGACATACCGAAGAAAAAACGGTAAGCATTGAGCCAGGCAAGACCGCCCGTGACATTGCTCTTGGCACGTGCCCGAAATGCACCTCTCCGCTTATTCTTGACGAAGAAGTGGACATCATTGACGAGCTGGCAAAACTTGCAGACCAGAGCAGCGCAAAAGTGGAGATCATCTCCGATGACTTCGAAGAGGGTTCCATCCTCTATACAGCATTCGGCGGTATTGCAGCAATCCTGCGGTACAGGACGGGATCCTGATGGTGCACGAAACATTCACAGCAATCAGAACTGCACTCCAAGAGTGCACAGGCATCGACGACATCCAGGTAATCGAAGGCGGAGAACATGCGGATCTCGTGTCGACAGTTGCATTTGGTCTGGCAAAACAACAGAAAAAATCTCCGGTACTGATCGCACAGGAGATTACCACAAAACTCACAATACACCCGGAACTGATCCGCATGGGAATCAGTGTCGAAGCAAAAGGCCCGTACATCAATTTTCGATTTGGTAGCGGCTATGTTCGTGACTCCCTTATAGAGGCCGTGAAACCGGGATATGGCACCCTGCCAAAGAAGAACACCCGGGTCGTACTTGAACATACCAGCGCAAACCCAAACGGCCCTCTTCATGTCGGGCATATCCGTAACTCAATTATCGGTGATACGCTCGCCCGTGCATTCCGCAAGGCGGGATACCGGCTCGAAGTGCAGTACTACGTCAATGACATGGGCAGGCAGATTGCCATTGTCGCATGGGGATTTGATCACCTCGACAGCACCCAGGCAGAGGGAGAGAAAGAAGACGCCCATATCGCCCGGGTCTATATTGCGGCAAACCGGGGAATTGAAAGAGATCCCACGATCACCCAGCAGGTTGACAAACTCATGCAACTTGTCGAAGGTGGCGATCCAGAGACCGTTAAGAAGTTCCGCAGGGAAGTTTCCCGCTGTCTTGATGGCTTTGCGGTAACACTAAAAAACCTGAACGTTAAGCATGACAGGTTTGTCTGGGAAAGCGATTTCATCAGGAACGGCGACACCAAACGGATTATCGGCCGGATATCAAAACTTCCACAAGTAAGAACCGACGAAACCCTTGCACTGGATCTCTCGGAATTCGGGTTTGAGAACAAGTACGTGATCCGGCGCAGCGATGGGACATCAGTCTATGCCGCCCGGGACCTTGCATTCCATACATGGAAAGACGCAAATTTTGATTGGGTTATCGACGTTCTTGGTGCGGATCACAAACTGATCGGGGCACAGCTCCGCTGCACCCTCACCCTCCTTGGGGAGAAAGCACCGGATATCGTCCATTTTGAATTTGTTTCGCTGCCAGAAGGCTCAATGAGCACACGTGCAGGGAAGTTCGTGTCTGCAGACGACCTGATCACCGAGGTGAATAAACGCGCCTTTGACGATGTGTCCAACCGGCGCCCGGAACTTGATGAAGAAACCCGGAGAGGGATCGCCCGGTCCGTTGCACTTGCAGGAATCCGCTACGATATCGTGAAAGTCTCTCCGGAAAAGAGCACAGTCTTTGATTGGAAGGAAGCGCTGAACTTCGAGCGCCAGAGCGGGCCGTACATCCAGTATTCTCATGCCCGTGCCTGCAGCATTCTTGAAAAAGCCGGTCAGTTTACTGAATGCTACGATCTCGAAACCGAGCAGGAGATCAAACTGGCAAAGTCGATCGCCCGGTTCCCGGCAATTATCGAAAAGGTGATCACAGAGCTCCGCCCGCACATCCTTGCCACGTATGCCCACGAACTTGCTGACACGTTTAACACGTTCTACCACTACGAACCGGTCCTCAAGAGCGAAGGAGATGTCAGGGCACGCCGGCTGACGCTTGTAAAGGCTGCGCAGAATACGTTAAAAGAGTCTCTTGAGACACTTGGGATCGATGCCATCAGCACCATGTAATGCCCTGCGAAAGCAGGGATACCAGTTTTTTTCTCCAGCATCAACTGCCGCACTCAAGCCCTGCATGTGGTGCAAGCGGGCGCTTGCAGGTGGCGAAATGTGCTACAAGCACCAGTTCTATGGGATAGCAAGCCATCGCTGCGTCCAGATGACCCCCACCTTGCGCTGTAACCAGCGCTGTCTTTTCTGCTGGCGATCGTTTGAACATGAGATGCCGGAGGAAATGGAGTGCCCACCCGAACCCATCTTTGCAGCTGTGCATAAACTTCAAAAGAAGGCACTTGCCGGCTACAATGCAGTTCTTGAAAACACCGTGACCGAGGAACGGTGGAAAGAGGCACTCGATCCAAAACACGTGGCGATCTCCCTTTCCGGTGAGCCCACACTCTACAGCCAGCTACCTGAACTCATTGACCTATTCAACTCAAATGGCTATACAACGTTTCATGTCAGCAACGGCACCAACCCGGACATGCTTGCCCGCTGCCACCCGTACCAGCAGTACGTCTCGCTTGCCGCGCCAGACAAGGAAACCTATGAAAAGACCTGCCGGCCTATGGGAGATTATTGGGATCGTATCAACGAGAGCCTGCACATGCTTGGCAGCCGTCGATCAGCGGTGCGGATCACCCTTGTATCCGGGCTCAACGATATCCATCCGGAAAAATATGCCGCGCTGCTGCAGGACGCAGGAGCGACCTTTGTTGAGGTGAAAGGATACATGTATCTGGGATACAGTCGAAACAGGTTGGCTAGAGAGAACATGCCGGAGCATGATCATGTGCGCAGGTTTGCGGAAAAAATTGCCGCTGCATGCGATTATAAAATCCGGGATGAAAACAGATTAAGCAGGGTAGTCTGTCTGGAGCGTGAAATATGAAGTTTAATCCCGAAGACTGGAAACAGAAAGCACATGAAAATTTTGAAGGGGCATGGCATGAAGGCCCGTCAGTGATCACCCCCGCTGGCCAGGATGCGAAATACCCCAGACTCAGGTACAAACGGGCACAGGCACATCCAATATTTGAAACCATTAACCGGCTGCGGGAGATCTACCTTTCACTTGGTTTTGACGAGATTGAGAATCCGGTCATAGTCGAAGAGAAAGATATCTACCGGCAGTTTGGCCCGGAAGCTATGGCGGTGCTCGACCGGGTGTTCTATATTGGCGGACTGCCACGTCCAAACGTTGGTATAGCAAAAAAGCAGCTGGATGAGATCAACGAGATCCTCATGAGTCACCGGAGCCCGCTCATCCATAGCCACGCAGTACCGGTTGGCGAAAGAGGTCATAAGGAACCTTTCCAGCCCATGAGTAAGGAAACTGAAGAACGGCTCCGCGAAACACTCCATGCATATAAGAAATCAGAGATCGATGGGGACGAACTCACTTATGAACTATCAAAAGTCCTTGGAGTTGATGACGGGATTGTCGTGCATATACTCGATGCAGTATTCCCGGAATTTAAATCGCTCGTTCCCGAATCCTCGCGCAGCACCTTAAGAAGCCACATGACAAGCGGGTGGTTCATGACGCTTGGCTCCATCTGGGAACGGACACCGCTCCCTATCCAGCTCTTCTCGGTCGACCGGTGCTTCCGGCGCGAACAGGCAGAAGGGCCGACCCGGCTAATGACCTATCACTCTGCATCCTGCGTTATCGTGGGTGAAGATGTGACCATTGAAAACGGAAAAGCCGTAAGCGAAGCGCTTCTCTCCGCGTTCGGGTACACGGATTTCCGGTTCCAGCCGGATGAGAAACGCTCAAAGTATTACATGCCGGATTCACAGACGGAAGTATACGCCCGTCACCCGGTTCACGGGTGGGTCGAAGTGGCAACATTCGGGATGTACTCCCCCTCGGCACTCGCCGAGTACGGCATCGGTGTCCCGGTGATGAACCTTGGCCTTGGCGTCGAACGCCTTGCAATGATCGCCTACAATGCAAACGATGTCAGGCAGCTCTCACACCCCCAGTTTTCCCCAAAACCAGTGACCGACCGGGAGATTGCCCGGGCCGTGCACTTGCGAGAAGAGCCAATTTCAACAGAAGGAAAAATGCTTGCATCAGCAATTGCCCGAATCGCCGCGGAGAATGCCACTGCACCAGGCCCGTGCTCGTTTGATGCATGGCAGGGAGTATTTGGGACAATGAAAGTAAACGTAGTTGTCGAAGAAACAGAGGTGAATGCAAAACTCTGCGGTCCTGCCTGCGCAAACGAGATCTTTGTACATGAGGGTTCCATCCTCGGAGTGCCTGACGCAGAGAAGTGGAAAGTCGTGCGAACCGAAGGAGTTACAACCGGCATCACGTACCTTGACGCCGCGTCTGCCCTTGCAGCGGCACGAATTGAGGAAGCGGCACGGTGTGGCAGGGCAACACTTGTCCAGGTAAAGATGGCAAAACTTCCCAGTGATATCAACCTGAAGATTGAAGAGTTTGCGATGCGTGCGATTACCGACACCAAAAAGAAAGTAGATGTACGGGGACCGGTCTTTTTAAGTGTGCGATCGGTCGTGCATGAATAATTCCTTTTTTGATCATTTTTTTCATTATTTTATTTCTGACTGGAGACCGATCCTCCTGAGGAGGAGGTGCAGGTTAAAATTCAAACAAAATACATCTACGGATTATTGACGTTGTGGATGTATTATTCAATCAAATTCTGGTGATCATGTACTAGTTAGAAATAGATAACATTAATATTCTTTAATGTTAGAAATTTATAACAACAAAGATCTGAAATGAAATCACGAAATATCTACCGGATTGCCATCGGGACACTCATGTTTGTCAGTGGTATCATTACGATCATCCTGACTACGGGAGAAACCATCATCGGGATGGTACTGCTGGTAGCTGGACTTGCCTTTCTCATTGTCGGCATCACCCGGCACTGGAAAGATGGGGAAATCCCAGACAACACTTGTCCTCTCAAGTGTCATACTCGCCCTCTCCACATGCATCTACCAGATGTACTTTTTCTGAAAAGGAGATGTTGCGTGATGCCGGAAATACGGGAGGCCGGTCTATCGTGCAGACGAAGGTAAAGGTATATCGTGCCCGGTTTGGCATAACCCAGGAGGATCTTGCAAAAGCGGTCGGAGTGCGGCGGGAAACAATTGTTTTTCTTGAGCAAGGGAAATACAATCCTTCGCTGAAACTTGCTCACGATATTGCAAAAACATTGCATGCGAAAATTGATGATTTGTTCATCTTTGAGAATGATGAACCGGAGTATGAAACCCAGTATATCCTTGTAGACTAATGTGCTGACACGATCATCATGCCCGGATCATCCGGACAGCCGAGTGATTCGGGTTCTTTTGACTGTACAGTCAACAATTTAAGAATCTGCACCGTTGCGTCCTTATCGAGTGGAGCATTATCGTTCCCGCATTTGGGGGAATAGATACAGGACGGGCAGCCTTTTTCACACAGGCAGTCTCGGACAAGTTCATACGCATTGGTGAACAAAGCGCCAAGGTGCTCGTATGCCTTTTCCGCAAGTNNTCCGCAAGTCCGATGCCACCTTCATACGCATCATAGACAAAAATCATTGGCTCGCCATCTTCCCCAAATACGGGAGAGGATAATCCGCCGATATCCCACCGATCGCACATGACATGAAGGGGCATGAGCGCAATAAGCGCGTGTTCGGCACCGTGCAGACCACCGGCTACATCGAGCCCGGCAGATATCACAGCCTGTTCAACGGGATCCGGCACAACAAACCAGAATGCTTTTGTCCGGAAGGTAAGAGGCGGGAGTGAGAAAGATTCAACACCGATCATGGTATCCCCGCGCTTGAGTTTGTAACCGGTGTACTGCTCGGTCACCTCCACATCGCCAAACGCACACTTCACACCATTAATATCCTGCGTTTCGAACGTCCCGATAACAGAAAGGTTAACGTCCTTGAGCGGCTGGGTGTAATAATCCACATCCGTTTCTGTTACGCGGATGGTGTGCGTTTCAAGATCCATTTCATTCACAAGGTAGGTCTCTCCCTGGTGAAGCATAATTGCACCCTTGTACGCTTCGCGGTATGCCTGCCCCCGGTCCATGGTTTCAAGGAGCCTGCCGTGGCACATAATCCGATAACTCTCTGCAGATATCCCGTCAAGCCTCACTGCATCAGCAGCTCTGCCCCGCCCGGTATATACCCATCCGCGGGACGTATTCCTGACGAGATTTGATGACGCCAGATCTGCAAGAAGCAAAGAGATCGAATCTCCGAAAAATTCACTGTCCGCCTCTTCCCGTATCGGCAGCTCAGCCGCAGCGCAGAGCAGCTGCCCAGAGACAATATATGGGTTTTCTGTATCGACTATTGCGTGCTCATCTGATCGGGAAAAGAACTGATCCGGGTGGTGCATGAAGTACTGATCAAGAGGGTTTGCCTGCGCAACAAGCACGGCGAGAGAATCCCCGCCTTTTCGCCCTGCCCGTCCTGCCTGCTGCCAGATTGACATCATCGTGCCCGGGTAACCTGAAATGATCACTGCATCGAGAGATCCGATATCGATCCCGAGTTCAAGCGCATTGGTGGATACGATGCCCTTCAGGAGCCCGTCCTTGAGCTGCCGTTCAATCCCCCGCCGTTCTTCCGGGAGGTACCCGGCACGGTACGCGGAGATGGATTCGGCAAGCCGGGTAGATGTGCGCCGTGCATCTTCCCGCGCCCAGACCGTAACAAGCTCGGTCATCTTGCGCGAACCGGTAAAACAGAGGGTCTGGAGATCACCTTTCACGCAGGATACGAGAAGATCTTTTGTTTCCTGGTGCGTGGATCGTTCTCCAATCCTGTCATAAAACGGGTTATAGAGCACAAAGTGTTTTCTGCCATGGGGTGATCCGTCGTCACTCACAATCTCAAAAGGTTTGCCTGTCAGTCGTGTAGCAAACTCTTTTGGATTTGCAAGTGTAGCTGTGGACAGGATAAACTGCGGGTCTGCGCCATAATGCTGCGCGAGCCGGATCAACCTTCGTATCAAGAGTGCAATATTTGATCCAAATACCCCCCGGTACCGGTGCGCTTCATCGATCACAACAAACCGGAGGTTTGAAAAAAACGGGCTCCACTTTGCATGCCATGATAATACTTGGTGAAGTTCGTGGGGATTTGAAACGATAATTCGTGAATGTTCACGGATAGCGGCACGCTTCGACTGATGCGTATCCCCATCATAGATTGCCGGTTTTGCCGGAATACCAGTGAACTGCGCTACCTGCGACAGCGTTGCAAACTGGTCATTGGAAAGCGCTTTTGTAGGGTAGAGGTAGAGTGCCCGTGCGTCCGGGTCAGTATGTATTCTCTCAAAAACCGGAAGGTTAAAAGCGAGCGTCTTGCCACTCGCGGTTGGCGTCGTAATAATTGCGTTCTTTCCTGATCGGATATGATTAATGACATCGCACTGGTGGGTATAGAGCCGGATATTATTCTGGTCAAGGTACGCGGTAAGAACATCCGGAAGTGGCGTTAAAAGCGTTCCATACCGGAGTGCCCCCGGTTCGGAAAGATGCCGGCAAACAACCCTTTTGCTGTACAGGACATTTGTTTCAAGGAGCCTGACAATGTCAGCGACAGCCATATGACTCTCCTAAAAGCCGGAAGAAGAGAAGCGCGAGCGAAACTACATCCTGCCGGTTGTGTTCCACGATCGGAACAAGAGGGCCGCAGTTTTTTGTCTTCAGAAAGGTTTCATAGAATTCCGGCACCATCGCCCCGGGAATATCATCGGTGCGGCAGACACCCAAGATCTCCCGCTCAAGGGAGAACAGTCGTAATGATGGGAACATTCCCTTCCATCTTCGGCGACTGAAATGCAGCACATCATAATGAGTGATCAGGGAAGTCGATCCCATCCCATAATAAGCGAGCCGGTCCTGAAGGTAGGGATAGTCAAATGATTTCCCGTTAAAAGTAACAAGCGCCAGGTGATCTCCGGATAGGTGGTCCATGGTAGCAATCAGGGCTGCCTGTTCTTCATCAATATCGCGCAGCAGGTACTGGTGGATACACAGTTTGCCGTGTTCGATCGTGCCGACACCAAACAAGATAATGGGACGGGAAAAAAGACCAAGCGTCTCGATATCAAGAAAAACATAATCCTCCGGTTCATGGAAACCAGCAGTTCCGAGAATAAACGGATGGGATTTCGCGTGCCTGCTGCCGATCATATCCATAATTTCTGCAGAATTTCCACCGGACAAACATTCAAGCACCTGCCAGGCTGATGACCGGAACTTCGGGTTTTGTACAAGATCTGCGATCGTGGAGTATCCCCGGGTATTCAATCGTCTCCGGGTAATTTCTCCGATCCCGCGTACAAGAGTGAGATCTGCAAGGATATCGCGGGTAAGCCGTTCAACATCTATTACTGCGATCTCAAGAGGATATCGGCTTTCAAGAGAGATGCATACACCCCCCTCGTTCAAAATTTCCTTACCCGGAAAGAGGGTATCGAACTCAATGCCGGCATACTGTTTTTCCAGCTGGCGAAGTTTTTCTCGTGCCTGATCGTACTCGGATGAGAGAACAGCATTATTAAAGAGATTTGTCCCAAATACGTTCCCGTCCCGTATAACCTCATACTCCCGCAGCGAATCCATGCGCTGCTGCCAGATTTCTCCTATACGGTTGGCATGAATGGAGGCCATGTTCTGGAATAACAGTCTGGATTAGGGGGGATAAACATCAACCGTGGAGGGTGAAAGTAATAACAAATCTCAAGTGTGAATCCGCCACACTCTTTTTCAGATGATTACAATTTTCCAGCACGGGGAACATGAACCGGCGGGAACCATCGAGAACTATCTGGTAACCCATGACCAGCATCATAAAATTCTCCGGCTCTTTGAAGATGATGCCCTTCCCTGCGATCCACCCCGTCACGTCATTATTCTTGGCGGCCAGATGAGTGTTAACGATGAACGCGAGTACTCCTTCCTCAAACCGGAAAAAGAACTGGTTCGCGAGACTATACTACAGGATAATGCGGTACTCGCGATCTGTCAGGGTGCCCAGATGATTGCGGCGTCATTTGGGGAACGGGTCTACCCGTCATAAGCTGAACTGGGCTGGCGTGACATATGGAATGGTATACCGTCACCATCGGCATGGTTTACCGGTGTATCCCCGGTCTTTCACTGGCACCATGAGACGTTTAATCTTCCCGCGGGCGCAATCCTTCTTGCATATGGAGAACACGTAAAGAACCAGGCATTCCGTTTCAGGCACGCAGTCGGAGTATAGTTCCATCCTGAAGTAACCATGCCGATCATTACCCAATGGGCAAAGGATCTGAACGCTTCAGAGCGTACGCAGGTACGACAGGAATCGGAAAAGTATCTCGGGCAGAACCAACAGCGCTGTGCAGAAATGATTGATGCATTTCTTCATCACTGGGGCTTATGATGGTCATCAAGGGTTTTCTTATCGATCTCGACGGGGTGCTCTATGTGGGGGGAAATGTTATTTCCGGGGCACAAGAAACAATTGAATTCCTCAAAGAAAAAAAAATCCCGTTCCGTTTTGTGTCCAACACGACGCGAAAGTGCCGTGAAACCATTGCCCAGCGCTTATCTGGCATGGGCATTGACATCCCGGTTGAATATATCTTCACTCCTCCTCTTGCTGCAGTCACCTACATGAAACAATCGGGGAGAAACCGGGTTTATCTTCTTACAACGGGCGATGTGCATAAGGATTTTGAACAAACATGTTCCTGCAATTGTTCTTCTGATGTGGACTATGTTGTTATTGGCGATGCCGGTGACAAATTAACGTATGCAAGCCTGAACCGTGCATTCCGTCACCTCAAAAGTGGAGCAGAACTAATCGCCCTTGAAAAAGACCGGTTTTGGATGGCACCGGACGGGCTATCACTATCGGCTGGACCATTTGTAGAAGCGCTGGAATTTGCTACGGGCAAGACCCCGTTGATCATGGGGAAACCCTCGTTAACATTTTTTGAACTCACCCTTAACGATATGGGATTAAGCGCACAGGAAACAGCAATAATTGGTGATGATATTATTACCGATATTGGCGGTGCACAATCAGCCGGTATGAAAGGGATCCTTGTCCGCACAGGTAAATTCAGTGAAGAGAACATAAGCCATGTTGAGATTAAACCAGAATATATTATTAATTCGATCGCAGACCTCAGAAATATTATTTTGGATGGAATAATACCGTGAACCGATTTCTTAAATTGCTCATATATGCAGTTCTTGTCCTCCTGGTCATCGCACTCATTACTGGATATATCTCTACCCGTAATTCTGTCGTTGTTCCCCACATCAAAATGGGATCTTCAGAAGCCCAGCCACTGATTGCCACACATGCATTTCCATTCGAACGGGGAACTGCAATGATTACAGTTCCGGTCAATGCTGCCGTATACCAAGGCGCAAAAACCGCTGACAAATCGGTCTCCATCTATGGCAATATCTCTGAAAATGTATGGGTGGCGGATAGTTATCGCGCGATGGTTACAGATCCTGCACAGGACCAGTTCTACACAGATCTCATTGGAGAATTCCGGAAAATAAAGGACCAGCAGGGGCTCTCCGATGACGAATATCTCGAATTAATGACGGTATACACTCAATCAATCACGTATGAAACAACGCCGGATAATCCGGCAAAGTATCCTGTCGAGGTTGTCGCTGAAGGATCCGGCGACTGTGATGACAAGAGCCTGCTCCTTGCCGGACTCCTCTCTCACGAAGGATACAAAGTAGCTCTCCTTTCATTTGATCCTGAATCCCACATGGCCGTTGGGATTGGGTCTGACGATATGCCGTATAAAAATACCGGCTATTCGTACATCGAAACTACCGATGTATCGTTTGTTGGTGTGCCTCCTGATACCCTCAGGGGAGGTGTCACACTTACTTCTGATCCTCTGGTAATTCCAATTGGAAATGGGACCAAGACATACCATAGTGGAAAGCAGGTGCAGTACATCCAGGACGTGGGTAACCAATCCTTCCAACAGGTATCCGGGCTCGAACCACAGGTTAAAACTCTTGAATCCGATCTGAATACAAAGCAAAGCCGGATTACCGCACTTGAGTCACAGATGCAAATCCAGAAAAATTCAGGAAACATTTCTGGTTATAATGCACAGGTGTCCGTGCACAATGCCCTTGTATCTGAATATAATGCCGAACTTGCCTCATACCGGCAACTTTATTCCCGCTATGAGACGTTCGCCGGGATTTACAATTATATTCTCAGGCACCAGTATGATCGAAAAGGTGTCTATGAATATCTAAAAGCAAATGTGCCATCTTAAAAGTTATTCTGGAGTACTAGCTGTTAAGTTTTTTATTCTGAATGGATTATCAGGGCCGGTTGCGGATAATCAGTTGTAGAGATCTCCATATCCTTTATCATCCGCATCCGTCGAAGCGTCGTTTCACAATACTGAAGAGAGATATCAATACCAATAAAACGCCTCCCGAGAGCCCGCGCAACGAGGGTCGTCGTGCCAACACCATTGAACGGATCGAGCACAATATCGTTTTTGTAGGAAAAAAGTTTTATCAGGCGACGGGGCAACTCTTCAGGAAACATTGCAGGATGGTCAAAATCTTTCATGCGATGTTCCGGTACAATCTTCCAGCGCCCGATCACCCATTCCTTGAATTCATCGGCAGTGATGTCGATATCCTCGCGCCGACCGGTTTTTTTGTGCGTTCCCTTATCAAAAACCTCAACAAATTCCCAAGTATATTTTATGTATGGCATCGACGGAGATTTCCAGCTTCCCCAAGCAGTATATTTTGCATTATAGTTATTCTTCTCCCAGAGAAATTCTGCCTTCCAGAGAAGCCCCAGTTTCCGGAGCTGCCCGGATATGATATGATGGGTTGGGATATAATCGGAAAAAAGCGGTTGGATGTTTACAGCAATCCTTCCACTCGGTTTCAGCACTCGCTCGCATTCTGCCCAGACACGCTGGAGTTGATCAAAATATTCGTTCCACTCATGGGTGTCATCATGCATGTCCTGCGCATACGCATGTCCGAAATTATAAGGAGGGGACGTAATGATGAGATCGATACTTTCGGAAGGGGTTTTACTCATTACCTGTGCTGCATCACCACAGATGATCTGGTTGATATAGTTCCGGATTTCCGGGTTTTCAACGGTATCAAGGATATGTTTGGCCTCTTTTGATCCTTGCCTAACCTTTGCCTTTCCTGCTTTGTCCAGAACCTTATCCTGCCGCACGTGTCACCCACGCTTATACTACTAGTTGACCGGATGAGTTAAAAAAAACCTGTCTTTTCTGCTAACTACCTCGACTGGCATAAGTTCAGAAATAAGAACATTATCCTTTCAAGTATAGAGAGAAAGGGGCCCTGCTCCATCTCAATGAAAAATTAACCACACCCAAACTGTTACCTAGGTGGGGGTTCCCCAAGCACCGTATTCATTTTTTAAGTCGTAAGGATTAGAAGATTTGTTGCATGTACATGCATTTTTCAAACGTTCATACAGTAATAACCTGTACAAGTAACTCGCGGTTTGCGCGGTCCGGTCTCATTAAGCCACAGATAAGGATATCTGCCAAAAAAATTTGGATCTCCGGTTTTTAAGGTTCGACTTCGTTACAGTTCAGATCCCACATGGTCAGACTGCCCGGGGACAAGGGAGTTTTTCATCCAGAGCATTGACTGTTGCATGTTGAACTTGCGGATATGAGGCATAGGTACAGTAAAAAGCGTTTAATGCAGCCTTTGACATACACTCATGAGATTATCCTATGCTGCATATCGAAGATTTGCATGTGAATATCGGCACCAAGGAGGTGCTCCATGACATCAATCTCCACATTGAGGCTGGTGAAACACACGTCCTCATGGGTCCCAACGGTTCGGGAAAAACCACACTTCTTATGACGATTATGGGTTTTTCAAACTACACCATAACTGAGGGTAAGATCATGCTCAAGGGAGAGGATGTAACAAAAATGCACGCCCACGAACGCGCAAAGCGGGGCATCGGGATGCTCTTCCAGCGCCCGCCAACGATTTCCGGCCTGAAGCTGGGAAAACTTCTCACCGCTATTTCGAAGGATAAAACAAAAGATACCGCAGAACTGGCAAAATCCGTGCATATGGACGGTTTTCTGGAAAGGGATATCAACAAAGGATTCTCAGGGGGAGAGATTAAGCGGAGCGAGGTGCTTCAGCTGATGATCCAAAACCCGGATTTTATTATGCTCGATGAACCAGAAAGCGGTGTGGATCTCGAAAATATCTCTCTTATCGGCAGTGCGATCGGTTCGTTGCTGGAAAAGGAGAAACGGATCGTGAAGCGGGAAAAAAGCGGACTTGTCATTACCCATACCGGGTACATCCTCGATTACCTAGATGCTGATAAAGGCCATGTAATGTGTGAGGGTGAGATCAAGTGCCATGGTAATCCCCGTGAGATTCTAAAAGATATCAAACAGCGTGGGTACAGGGAGTGTCTGGAATGCCGTCACAACTAAACACCGGGGATATATCAAAAATCGATCAGGACCGTCTGGTTCAGTCAGGCATCGATCTGGATATGGAGAACCGGTGCGGGAGTTACCTCCAGATGAACCAAGATGTTGTCCATGCAGAATGCAGGCAGGAAGGCATTGAAGTTCTCTCGTACAAGCAGGCGATGGAGAGATACAACGGTTTAAAGGAGTACAACTGGGTTGCAGTATCCCCGGAAAAAGATGAGATCACCAAGTATGTTGCCGCCCAAAAGGACCCTAAAGGATATGTAATCATTGCCCATGCAGGCACCAACAACATCCTCCCAATCCAAGCGTGCCTGTATCTCGGGCATGAACAGATTCAGCATGTTCATAATATTATCATTGCAGAAGAGGGCGCTGAACTCCATATCATTTCGGGTTGTACCAGTGGTGCGCATGTGGGTAAAGGCGCAGCACACTATGGAGTTTCAGAATTTTATGTCAAGAAAAATGCAAAGATCAGTTTCACCATGATCCATACATGGACTGAAAACATTGAAGTCTTCCCGAGGAGCGCATCGATTGTTGAGGAAAATGGAGTGTTCCTGTCAAACTACGTCTGCATGCAACCGGTACAGAAAATCCAGATGTACCCTACTGCAACGCTTAAAGGTGAGAATTCAGTCGCACGGTTCTCAAGTATCGTGATTGCCACGCCAACATCATTTATGGACATCGGTTCCCGGGCAATCCTTGAAGGGAAGGGATCAAGCGCCGAACTAATCACCCGTGCAATCACCAAAGGCGGAACCATCATCTCCCGCGGACACATCCAGGGAAAGACTGCTGGTACACGGGGGCATCTCGAATGCAAGGGGCTGATCTTAAACGACGGGATCATCTATGCAATTCCCGAAATTGAAGGGTCCGTCGTTGGTACCGAGCTCTCTCACGAAGCAGCCGTCGGCAAACTTGCACAGGATGAGATAGAATACCTGATGTCACGGGGGCTCGATGAAGATGAAGCGACCGCAACAATTATCCGTGGATTCCTCGATGTTAAGATCGTCGGCCTTCCAGAAGCACTCCAAAAACAGATCGATGCATCAATTGATGTGGCAGAAAAAGCAGGATTTTAAAAAAAAATACGGTTATGCCCTTGTATCTGCGATCAGACGAACGACAAAGGATGGTAACACAGCAGATTGAAGCACGCGGCGTTCATGATACCCGCGTTCTGGCCGCAATGCGGGAAGTTCCCCGCCACCTTTTTATTCCTCCTCCCTACGATAAGGGGGCGTATGAGGACTGCCCGCTCCCAATAGGAAACGGGCAGACAATCTCCCAACCCTATATTGTTGCATTGATGACGTCGCTGCTCAAACCAAAACCAGAACACACGATACTTGAGATTGGGGCGGGCAGTGGGTACCAGGCAGCCATTCTTTCAATGCTCGTCAAAGAAGTACCAACCGTAGAACGCATTCCTGAAGTTGCAGATCTTGCCAAAAAAAATCTTGCCGCCCTCCACTACACAAACATTGACGTTGTCGTTGGGGATGGAACGGAGGGATACCCGCAAAACAGCCCCTATGATGGAATCATGATCACTGCAGCAACGCCCCAGATTCCCCCACCGCTTATTGATCAACTCACAGATGCGGGCAGACTTGTTGCGCCCGTAGGCAACCGGGACGTTCAGGAGCTGATAGTCATGGAAAAAATGAGGGGCACCGTAAAAACTGAACCTCATGGAGGGGTTCGATTCGTACCCCTTATCGGGGAACATGGATGGAGCGCCTGAATTTTTATGAAAATTATCGATATAACGCGACCCCTTTCGGATAAAACGGTCTCATATCCAGGGGATATACCTCCGAACTTTACACAGAGGGATCAGGGATTGTACCTGATCAGTGATTTGTATATGAACAGCCATTCCGGCACCCATATCGACGCGCCGGTGCATTATCTGAAGACAGGGAATACGATAGATACCCTGCCTTTGTCTAACCTGATTGGCCGGTGCAGGGTCATTGATGTCAGCGATGCAGGTAAGGTCATTGATACAGGACACCTTGCTGGAAAAATTGAAAATACTGAACGAATTATACTGAAAACGAAATTTTCCCGAGAAGATCGGTTTCTTGAGCACTACCCCAGTATTACCCTGGAGGCCGCAAGATATCTCACAAAATGTCATATCAGATGCATAGGAATTGATTCGTTTTCTATTGAGGCGTTCGTATGTGATGGTTCGGTGCATCGCGAACTGCTCGGTCACGGGTGCATCATTATCGAGCTTCTGGATCTTTCAGATGTGGATGCAGGGGACTATGATCTCGTGGCACTGCCATTACGCCTTGCCGGACTTGATGGGGCTCCCGCCCGCGTCGTACTAATACAAAAAGAGGGAGAGTAGACATGGACATAGTATCTGATTCTGTCAATAAACTCGAGGAGATCATCCATCACAGCGGGTGTGAAGAAGGGAGTGTTCACCTGGATGTAAACCCGGATGTCAAATTCTGCCGGTACGAACGGGGAGCCTGTATGACCGCAACGTTTGGAGGGCGGAGCGCAGAGTTTATGACAGACGATCCGATCCGGGCGATGACAAAGATATCATTCATGTTTGGCGCACCTCTGGACACTCCTGCAAAGCGGGGTGCTGCCTGCGCTATCATAAATGTCGGTACAGGTTTTTTCTGTCTCTCACGGGTTCTGCATTCCTGCCTACCATCTGTGCATGGTTCCTGCCGGGAACAATTAATGAGCGAGATTGCGTCAAAAAAAGTCTGCTGTATAGGTGCCATTCCTGACATTGAGGCTGATCTGGGGGGACACCTGACAACAGATCCCGGTGCGGCAGATGTGATTCTCATTAATGGAGATGGACTTATCAAAGAGGGATCTGGAAATATCGTTGAATCATACAAAGACACAAAACGTATCGTATGTCTTGGACCTTCCACAGCCGGAATTGCCCGTCTTCAGCACCTTGAGCACTGGTGCCCGTTTGGAACATGAACAGGCTTTTTTAAAACCGCCAAGAGAGACGGAAATACTGAAGGCAAAAAATAATATTCTTTTTTAGGCAGGAAACCAATGATGTGTCATGCTCTTTGGGTCTTCGGGTATCAGGCAACGGTTTGATCGGCCGCTGATAGAGACTGCATTACGCGTTGGCTCCGTGCTGGGAGCACAGTTTCCCGAGGTTAATGTGGGTATGGATACCCGTACTACAAGCCCATTGCTTTCCCACCTGCTCATAAGCGGGATTATGAGTGCCGGAGGACGGGTGTTTTCTGCAGGGATTGCTCCAACACCCTCAATTGCCTATAGTACCCGGTATATGAAAGCGGGGTGCATGGTCACCGCGTCTCACAATCCCGAAGAGTACAACGGCATTAAACTCTTCAATCCGGATGGTTCTTCATTCACGCAAACCCAGCAAAATGATGTGGAAGACCAAATAACCAAAACACATTGGGCGGACTGGAAACAGCAGGGTTCAGCAATTGCCATCGATGTAATCTCTCCTCACAAGAAGGCAATTCTTACCGCGACATCTATCCCGCCGGAATTTGTTGTCGTCGTGGATTGTGGAAATGGTGCAGGTAGTGTGCTCACCCCGTCCCTGCTGGCAGATGCCGGCGCAAAACCCGTTTGTCTGACCTGTGATACTGCAGGATCATTTGCCCGCCCATCTGAACCGTTAAAGGAAAACCTCGGCTATGTAGGAGAGATGGTAAAAAGGACCGGGGCCACCTGTGCAGTCGTCCATGACGGGGATGCCGATCGCATGATGGCCTTTGATAACCGGGGCCGGTTCATTGACGGCGATCATCTTCTTATGGTATTTGCCCGGTACCTCAGCGCCAAACAAGTGGTCACCACATCGGATGCTTCGATGATCATCGAGGAGATTGCTGATGTACACCGGACGCCGGTAGGTGATACCTTTGTTTCAGAGGAACTCTTAACATGGGGAGAATTTGGTGGTGAACCCAGCGGCGCATGGATATTCCCAAAACATTCCTATTGCCCGGACGGACCGTTCGCGGCAGCACTTTTCTGCCAAATTGCATCCGAATGGAATGTTGCAGAAATTCTGGATGAGATGCCATCATATCCCATTTTACGGGAATCATTCTCCTGTGAAACAGCACGGGAAATCGTAACATCACTTGGGGCAGCAAACCCGACAGACGGGATTAGGATTCCGGAAGAGAACGGCTGGTTCCTTATCCGGGCCAGCGGGACTGAGCCTAAGATCCGTATCACCGCTGAGGGGATAACAATGGAGATAGCAAAAGAGATGCTTGAGCGCGCACGAACGCTCGTCAGAAAAGGGAAAACTGCTTAAATGTTGTGACACGAGCTGTACGTATGGAATGTGTCGTGCTTGCTGCGGGGGAGGGGAAACGGATGCGCCCGCTCACCGCCAAGCGACCGAAAGTGATGCTCCCGCTCGCCAACCGCCCGATGATGGAGCATCTTGTTATTGCNNAAAACGGATGCGTCCGCTCACCACTAGGCGCCCCAAAGTGATGCTCCCCATCGGAAATCGCCCCATGATGGAGCCCCTGATCATCTCCGCACGCGATGCCGGCATCAGCGAATTTGTAATTGTTGTTGGATATGGAGAGAGGGAGGTTCGCCGATATTTTGGCGACGGTTCCCGATGGGGAATTCATATTTCCTACGCGCCCCAGCGACAGCAGCAGGGAACTGCCGATGCACTTCGCTCTGCCCGAGATTTTGTCACCGGGACGTTCCTTGTATTGAACGGGGACATGATTGTCACCAGTAGTGACTTGGCAAAATTTATTGAACGCCCTGCGCCTTGCATGGGGATCAGTACGACCGATCACCCGGAAGATTTTGGGGTTGTCATGGTCAAGGAAGATATGGTTACCGCCCTTGAAGAGAAATCGCATCACCCAAAATCAACGCAGATAAATGCCGGTGCATATCTATTTACACCGGATATTTTTGATCTGGTCGATCAGGTGCAGACCTCCTCCCGCGGTGAACTGGAGTTGACCGATGCACTTGGGGTGTTCATTCGCGAACAGCGTTTGACCGCATTCGAAATCTGCTCATGGAAAGATATTGGCTATCCATGGGATCTGCTTGATGCAAATGCAGCATGTATGACATCGTTGCCAAGAGAAAACCACGGTGATATCGAAAACAATGTGACCATTTCGGGTGCGGTTGCTATTGGAGAAGGAACCGTAGTAAAATCAGGGACCTATATCGAAGGTCCATGTATTATTGGTAAAAACTGCCGTATCGGCCCTAATGCATATATTCGTGGATCGACAAGCATCGGGGATAACTGCCACATCGGCCATTGCACAGAACTGAAAAATTCCATTATCATGGAGGGAACAAAGATTCCCCATTTCAATTATATCGGTGACTCGGTTATCGGGAGCGGGTGTAATTTCGGTGCCGGAACAAAAGTAGCAAACCTCCGGCATGACCATGCAAATGTCAAGGTATGTGGAAAGGATACCCGGCATACCAAATTCGGCGCGATTATTGGAGACGGGGTCCATTTTGGGATCAACTGCACCATTAATGTGGGGACGATGGTCGGCAGCAATGCACTCTTTGTGCCCAATTCGTACATCGAAGGTTGTTATGGGGATAATTCAACGATCAGGTAGGTAATCATGCAGGCCGTTATTCTTGCAGCAGGAGAGGGAAAACGGGTGCGCCCGCTCACGTGGAGCCGCCCGAAAGCGATGATACCGGTAGCAAACCGGCCCATCATCGAATATGTCATCGACGCTCTGGTAAAAAACGGGATCCGGGATATCATTGTTGTCGTCGGATACCGTAAAGAGCAGGTAATCCGGTTTTTAAACCAGCTCGATATTCCCATAGAAGTCGTAGTCCAGGACAAACAGCTGGGAACGGCACATGCACTCCAGCAGGCAAAAGGGAAAATCAAAGGCGATTTCCTTCTCCTGCCCGGAGATAATTATATTGACCCTCAATCAATTACCCGCGTCAAGGAGATGCATAATGCCATTCTGGTTAAGGAGCATCCAAATCCCTCAAATTTTGGTGTAGTGCTGTTAAAAGATGGAATGGTTGAAAGCATTGTGGAAAAGCCGGAGCATTCCCCCAGTTTCATGGTGAGTACGGGCATTTACTCATTGACAAGGGATTTTTTTTCATTTATTAACGGAAATGATATTACAGATGCCATATCCTGTATGCTCGAGGAAAAACAATCCCTTCAACCAGTTATTGCTGATGACTGGCAGGATGCTATCTATCCGTGGAATCTCCTAAAAATGAATCATCGTCTCCTCGCGGGGCTATTGTCTACACGCGAGGGATGCGTAAGCCGCAATACGATCATAAAAGGCACGGTAAAGATAGGCAAAGGAACCACTATTGGACCAAATACTGTGATTACAGGCCCGGCTGTTATTGGAAACAATTGCATAATCGGGCCAAACTGTTGTATTCTTCCTGATACAAGCATAGGTTCCCGGGTAAAAATCGAACCATTCACCTACATAGGAAATGCACTGGTAATGGATGATACAACAATAGGTTCGCACTCGCGGATTATGGATACCGTGATAGGAGAGCGATGCACGTTTGCTGATCATAGTTCAACCAATGTGGCAACCGGGATTCTTGAAATAGAGGGGTGCCTGATAAAATCTGAGTTTGGCGCAATCATCGGGGATAATGTGAAAAGCGGCCCGTTTGCACTCTACAGCAATTGCATTATCGGAAATAATGTGACGATTGAAGGAAACAGTATGGTGCGTGCCCGCATTGTTGCGGACAACTCCACGGTGATATGAAGTGTGTGGCATTGTCGGGTATATCGGCAGACGGGAAGCAGCACCCATTATCATGGAGGGTTTGAAAAAGCTCGAGTACCGGGGATATGACTCGTTTGGCGTTGCAACACTGGGTAGCGGGATCGAAGTTGCCAAAAATCAGGGAAGAATTTCAGAATATGCCGGTGCCGCTATTAAACTCCACGGAAAAATCGGCATTGGACATACCCGTTGGGCAACACATGGCGTCCCCAATGACACAAATGCACACCCTCACCTTGACTGTGCCAATAAGATAGCGATTGTACATAATGGTATTATTGAAAATTTTGCGGAATTGAGACGGGATCTCATTTCACGAGGACATATTTTTCGTTCTGATACAGATACTGAAGTTGTTGTCCACATTATCGAAGAGAACATGGCAAAAAGTGGGGATCTGCTTTCCGCAGTTCAGGATACCCTTCCACTTCTCAAAGGTTCCTATGCACTTCTGGTAATAGTTTGCGGGGAAACGCGACTGATCGCGGCAAGGAGCGGTAGCCCTCTCGTAATTGGGATCGGGGACGGTGAAAATTTTGCTGCATCTGATATGACACCGGTGCTTGAACACACGGAACGGGCAATGTTTCTTGAAGATGGGGATGTTGCGGTTCTGACACCCGAAAAAGTCGAAATCTTCCAGAATCAACAACCTGTCTCGCGTCCTGTAGAACTAATTGACTGGTCCCTTGAAGATGTGAAGAAGGGCGGCTTTCCTCACTATATGTTAAAAGAGATTTATGAACAGCCGCAGGCATTTTTCAACACAGTGCGTGCAATCACTCATGATACACTCCCAAAAATAATCCAGCATCCCAAATCGGTTACAATTGTTGCCTGTGGATCGTCATATCATACCGGCCTGATCTTCAAATATCTTCTTGAAGAGTCACTCGGTATTCCTTCACGGGTGGAATTTGCCTCAGAATTTAAGTATTTCCCGCCACCAGTTCAAGGACTGGTTATTGGGATTACCCAGTCAGGTGAAACTGCGGACACGCTCACGGCACTCAAACAGGCAAAAATCCACAACTGCCGGACGCTGGCAATAACCAATGTGTTAGGAAGTTCAGTCTGTCGTATAGCAGACACCACACTATTTATGCGAGCAGGGCCGGAGATCAGTGTCGCTGCGACAAAATCTTTTATTGCCCAGCTAGCAGTCCTGATGCAGATTGTCAATGCAGGCTCACAGGGAAAATATGACAATATCCTCTCCCATGCCCACCAGGCAATTGAAGATGTACTTCTTATGGATCTCGCAAAACCGGTTGCACTCTGTAAAAACGCAAAGAGTATTTTCTATATCGGTAGGGGTCCATTCTATCCGGTTTCTCTTGAAGGCGCGTTGAAGATGAAGGAGATATCATATATCCATGCAGAAGGATATGCCGCTGGAGAACTCAAACATGGCCCGTTTGCCCTGCTCTCTCCTGAAACACCGGTTATTGCCATCTGCATGCCCGGGGAAACATACGGGGTAATGGTTTCCAATATCAAAGAACTGAAGGCACGTGGTGCGCCGGTGATTGCAATAGGTTCTGCGAACGACAGGGAGTTGACGGAGATCGTGGACATCTTTGTACCGCTGCCGGAAATGAAGCCATTTGTCCAGATACTGACCAGTCTGGTGGTTCTCCAGCTGATTGCATATTACACCGCCGTTGCATTGGGCAGGGATGTAGATAAACCACGAAATCTTGCAAAGAGTGTGACAGTCGAATGATTGAGTATGGGATTAATAAAACGGGGGCCGGGTTACAGGTTTTTGAACCGGTAACTCTGGGTTTTCCTTCCCGGGACAATATCGGGAAGGCCGGTTTTAAGGGCACCACTATTGGAAAGAATGCAGTTCTTCGTTCAGGAACGGTAATTTACTGCGATGTGAGCATTGGTGACAAATTCCAGTGCGGGCATAATGTGCTGATCCGGGAAAAGACCAAAATCGGTGACCGGGTCGCAATTGGAACATCAACCATTATTGAGGGTATTGTCACCATTGGCTCTGATGTAAACCTGCAGAGCATGGTGTATATTCCCACCAACACAACGATTGGCGATCATGTCTTTATAGGACCAAATGCAGTTCTGACAAATGACCGGTACCCCCCAACCGGCATCGGTGGGCTCACGGGCCCGGTTATCCGGAACAGCGTAGCGATTGGGGCAAATGCAACAATTCTTCCCGGTATCTGCATTGGAGAGGGGGCGCTTGTTGCCGCCGGGGCTATTGTAACCCATGATGTGCCGGATCATATGCTCGCTTTAGGGGCGCCTGCTAAAATCCGTAAGTTGCCTAAGGAAATTGTTTCTTCAAGGTAAGCCAAAATAACAGGAACGGATGTCAGAGTGTATCATTTTAATGTAGTCAGATACGGGAAATGCCTAAAAATTCGTCATGCCTCAACATTGGATTATACCAATCATCCTACAACCGCATACTGAAAGAATGTATTAAAGAAGAAAATCTCTCATGGATCATCCTGCCACATTCCATGTCAATCTTGAAAACTACAGCTGGAAAGAGAAAGCCAGATAATTTGAGAAATTGTTCAAAACGATGCTCTGATGTATGCATCCAAATTTATTAATGCTCCTGACATCGATTTTGTACCCAACAAAGGTAGATGATATGATACAACTGGATGCTAAAAACCGACGAAATTTGCTCATCGTTGGCATTATTATATTTTTTTCTCTCTTTGCTCTCTGGCTTCGACTGATCCCGATGTTCCTCATGGGTAAAACAGATATTCTTACAATGGTAGGAAGCGATGACCCCCTGTATAATCTCCGGCAAGTAGAGCAACTTCTCGCCAATCACTTCACCTATGCCTGGTTTGATCCGATGACTCAGTATCCTGTAGGATCGACGGTCTACTGGGGCCCCCTTTTTATCTATATCTCCGGATTTGCCTGCCTGATTGCAGGTGCAGTTACACGGCCCGAGATCATCGGAGTCTGCCTCTTGGTACCGCCGATCATGGCGGCCATAACCGTTGGGTTAATGTATTACGTCGGGAAATTCTGCGGGGACTGGAAAACAGGCATTCTGGCATCTGGTTTTACTGCGGTGGTATCAGGACAGTTTTTTTACCGGTCTCTGTATGGATATTTTGATCACCATATCGGAGAAGTGTTGTTTTCAACGCTCTTCTGCCTGATCTACATTTATATCCTCCTTTCAGAAAACGAGGCTAAAATCGATCTGAAAAACTTCGCAACCTGGAAAAGAACCGCACTGTTGTCGGTTCTCGCCGGTTTTGCATACCTCCTCGGCCTGTTCCTGATGCCAACGATGATCGTGTTTGCCCTGATCGTCGCGTTGTTTACCGTCATCCAGTTTGTCATCAATGTCTGGCGCAACCGTTTCAGTGAATATCTCCTTGTGGCAAATACTATTATTTTTGCTGTTGTAATTGTAGGACTCTTCCTGTTCGGCTTTAAAAGTTCCAGTCTTGAACTCTCTACCTATTCTATCGGCCATATCTACGCATACCTTGCTCTCATTGCAGGAACAGCAATTCTGTACATGCTCGCTCGGTACTTTAAGGGAAAGGCACGCTCCTTTTACTCCTTATCACTTTTCGGTCTGGTAATTATTGGTGCGGCAGTTCTGTGGATACTAACTCCGCAATTTTTCAACCAGCTTATCAGTGCGGCTTTCCAGTTTTTCGGGCAGGCTCCTGTAACAGACACCGTACAGGAAGCCCGCGGCTGGTCCCTGAACAATGCGTGGATGGCATTCAATTACGGCCTGCTCCTCATGATAGGTGGAATACTTGTCATGTTGTATAACAACCTGAAAGATGAGCGCCCCTATGAAATTTTTGCATTGATATGGTCGGTTGTCATATTCTACTCCACGTGCCAGCATATCCGGTACGAGTATTATCTGGCAGTAAATATCGCATTGCTCTCGGCAGTCTGTGTGAGTTTTGTATTTGAACAAGGATGGGCTGACCTAACGAAGTTGGCAACCAGCATTTCTTCGGGTGCCTCACACGAGGAGTCTGTTAAAAATGATGAATCTCCCCGGGGAAAGAAACAGAAAAAAATGCAGAAGAAAACATCTGTTTCGGCATCTTCAAATTACCTGATACTGGGACTTATCGTAATCACGGCAGGCCTTGGAGTCCTTTTTGCGTATACCTCGGTATCCTATAGTTATGTGAATGGATCAAGTGATGCAACTCAGATGAACCCGGACTGGCGCGAGTCTCTGGAATGGATGGGGAACAATACACCAGATACCGGTGTTAATTATTTCACCATTTACGACCCGAAGACGCTTACATATCCTGATACTGCATATGGAATCATGTCATGGTGGGACTATGGCCATATGATCACCTACATCGCAAAAAGAATTCCAAATGCCAACCCGTTCCAGGCAGGCGTTAACGGCCCGGATGGCTCCGCTGCTTACTTTATGGCTACCTCTGAGAATGAGGCCAACACTATTCTCGATCATGATGGTACCAAGTATGTTATTACTGATATTGAAATGGATACCGGAAAGTTCTGGGCGATGGCAACCTGGTATAATGCGACCGCTGCGGGATCCCCCTACCAGATGACCGTCCTTACACCCAGCCAGAGTGATCCCAATAAATATGATTCGGGCCTCCTGAACGAACAGCCATATTACCACACGATGATCTCACGGCTTCATAACTTTGATGGCTCCATGACACCAGCGACTGCGGCGTATTATGTCGAATATGCTGACTCTAGTATCACGCATGTATCGCTGCCGGTCATCTCCAATGCAGAAGCCATGAACGTCACTGATGCAGCTAAAAAAGCTGACCAATACAACATAAATCCACCTCAGGGGTATCATGCAACGGTTCTGAGCCCGTCAATCATTCTTCCAATTGATACCATTCCGGCACTCCAGCATTACCGGCTGGTTCATGAATCCCCGACAAATGTCTTCAATTCAAAGACATCAGATGTGAAGTATGTAAAAGTCTTTGAATACGTTAAGGGTGCACATATCAAAGGATCTGGAATTATTGAAATTCCGCTCGTTTCAAACACCGGCAGAAACTTTACGTACCGTCAGGAAAGCGTTAACGGTGAGTTTGTTATTCCATATTCGACCACAGGAAACCCGTACTCGGTGACGTCGACAGGGCTGTACCATATCGTTGGAACTGGAACAACATTTTCCGTACCTGAATCTGCAGTTGGGCAGGGATTGACCATTAACTAATTTTTTTAACTACTTTTTTTAAAGACCATTTGAAGCAGTACCTGACAGAAACATAGCCGGACAGAATGTCCGATTAAAGAGTACTTGCAATATGAGAGCAAAACAGCACAAGATATCTATAGGCCGCTGTACTTATTTCGGTACATGCTCACTGAAGAGATCTCTCTTGGCATGCGGGTGCGGTATCCCAAGACCGGGACAACCGGGACAGTGATGAACCTTGAACAGATTAAAGGAAACCTCTTCGCCGAACTGGACAGTACAAATCTTTTCTACCGCATTGACCAGCTGATTCCTGCCGAACATGTGGAAAAAGCAAATAAAACCATCGTTGAAGATGCAAAAGCAGTAATCGAACGTGAGCGGGAATTTGCCGCAGGAAAGGAACTCCAGGAAGCCTGGAAAAATATCGACCAGAGCTGCGAGGGGGGNNATTCCTGCATCTAATGAAGATCACAATGACTGATTCCGCTTCTTTTTTAATAGGTCTGACGAAATTGGAAACTTTTGGATAATAAACCGGATTTGGTGTTATTTGATACTACATCATTTACATATTTAGCAATCAAAAACCAAAAAAACAGGAAAAAGCCGCCGAAGTCAGCCATCACTGGTTATGTATAAGTATGGCTATAATATATAGAGTAAGGAGGTTCGATTTCATTTGCATGATGTGACTATTCCCAGCGTAAATATCGGGGTGGTGGGCCATGTGGACCACGGAAAAACCACACTCGTGAATGCGCTTACCGGGACATGGACTGACCGGCATAGCGAAGAAGTGAGACGTGGTATATCCATCCGGCTGGGGTATGCGGACGCAACGTTCTACAAATGTGAACGTTGTGAGGGTCCCGACGCGTACTCAGCAAAACCGGAATGCCCGGTCTGTGGGGAAAAAGGAACCCCGTTCCGGTCAATCTCGTTTGTAGATGCACCTGGACATGAGACGCTGATGGCAACAATGTTGTCAGGTTCTGCGTTAATGGATGGAGCAATGCTGGTAATATCAGCAGCCGATAAATGTCCCCAGCCACAGACAAAAGAGCACCTGATGGCACTAGGGCTTGTCGGTATAAAAAATATTGTGATCGTCCAGAACAAGATCGATGTAGTTTCCCAGAAAGAGGCCCTCGATAATTATAAACAGATCAAAGCGTTTGTGAAGGGCACGGTCGCAGAAAATGCACCAATTATCCCGGTTTCCGCCCAGAAAGGAATTAACATGGGAGCACTGGTACAGGCACTTGATCAGACGATTCCTGAACCAGTGCGGGATCCGGCTGCAGAGCCGATGATGCTGGTCGCCCGTTCATTTGATATTAACAAGCCGGGCTGCAACTGGAAGGACGTGAAAGGAGGTGTCGTCGGAGGGTCTCTTATTCGGGGCATCCTCAGCGAAGGCGACGAAATCGAAATCCGTCCCGGCAGGCAGATGCAGGTTGAAAATCGTATCAAATGGATCCCCATTACCACAGAAATCACCTCCATCAATGCCGGGTCAAAGAAGGTAAAAGAGGCCACCCCCGGCGGGTTGTTGGGTATCGGGACAAAACTGGATCCCTCACTTACAAAAAGTGATGCGTTAGCAGGACAGGTCGTAGGACATGTTGGCAAATTGCCACCGGTCTGGNNGGTCTGGGATAAGATCCATTGCCATGTTACCCTAATGGAGCGGGTTGTGGGAGCAACAAGCGAGCTGGTTATCGAACCCCTGAAACACAATGAGCCGCTGATGCTTTCTGTCGGAACCGCCGTAACGGTGGGTGTAGTCACCAATACAAAGAAAGATTTGGTCGAAGTGCAGCTGAAGCGTCCGGTCTGCGCCGAACAAGGTGCCCGTATCGCTATCAGCCGGCAGGTGGGAGCACGCTGGCGGTTAATCGGGATGGGAGTCCTGACCGAATAAAAGTCCTTCTGGACGCAAACGCCCTGATGATGCCGGCGCAGTTCAAGGTGGATCTCTTTGAAGAGATCCGTGCGCTTGTCGGGGGATTCGAGCCCGTAGTGCTCAAAGAAGTGGTGCAGGAACTAACCGGTCTCACCCGTGCAAAAGGCAGGGATGGTGCGGCAGCACGTTTCGGACTTGCTCTTGTGGAGCAATGTACGATTGCTGAAACTGCTAACGGCGCATCAAACCCGGTTGATGAACGTGTTATTGAATATGCAGAAGAACACAATTGTCTGGTGGTGACAAACGACCGGAGCGTGAGGGATGCACTGCTTGCACGTGGAATCGGGGTAATATCCATGCGAAATCAGAAAAAACTGGAGATCTTGCGGAGGTAAGGTGGGTTATGTATTACAAAATGTTGCTTGAGGATAAAGTGCGGGTGCCCCCCCAGCGGCTGGGCGATAAACTTGAGAAAGTTATTCTTGAGGTCCTGCAGGAACAGCTCGAAGGGAGTATCGATAAAGAACTTGGGATATTTATCTGCGTTAAAGGCGTTTATGACGTCGGGGAGGGTGAGATTGTCCCAGGAGACGGCGGCGTCTATTACAATGTGAAGTTTGAGGCGATGGTGCTTCGGCTGGGACTCCAGGAAGTTATCGAAGGACTGGTTGTCGAAACCACCAGCTTTGGCGCATTCGTGAGCCTTGGTCCCATTGATGCGATGCTGCACGTGAGCCAGATATCTGATGAATACATCAATTTCGATGAAAAGAACAACCGGCTGATCTGCCAGGAATCCAAACGGTTCATAGGTGTAGGCGACACGGTTCGCGTCCGTGTAGTGACGTTATCGCTAAACGAGCGGGAGCCGCGGGACAGCAAGATTGGTCTTACGATGAGACAGGCCGGGTTAGGAACTGCACTCTGGCTCGAAGAAGAGATTGAGAAGGAAAAAGAAAAGGCAGCATCTGCAGGAGCAGCACCAAAAGAAAAATCCGCGGAAAAAGCCAAAGGCAAGAGGAAGGAAAATGCCGCCGGCGAATAAGAAAAAACAGGGAAAAGTATGCCGTGACTGCCACCGGGTAGTCGATGGCGAGAACTGTGTGATTTGCGGGACAACAAACTTAAGCGAGGACTGGTCAGGGTATCTCGTTATCATCGATCCGGAAACTTCCGATGTGGCAAAACGGATGAACATCAAGTTGCCCGGACGTTACGCGCTGAAGGTTCGCTGATGCTGGTGCTCCCAAAAGAGCATCGCAAGCTCTTCAAGAACCCCTTTGGAGAGCTCCATCGCGACATGGATACCGTGATTCCCCTACTTGCCAACAGGATTGTCTATACCGTTGGCGATGTCGTCACCCACAACCTGCAGAAGCGTGGGATCATACCTGCAATTGCTGTTATTGACGGCCAGACGATGAGACTGCCATGCAACCGGGTGCCGGATCTTGTGGGCGAGCGAATTCATGTCATAAACCCGCCCGGAACATTGACAGATGACCTGATCCACGCATTAGAACAGGCCGTCAATCGTACTCCGGTTATGATCGTTGTCGAAGGAGAAGAGGATCTAGCAGTCATCCCGCTCGTGATCGCTGCTCCGGACGGCGCGGTCATTTTGTATGGACAGCCCCACGAAGGAGTTGTGATCCGAATGGTCGACGCAGGTGCCAAAGCTGCCGCGAGAAAACTCCTGAACCATTTTATTCGAACAAACGCTTGATTTCCGAAAAGAAGTGAATGGCGACCCTGCATTCTCTTTTCACGTTCATTACGGGCGCCTCTTTTCTGAAGGTCATGTTTTAAATAAGCCGGTTTCCAATAATTACAGGATATCGATGGACTTTGAGATCGAGAGCGATAAAAGAAATAACCTTTTATCCAGAAGAGAGATTCAGTTTACTCTCAAATATGATGGTGCAACACCCTCCCGCATGCAGATCATCGGCAAGCTGTGCGCACTGCTCAATGTAAAGGAGCCCATGATTGTGCTCGACACACTTCACAGCAGCTTTGGTAAGATGGAAATTCACGGAACTGCCCGGGCCTACGATTCCGAGGAAGTAAAAGTCAAGACGGAAAGGCCATATTTAAGTGCACGCGGTATGCCCAAGCCCAAAGAAGAGGGAGCGGCATAAACATGGCAGCAGCAAAAAAACCCGTGGCAAAAGGACCCCAGCGTGGAGCATTCTTTAAGGTTGAAGGTGATAAAGTCACGACCTCAAAGAAATACTGCCCCCGATGTGGACCCGGTGTCATGCTGGCCGACCACAAGGACCGGGTTGCCTGCGGTAAATGCGGATATACTGAATTTAAAAAATAAGGTCCGATGCCTGTTTTTGGGCAGATACTTGGTATTGAGGGGACTGCATGGAACCTCAGTGCCGCTCTTTTTGATCAGGATGTTATCGCTCTTTCTTCACGGCCTTATTCACCCGCGCATGGCGGGATTCACCCGCGAGAAGCGGCGCAGCACCATGCATCGGTGATGAAGGAACTCATTGCTTCAATACTTACCGAACCGGAGAAAATTACCGGTATCGCGTTTTCGCAGGGCCCGGGGCTTGGCCCCTGCCTCAGGACGGTCGCGACTGCCGCCCGTTCGCTTGCATGTGCACTGAACGTCCCCCTTGCCGGGGTGAACCACTGTGTCGCTCACGTAGAGATAGGGTGCTGGGCAACCGGATGCCGGGATCCCATTGTGCTGTACGCAAGCGGTGCAAACACGCAGGTGATCGGCTACCTGAACAGCAGGTACAGGATATTTGGTGAGACACTGGATATCGGGATAGGAAACGCCCTTGATAAATTCGCGCGGGCAAAAGATCTCCCCCATCCGGGCGGCCCGCTGATCGAAACACAGGCCCGGTCGGGGCACTACTTTGAGCTCCCGTATACCGTAAAAGGAATGGATCTCGCATTCTCGGGGCTTGTGTCTGCCGCAAAAGACAGTCGTGAGCCATTATCCAACGTATGCTGTAGCCTCCAGGAGACGGCATTTGCCATGTGCGTAGAAGTGACTGAGCGGGCATTATCACTTACCGGAAAAGATGAAGTGCTGTTAGTAGGGGGTGTGGGAGCAAACACCCGGTTGCAGGAAATGCTCCGCATTATGTGCGAAGACCGTGATGCCCGGTTCTTTGTTCCCGAGCGCCGGTACCTCGGGGATAACGGAGCGATGATCGCATACACTGGAAAACTGATGCTGGAAAGCGGCCAGTCACTCCCGATAGAGGCTTCGCAGATCAATCCGTCATTCCGGTCAGATGGAGTGAATGTTACTTGGAAGCAGAACGCTGCACCGGCAAGTGCGCCAATCCATACAACAACACCAGATCAAAAACGGGGTGCAGAAGCAGTTGTTACGTTTTGTGAAGGCCGCGCAGCAAAACAGCGAATCCCCAAACAGTATCGGATTACGGCACTTGACAAAAGGCTGATTATGGAGCGGACTCGGGCAGAGGCAAGAGTGATCCATATGGCACGAAAAGCGGGTGTACCGACGCCGATTATCAGCGATATCACTTCAGATACGATCGTGATGGAAAATGTGCAGGGACACTTGCTGACCGGTGATCTCACGGAGGCACATGTTCAGGAGGCTGGACGCGTGACGGGAAAACTTCACGCTGCCGGCATCATGCATGGAGACCTCACGACAAGCAATATGATAATTCGTGAAAGCGATGGAAAATGTGTGCTGATCGATTTCGGGCTGGCGCAGGTCACGCCGGAAATTGAACAAAGAGGTGTGGATATCCATGTGTTTTTCCAGACTGTTGAAAGCACACACCCACAAAAAGCAGCTGCCTTCAAAGCGGCGTTTGTATCAGGATACAAAGAGACATTTCAGTGGGCTGATGCCGTTATTTTACGTGAGCATGAGATCGAACTGCGGGGAAGATACCTGTGAAAATTTCATTTGTAACCGGTAATGCCCATAAAGCCATGGAGGTTGCCGCTTTTTTTGGCGGGGCAATTGAAATCACCCATGTCCCGCTTGATATTCCGGAACTCCGGTCTGATGCTGTAGGGACAATCGCACGGGAAAAGGCACAGTATGCATATGCCCACCTCAAAACGCCCCTTATTGTCGATGACACCGGGTTTATGATCGATGCACTCAACGGGTTTCCCGGGCCATATGCCGCATATGTGCTTTCTGCGATCGGCAATGCCGGTATCCTGAAACAGATGGATGCAATTCCCAACCGGAGCGCCAGATTTACCACAGCAATCGCTTATGCTGATGCGCTGGAAACACGGGTGTTTTTAGGCACACTCGAGGGAAGGATTACAACAGCACCGAGGGGAACCGGGGGGTTTGGATATGATCCCATCTTTGAAGTGGGGGGAAAGACCCTTGCTGAGCNNTCCGCAACTGGTTTATCGCGAACCGTTCCTGATTTTATAATAAAAAGACGCAAACGGTTAAGAGTGAAAACAGCTTTGTTATATGGACAGACAGGAGTGAAAATTAATGGCAAAGTTCCCTGAAGCCGAATCCCGGTTACTCAACGTGAAGATATGTATGCGCTGCAATGCCCGCAACGGTATCCGCGCAACCGCCTGCCGCAAGTGTGGTTACAAGAATTTACGTCCCAAGAACAAGGAAAGAAAGGCTTAATGAAAGTTTTACAATAAAGCAGTTTTCCTTTTTTGGGATGTATTTTAAAAAAAATTATGCTGAATAATACGTAACCCGTTTTCCTTTTTTGGCATATTCACCGGCAAACGTTTCAAGGTTGCGCTTGTACCCGATCCGGTCGGTTAAACCAATTTCACGAAGTTTTTCCCGGATTCGCATGACATCCGGTTCATCTGCCCAGTCTTTTGTGTACACATAAATGACTTTCCGGCGGTCCCGCGAATCCGGGTTTGGCTTTGCAGTAGAGACTTTTGCTGATATCCCCAGTTCCCGTGCAACGGTTGCATCCCGTATCATCTTCCATACGGCATCGACATTATCCGGTTCTTGGAAGATCAACCATTTTCCCGCTTTTTCATCCTCTATTGCTTCCGGGGCACTACCCGGGGCATCCTGGACAATCCAGTAGGTCAGTGTCGTTGCCGAAGGGGTGACACCTTCACCTAAACGGATAAGTTCGTACACTTTGTCAACTTCAAGAAAATGGGATAGCATCGCTTCAGCAAGCTGCGGGTATTCTTCAGTAAATTTTCCAAAGATTGCCGAAAGATCTCTTTTGAAGTCAATGCCGCTTTCAACGAGCAGGTGAAGATATTTGCCCTGCGCCTGCAGGTCCCGGTTCAGGAGATGTTCAAAGATGCCGTATGCCACATCCGCAAGCGCTTCGGAATCGACTTCGGTCATATGTAACCGTCAGATGTTCGCGAAAAAATAGTTTCTGATTGGTGTTTCATATCATAGATTTAAAACATGACAGATGGGGTTCAAATGTACTAACGGATTGAAGGAAAGGTGTGAATATGGAAACGGATTGTAATTTCAGAATGATTTAAGAGCACAACCATCCAAAATATACCAATTATGGAATGGAAACGTGACTGGGGCCTTACGAGCAGAGTTTGGCTGACGATGTTCTTATTGTTTATCCTCTACCTTGTGTTCATGACGATATTAGTGGCGTTCGGTGTGGGACTGTGGTTTATCGTTATACTGGCAGTCGGGATGGGATTGGTCCAGTACTTCTTTTCAGATAAACTGGTTTTATGGTCAACCGGGGCCCGTATTGTAGAAGCGGATGAATACCCGGAGTTGTACAAGAGCGTGGAAAAACTCTGTAAAGAGGCAGATCTCCCGATGCCAAAGATCGCGATCATGCCAAGCCCGGTGCCAAATGCCTTTGCGACAGGACGCAGCCCGAAGCATGCGGTTGTTGCCTGCACGGATTCAATCATGCGTCTCCTGAATAAGGATGAACTGGAGGCAGTACTCGCACATGAGCTTTCCCATGTCAAGAATCGCGACATCCTGACCATGACCATGGCCAGTTTTATCGCGATGATCGCATCGATGATCATGCAGAGTTTTTTCTTTTCTGCATTGTTCGGGGGGAACAACCGGGAAAACGGCGGCTCATGGATCATTGTCTGGATCGTCTCAATTGTCGTATACGCGGTAAGTACCCTGCTTATTCTCGCATTATCCCGGTACCGGGAATTCGCTGCAGACCGGGGAAGTGCCTTGATCACAAGAAACCCACGTGCGCTCATATCCGCACTGAACAAGATCAGCGGGAGACTGGATTCGGTGCCACCGGAAGCAAAAGCAAAAGTTGAGAGTGCAAATGCATTCTTCATTATACCGGCACTGTCGGGTAGAACAGTCATGGAGCTCTTCTCCACCCATCCACCCCTTGAAAAACGGATTGCAAACCTCGAAAAAGTCGAGGCTGAAATCCGAGGGTATTAACCCCAATATTATTTTTAAACCTTTTTTATTGGCCCTGGCCTTTCTCATACCTCTGTGTCGGGAGTTTGTATATGACAATCATTAATACTGCCCGCTGCCAAAATTGTAAAGCACAACGCATCGATGGTCTAGTGGTATGACTTAGGCCTTCCAAGCCTATAGCCCGGGTTCAATTCCCGGTCGATGCATGCGGGCTCGTGGTCTAGTTGGCTATGACGTCGCCTTCACACGGCGAAGATCTCGTGTTCGAATCACGACGGGCCCACTTCGGTTTTGTACTATTCCTGCACGGGAGCCGGCCCGCTGGTTCCGCATTCTTTTTTTAATCCCCTTTTCTATACACTTCACTTATGAAACCGGTTTTCGTGAACGGCCTCAGGTCGGATCTCCCAAACGACCCCCCTGCCACCTGTATCCGCGATATGTTTCTGGCTGCAACGAACAACTGCTCATGGCTCCATGAAAGAGATGTCGTGCTCCTCAAACCTGCACTGAACTCTCCTGACCCCTATCCTTCCACCACAAACCCGCTCGCGATCAAGGTTGTGGCGGAACTGTTGGAGGAAAGAGGTACGAACGTTGTGATTGGGGACCAGTCCGGTATCGAACATGTACTGCATCATCCAGGAGGTGGGCTCCGGCCAAGTCAATTATGTTTGTTCAGGAATGAGTCCAGAAGACGACCCCCGTTTTGTCAGTTTCTCATATGGGGGATGGGATAAGGGGTTCTATCATCATCAGTCTCCGTGCACATTATCATGGCAGTCCGGCTTTTTCATCACCAGATGGAGATGGGCACAAAAGGCGGATCATATCATCTACCTGCCCCGTGTCAGCACCCACAACCAGGCAGGCGCGACGCTGGGACTCAAGTGTATGGTAGGAATGCTCCGTGAGGACAGCCGGATGGAGTTTCATGCCAATGGACCCTACAATAATTTCATAACCGGTGCTGCGAAAGGGAGTTCCCTCATCACCGCAGATGATGGTACAGGGACATTTTTTGAGATGATCGTGGAGATCAGTGATGCAATCCGCGAGAAACTGCGCCTGACCCTTTTTGTCACGACAAAAGCACAGACTACGTTTGGCCCCGATCAGTTCGGGAGCCGAATGGATCCTGGAGGCATTGGTAGGGCATATGTCTCGAGCCCGGAGCCGGGGCTGGTCTTTGGGAGCGCCGACCCGGTTGCGCTTGCATTGCTCAAAGACCTCAAAACCTCGGTTCCTTTCTAGCCGGAACTGCTCGATCGGGGTTATCCTGTTCCAGAACCGGAACGTGCGGGAACTGCCGACGATCCTGGTCCGTGGCCATCCATATATCCGGCACACAACAAAAATTGGTCTTGGGGAAATGTCCCACGAGATTAACTACACTGGTGTGCCTGCTGCGGTGCAGAACCGGTTGAACCGGTACTTACAATAAAAAATACTCCCCCCATTCATGGGACTTTCTCTTCTATGGGGGGATGCCGGAAGAAGACAGCGAGGATGATGAACGGGAAGAGATAGAGAAGGTCGAAGTAGGGAAAACCCAGCAGGAGAATGACAATCCCAAATNNACGATGCCTCGGGGTCAGTCAATTCCGGAACGAGCAGCGCAGGGTTTATCCTGCTGGCATAGTACCATGCATAAACAAGCACGATGCTGAGCGCCAGATAGTTGAACTGGAACAGGATATCAGCGACAGCGATATTCGTGCTTTCCGAAGTAAATGACTGGGTGAACGGAACGAACACGACAATCATGAGCGAGAGTAGGTGGATATAGAGGAACCGGTAATCATAGGTTTTCATCCGGTGGAACATCTGGAAGTAGAACAACCAGAACATGCCAAGGATGAGAAACGCCCCGATGAAATCGATGACAGTCAGAACCGTAGTATCGATGAACCGGAAGAGCGATGAAGTATTCAGGAGCGTTCCGGCCGGAGGGGTCTGGATGTTCCGGATCATGAGCGTCATGGTGAAGGCGTAGATACCGTTCGTGAGACGTTCAAGGTTAACTTTGTTGATCGGTTCTTCAACGGTCATGGTGAAATGCTCCTCTGTATAGGAGATTGGTTTTCGTTTCGTATTCTTCTTTTAGATCGCCCGGTCACGATCTGCCCCGCATTTCCTGGCCCGGCACCGGGGGTGGTATCCCCTACCTCCCACCCCAAATTTTTTCCGTAGGGGACCTCCCCCCTTACAGTCATAGGGGGTGGTGGTGGGGTATTACGCCCAGACATTTGGGCCAGCTACAATCATCAGGCACGTTCAAGAGAACCGATGCAGACAATGGCTTCAGACGAGGACTCCATGCGAAATGAGCCTCTGGATAGTGCGAAACCATACCATATATAACCATGATAGGGTGGGGGAGAGGGGGGTTCCCTCATTCAGTTCATGATTGCGAGTTGATTCGTCGAGAATACGTGGGTGACGAGCGGGCGGAAAATGGAAATGGTAGGGGGGGATCCCTCCTTGATCGGAATGATTTGAATCATAACATCATAATAAAATAGTATGTATTAATCCCAGAAATGGAGGGTTCCTGGATAATCATAAACAGAAAATTCTGGATTTTTATCGCGAAATACGGTTGCTTTTTAGTTTTTCCACTGGAAATTGGGGGGTATAAATATTTGAGATGGTGATCTCAATAGATTGCTTCTTTATTGCCTATCATAACATCGAGGGGAAGTGGTTGGAGACAGATACCATTAATTCCGTTTGATCGTTTGCAAAATTAACCATTAACCAAGAGAATATATTCGCAGGTGCCGCATATCACCATTCGGGAAAATTTCTACAAAATATGCAGTGCCCAACGGGAAGAGCGAGCGAAACTACACCGTCAGGGAAAAAACTATACACAGTCCAGCTGTGCCGGATTTCTCCGGCACGGTAGCGGACTGTTTTGTTACAAAAGGAAATAAAGATTTACGCGTTCTTCATCTTGGCTTTTGCGACGAATCCGTCTTTGCCAATGTAGTACATGAAGCCTTTTTCCTTTGCAATCTTTTCAGTACCGACTTTCTTCTTCTTGCCGGTCTTGTTGTGCTTCATCGGGGCGGCCCAGACGTACCCGTCCTTGCCGATGAAATACAGGAAGCCCTTCTCGCGGACGATTTTTTCCTTTCCAATTTTTTGTCCCATTTAAACACCTCAAAACCCCGTTTGGGTTTTGATAATGAGAGTTACCGCCTGATAATATAAAAGGTTT